>NZ_KV836045.1:0-50793 GCF_001838215.1 Corynebacterium sp. HMSC061H03
ATTTCTCAGTCCAACTAATGGGGAGCAGTTCAGAGCTACTGCGTGCGCCTCTTTGAATTGTGAAGTTGTCGCGTGCTTGGTGGGCAGTTAACGCTCTAGCAACTGACTACCTGGCCTGCGTCCTACATTGATGTCGAGGAAGCATGTGCCAACGCAATAATCACCGGAATGACTGTCGCGAATAGGAAAGCTGCCAGGCACAGAGCCCAAATGATTGCCGGTTTCCACTTCTGCATGAAGCCCCAAAAGGCCGTGCCGAACATCAGGAAGCCAATCGCGACGCAGACGATGGTGAAAATCACCCACGTGTCCACTTACTGTCCACCTCCAGGGTTACCGGGGTCTCCGCCGCCTTCATTGCCACCGCCGAAACCACCGCCTCCCGGAATCGGGATGGGCAGTAGGTCAGCGATTCCGCCGCCACCGCCTCCGCCATCGCCACCCGGAACCGGAAGCGGTGCAGGCTGCTCCTCGGAGGACTCAGAGGTCGACTCCTCGGCCGACTCCTCTTCTGTGGTCTCCGGGGCATAGCCCTGGTCATAGCCAGAGTCAGAGGTCGACGGCGCCTGGTACTGCGGCGCACCTGCGACACCACCGATTGGCTCCGGCTTGGTGAAGTACTCAAAGTCCTCGTTAGACAGTGCGTTATCCATGGTGTACTTCCACAGATCGCCCGGGGTTTGCGAGCCGTACATGATGCCACCATAGGAGTTGTAGAGCGCCGAACCATCGACGTTGCCAACCCACACTGCAGTCGACAGCTGCGGTGTCGAACCGATCATCCACGCATCCTTGTTCTGGCCGGTGTCACCCAACTGCGTAGTACCGGTCTTGGCGGCCGACGGGCGACCACCACTCAAGGGCTTGTTGCTGTAACCGGCAATAGGCTCCATGGCCGATATCATATTGGTGGCCACTGCCTTGGAAACTCGACGGTCGCCCTTGTCAGCGTTGGACTCGTAAACAATCTCGCCCTTGGAGTTTTCGACCTTCTCTACGAAGTGAGTCTGCTGATAGACGCCATCGTTAGTCAGGGTAGCCAGACCAACGGCCATATCCAGCGGACGTGAGAGGTACTGACCCAGGGCGATACCGTCCTGCGAGTGACCGTTGTCGTCCATCAGAGTCTTTTCAATACCCGGGATGGACTCAGCCACGCCCAGACGATGAGCCATTTTGGCGGTGTCATCCGGACCATTCTTCAGGTCGCGCTGCAGGCGAATAAACGGGGTGTTCAGCGACTGCTTCAGGGACTCATAAAGCGGAAGCACGCCACCGCCGGCACCGCCGTCGTTGTGCAGAGTGACGTTACCGGACTGCACAGGTGCCGAAGAGTACTGCGCGGTCAGTGGAATGCCCTGATCGAGCGCTGCTGCCAGCGCAAAAATCTTGAAAGTAGAGCCGGTCTGCAGACCGCTGTTCGCGTAGTCCCAACCAGTCGGATCGTCGCCACCGTAGTAAGCGCGGACAGCACCTGTCTTCGGCTCCACCGAAACGATGGCGGCACGCAAACCCGTTGACTGATCGACGTAGTTTTCCATCGCATCCAGGGCAGCCTGCTGCACCGTCGGGTCAATGGTCGTCGTAATGCGTAGACCGCCAGTGTTGACCTCCTGCTCGGAGATACCTTCGCGCTCCAACTCAGCCAGAACCTGATTCTTAATCATGGCAGCCGGGCCGGGCTCCGGAGCCTGCTTCGGCGCCAACGCCGGATCGATGGTCTCCGGGTACTGCATTCCCGCGCGGTCCTGCGGCGAGACGATGTTCATCTCCACCAGGCCATCGAGGACGTAGTTCCAACGCTGCTCAGCCTCCGGGCGGTTAGTCCACGGATCCAGTGCGGATGGACGCTGAATCGAGGCTGCCAGCACGGCACCCTCTTCGGCATTCAGCTCACCGACTTCCTTACCGAAGTAGGCCTTCGACGCTGCCGCGATACCGTATGCGTTACGACCAAAGTAAATCGTGTTGAGGTAGGCCTCAAGGATTTCGTCCTTAGTCCACTCCCGCGCCATCTTCGCCGACATGACCAGTTCCTTGGCCTTACGGGTCAGCGTGCGCTCATTGCCCACCACAGCATTCTTGACGTACTGCTGCGTAATGGTCGAGCCGCCACCGGCACTGGAATTACCAGTCACGACTCCCAGAGCCGCACGGGCATAACCAGTCAAGGAAAAACCCGGGTTGGTATAGAAATCACGATCCTCAGCTGCCAGCACTGCATTGCGTACAGCATCCGGCACCTTGTCGATAGTGATGTTGCTTCGGTTACCGCCCTCGGGGACGATGCGCGTGATTTCCTTTTCACCAGAACGGTCATAAATCACCGCAATCTGGCTATTGGCCAACTCCTCTGGCTCCGGCACGTCCGTTGTCGCATAAGCAACACCGAACACAACTACCGGCAACAGCACGACCAACGCCACGGCTAGACCGAGCCACGCTAAAATTCGCCGCTTATTGTCAGTCGGCTGTTCTTCTTGCGCCATCGAGCTTTCCTCTTCATGGTCATCTGGTTCATGGTCATCTGGGGCGTACTGCCCCTTCTCCGGATCCGGCTCGCTTGCCGACGTCATCTCTGAACCGGTAGCCAGACCCTCGTCATTGCCACCGACCGAAACAGCATCAATGCTGTCACTGGAATCGTCGTCAAGCGATGCGTCATCGGAGTGTGCGTGCGTATTGAAGGAATCAGCATCCGGCTGATCCCACCACTCGCCTGATGAATTAGAACCCTGGCCCTCGTGAGGGCTGTTAGGACCGCCTGGGCTATCGGGTCGATCATTGCTCACGGGTGCTCTCCCTAGTTTTCTGACTCTTCTCGAGCTGCCTGAAGTGTCCGGGTCAGGAAACTCCACTTGCAGTCGGGGCACACCTCAACTTCTTTGACGGTGCACGAACCATATTCATTAACTATTGCGGATAATTCGTTTTCAGTACAAGCAGAGCCGGAACGACGGCCCAAGTTTTCTCCGAACACCCAGAATACGAGTCGGAGGTCGAATTTGCGACATACTGGGCACTCTTCCTGGGGCTTTCTGCCGTGAAAACGCGCGGCAGCGACCAGCCGAGCATCGGCATCACAGAGTGATTTCCGTGAAATCTCCCCTGCACGCCACTGCTCCAATAACTGCTTCTTGAGCAAGGAGTGATCGATCTCGCCCTGCCATGTCATCACGAAGACAGATTAGCAGGCGCGTGCGGGCTGATTTCACCCCCGCTTTATCGGTAAACACATGCCCCCTCACGGTTCGGGCATCGGCAAAAAACGCATAAAGGTATAACGTCACGCTCGTTACCTCAATGCGTGCACCCACTCACGGCCGCACCGCTGGCGTAAGGCCCTGGCGCGGGGTCCTGATGCTAGGTCCTGATGCGAGTTCCCGGTGTGAGTTCCCGGCGCGAGGTCAAAGCCTCCGAGCACATAGTTTCAAGGAGAATTACCAAATGAGTTCAATTCGCGTCGCTATCGTCGGCGTCGGCAACTGCGCCTCCTCCCTGGTGCAGGGTGTCGAGTTCTACCGCGATGCAAAGCCCGATGAGACCATTCCTGGCCTCATGCACGTCGTCTTCGGCGACTACCACGTCTCCGATGTCGAGTTCGTCGCAGCTTTCGATGTTGACGACAAGAAGGTCGGCAAGGACCTCTCCGAGGCCATTGTTTCCTCCGAGAACTGCACCATCAAGATTGCCGATGTCCCGACTCTCGGCGTTGAGGTTCAGCGCGGCCCGACCCTGGATGGCGTTGGCAAGTACTACGCGGACACCATCGACGAATCCCCGGCTGAACCGGTCGACGTTGTTCAGGCGCTGAAGGATGCCAAGGTCGATGTCCTGGTCTCCTACCTGCCGGTCGGTTCAGAACAGGCTGACAAGTTCTACGCACAGTGCGCCATTGACGCTGGTGTAGCTTTCGTCAATGCCCTGCCGGTCTTCATCGCTTCCGACCCGGAGTGGGCCAAGAAGTTCGAAGACGCAGGGGTTCCGATTGTCGGCGACGACATCAAGAGCCAGGTCGGCGCAACCATCACCCACCGCGTCATGGCCAAGCTATTTGAGGACCGCGGTGTTCGCCTCGAGCGCACCCTGCAGCTCAACGTCGGCGGCAACATGGACTTCAAGAACATGCTCGAGCGCGACCGCCTCGAGTCCAAGAAGATCTCCAAGACCCAGGCTGTCACCTCCAATCTCACCGGTCCGCTGGCCGGCAAGATCGATGACCGCAACGTCCACATCGGCCCGTCCGACTGGGTGGACTGGCTGGATGACCGCAAGTGGGCCTACGTCCGACTCGAGGGCAAGGCCTTCGGCGAGGTGCCGCTGAACCTTGAGTACAAGCTCGAGGTCTGGGACTCCCCGAACTCCGCTGGCATCATCATCGATGCTGTTCGCGCTGCCAAGATCGCCAAGGATCGCGGTATCGGCGGCCCGGTTTACGCCGCTTCTTCCTACCTGATGAAGTCCCCGCCGAAGCAGCTTGCCGACGATGTTGCGCGAGCACAGCTCGAAGCATTCATCAAGGGCGAAGACTAAAAGGTACAAGCACTCAAAAGTACAAGCGAGCAGCTCCGAGAGCATGTTCCTTGAAAAGCGTCAGCCGGTTACCCATGCGGTAGCCGCTGGCGCTTTTGTGCTTCTCTAGCCTCCCCGCGCCCTCCCACGCTCTTCTCTTCCTCCTCGCCCTACTCGCTGCTGCGCCCATCTCGTCCCCGCCATGGATGCGTGCGCTGCAGTCGTCGTAAAGCAGACAGCAATACACCCGCGAGGATGAATCTGCGAGACATATCACAAGCCAAAAGCATTCGCGAAAGTAGCCGTATGGCTACCTCCAACCCAACGTTCTAAGTACAGAAGAAGTGACACTTTAGGGGGTTTCTGCCAGCACCGAAAAACCTTATACGCAGATAGGTTTAATGTTTTGTACTGGGGTTTTAGATGTTTGGTGGAAAATTCCTGGTGATTTCATCGCCGAAATCACCAGTTGTAGAAAAATAAATAGCACCCCAAATAAATTTCGTATTGGCAACTAGCACTGTTCGCATATAACATCGTCGCTATGACATTATCTTCGGGCTCGATTGGCAATCCTGATGCCGTTACTCCTCTGTCGCTCGCTAAGCGCATTCGCCCTCTCCTGACTCGCGCTGAGCTGCTCTACAGCCGCCGCTCCTCGGAGTCCCAGCTCAGCCGCGCGCAGCTGTCCATCATGATGACCCTGGAGGCACTGGGCGCCTGCCGTATCAGCCAGTTGGCTGAGGCCGAGGCCATCCGCATGCCCACCGCCTCGAACGCCGTGCACCACTTGGAGGTCGCCGGCATGGTGGAGCGCGTCCGCGACAGCAAAGACCGCCGTGGCGTCCGCGTTGAACTGACCGACCGTGGCCGTGAAGAGCTGCACCGCGTTTCTGAAGAGCGCAATCAGCAGATGGCTGAGATGTTCAGCACGCTGACCCAGGAAGAGCTGGAGTTTGGCGCTGGTCTTGAGACGATTCTGTCCAAGATCCTCGAAAACTACCCGGAGCACCCAAAGACAAACCCAAGCGTCTAGTCTCTTTTCCAGCTAGCCCTGCCACCTTTAAGCCCACAGGCAGGATACATAGCTTTTACACTTCCTCGGTGCCGTTTTAAATATGCCCGCCTATCCACGTAGGCTATTACCCAGAAGCACCACTTGGATATTTCTGAGTAATCACAGGAGGATTAGCGATGGCTTCCCGCCCGCTTCGTATCATGATTGCGTGGCGTCCAGGCGAGTACGGCACCGAAACGCTTGCTTACGCCGCTTGGTTAGCTCGCACCACGAAGGTGCAGATTCGCGTTGTCAGCGCACTGTCGCGTGGCTGGCCGCTGACCTCACTGGCTCGGTTGAGCACCAATGACTCCTGGGTTTCCCACGAAACCGAGTCTCTTGAAAAAATCATCAAGGATGAGCTAAAGCTCGCTGGCCTGCGCAAGGGCATGCTTGACGACGATGCCGTGCGGATCATCGAATCCTCCAGCGAATCCACAACTATCTGCAACGAAGCCGAAGAATTCGAAGCCGATGTGGTTCTGCTTGGCACCCGTCGAAGCAATACCAAGGACTGGGCCGCCAAGAACCGCAGTCGCTTTACTGCGGGATCGACCTCGGATGCGCTGCTGCATTACTCACCAATCCCGCTGGGATTGGCTATCCCCGGCGCGAAGCTTTCTAAGCACGGTGTGACCCGTGTCAGCATTTGCTACATTGACACCCCGCAGTCCCACCATGCATTGAATAAGGCTGCTGACCTGGCATATCGCTGGGAAGTTCCCCTGCGTTTGGTCTCGTTTACGCCGCGTGGTGCGACCATGTACCCGACGGAGAACGGCTACGGCCCCTCCTCTGACCTGATGATTGAGTGGCGCGAGCAGGCTATGGGGCTGCTCGACCGCGGTATCGACCGCGCACATACCCGTTACCCAGACCTTTCCATTGATGCGGAAGTAGCCTCCGGCAACGGTTGGGAAGAGGCCATTCAGTCCATCAAGTGGAAAAAGGGCGACTTGCTCGTTTTGGGTTCGTCTACTCTTGGCCCATTCGGGCGAATTTTCATCGGCTCGTCGACTAACCACATCGTTCGCCACAGCCCGGTGCCAATGCTGATTACTCCGGCCTAGTATGGCAGGCACATCAGACGGCATTTAGAGGCGAGGGGAGCAGATGGTGGATAATTCATCGGAACGCAGTACACCAGAGCGCAATGAGGATGAAATCTTCGACGAGCTTGAGCGCAAGATGTATTCCGGCAAGCGCGCCTACATCTACACCGCGGGTGTGATTCTTACGACGCTGCTCGCGGGCCTCATTATTGGCATCGCCGGCGCCATTGTCGGTGGCCCCACCTGTGATGCGGGTAAGTCCAGCTTCCTCTGCTCCCGCACTTGGGAGATCCTTTTCCCCGTTGTCCCGGGCGTAATCTCCCTGGTCGGCTGCCTTTTGGGCTTCTGGCAGACCTACGTGGAGTGGAAAAACTTCCGCAACTGGCGCGCGTGGCTCGCTATGTGCTGGGTGCTCATGCCCTTCACTTTGATGTGGATGCTCTCCACATTCGGTGTCCTGATTCTGGGCGTTAAGTAGGGGTAAGAGGCGGCCAGCCTCGGAGCCACCCTCTTGAGGTTTTTGCGAGAAAGCCTCAAGCGAGAAAGTGTCTGGGTTTATGACAAATTTGAGTCGATTTTAGGCCTCAAACTGTCATAAACCCAGACACTTTCTTGTACGCACTAGTCTCCTTGGCTACTTCTTCACAACCAGGTTGACCATCTTGCCCGGAACGACAATGACCTTCACGATATTGCCACCGGCGTTCTCCACAGCTGCGACAACCTTTTCGTCGGCACGCGCGACGGCCTCGATGTCCTCGCGGGAAGCATCGGTAGCCACGTCAATGCGAGCGCGAACCTTGCCGTTAATCTGAACTGGCAGCTCAACGGTGTCGTCGACCAGCCACTTCTCGTCAACTGCCGGCCACGGACCGTGTGCCAGGGACTCGGTGTGGCCGAGACGGCTCCACAGTTCCTCCGCGATGTGCGGTGCCACAGGGCCAAGCATGAGGGCCAGCGGTTCCACGGCGGCGCGCGGGGCACCGGTCGAACCGTAGGTCTTAGTCAGGTAGTTGACGTACTCAATGAGCTTTGCGACGGCCGTGTTGTCACGCAGCTCTGCGTAGTCAGAGGTAACCCCTTCCACGGTGCGGTTGAGCGCCTTGAGGTCGTCGTCGGAAAGCGCTGCGTCCGTGACGGCGAGCTCCCCGGAGTCCTCATTGACCACCAGGCGCCAAGCGCGCTGGAGGAAGCGCTGCGAGCCGACCAGATCCTTCGTCGCCCACGGGCGGGAGGTGTCCAGCGGACCCATGGCCATCTCGTAGACGCGCAGGGTGTCGGCGCCGTAGTTGTCGCAGACCTCGTCGGGGGAGACAGCGTTCTTCAGGGACTTGCCCATCTTGCCGTACTCCTGGAAGACCTCCAGGTCAGAGCCGTCTTCGGCGCCGCCCGGGATGAGGAACTTACCATCGCGCTCAACAACCTGATCCGCCGGCTGGTAGACACCACGGGCATCGGTGTAGGCGTAAGCCTGGATGTAGCCCTGGTTGAACAGACGGCGGTACGGCTCCTTGGAGGTCACGTAGCCGAGGTCGAAGAGGACCTTGTGCCAGAAGCGGGAGTAGAGCAGGTGCAGCACTGCGTGCTCGACGCCACCGACGTAGAGGTCGACGCCGCCTGGGTCGTCCTTACCGTGAGTCTCCGGGCGAGGGCCGGTCCAGTAGCGCTCGTTTTCCAGGTCAACGAACTCCTCAGCGTTATTCGGGTCGATGTAACGCAGCTGGTACCAGGAGGAACCTGCCCAGTTCGGCATGACGTTGGTGTCACGGCGGTACTTCTTCTTGCCGTCGCCGAGATCGAGCTCGACATTGACCCAGTCAGTGGCCTTGTCCAGTGGAGCCTTTGGCTCGGTGTCGGCGTCGTCCGGGTCAAAGGTGACCGGCTTGTAGTCCTCGACCTCTGGCAGCTCGACCGGAAGCATGGACTCGGGCAGCGCGTGGGCGTGACCGTCCTCGTCGTAGACGATGGGGAAGGGCTCGCCCCAGTAGCGCTGGCGGGCGAACAGCCAGTCGCGCAGCTTGTACTGGACCTTCTCGTGACCAGCACCTTCCTTCTCCAACCACTCAATGACGGTGGCGATGGCGGTGTCCTTGTCCAGGCCATTGATGTCCAGGCCGGAATCATTGGCGGAGTTCACGCACGTACCGTTACCGACGTACGCCTCCTTTGCAATGTCACCACCTGCGACGACCTCGCGGATTGGCAGACCGAAGGCAGTGGCGAACTCGTAGTCGCGCTCATCGTGGGCCGGGACAGCCATGATGGCACCGGTGCCGTAGCCAATCAGGACGTAGTCGGAAATGAATACCGGCACCTGCTCACCGCTCACCGGGTTGGTGGCGTAAGCGCCCAGGAAGACACCGGTCTTCTCCTTGTTCTCCTGGCGTTCCAGGTCGGACTTGGAGGCAATTGCGGCGCGGTAAGCGGCGACGGCCTCAGCTGGGGTTTCCTTGCCGAAGGTCCAGCGCTCATCCACGCCCTCGTAGGAACCGCTGCCGGCTTCAACCAGCTGATCCACCAGCTCGTGCTCAGGAGCGAGCACCATGTAAGAGGCTCCGAAGAGAGTGTCCGGACGAGTGGTGAAGACCCTGATCTTAGTGGAGACCTTCGGGCCGACCTCGGCTGTGAAGTCGACCTCGGCACCGCGGGAGCGGCCAATCCAGTTGCGCTGCATGGACTTGACCTTGTCCGGCCAGTCCAGCAGCTCCAGGTCGTCGACCAGGCGGTCAGCGTATGCGGTGATGCGCATCATCCACTGGCCCAGCCGCTTGCGGAACACCGGGAAGTTACCGCGCTCCGAACGGCCCTCGGCGGTCACTTCTTCGTTGGACAGCACAGTGCCGAGGCCCGGACACCAGTTGACCATCGAATTCGACTGGTAAACCAGACGGAATTCGTCGACTGCTTCGCGCTGCTCGGTCTCGCTGAGCTCAGCGTAGACGCGACCATCCTTGGTAGCCATCTCGCCCGACTCCAGCAGCGGAATCAGCTCATCGATGCGACGGGCCTTCTTCTGATCCTCATCGAACCAGGCGTTGTAAATCTGCAGGAAAATCCACTGCGTCCACTTGTAGTAGTCCTGGTCAGTGGTCGCGAAAACACGGCGGCGGTCATGGCCAAGTCCCAGGCGGCCCAGCTGGCGCTCCATGTTGGCGATATTCGCTTCCGTCGTCACGCGCGGGTGCGTACCGGTCTGGATTGCGAACTGCTCCGCCGGCAGACCGAAGGCGTCGTAGCCCAGGGTGTGCAACACGTTTGCGCCCTGCATGCGGTGGAAGCGCGCGAAGACATCGGTGGCGATGTATCCCAGCGGGTGGCCTACGTGCAGACCGACACCGGACGGGTACGGGAACATGTCCTGGACGAAAAGCTTGTCCTTCGGCGGAGTCGAGCCGTCGGCAGCTGCCAAATCGCCCACCGGGTTGGGGGCGTAGAAGGTGCCGTTATCTTTCCAATACGCCTGCCACTTTCCCTCTAGCTGAGTCGCCAGCTCGGGGGAGTAGCGGTAGTCGGTGGCTTCTGCCGAGGACGAGGACTTTTCGCTGTTGGTCATGGTCTCACAGTCTAATAGGTGCGTTTGGCACGTGCTCAACCACCTATATAAATTGGAAGCATGATTGTCATCCCTGTAATTACCCTGGTTCTGGCTGTTTGCATAGCCGTTGTCGCTGGTTTGGCATGGTCGGCGAAACTGCCGGGTAATGACTGGATCGGAATTCGAGCGCCTGAGGCTCGAAAGTCCCAGGAAAACTGGGATATTACGCACCGCGTTGCCGGCCCGCCGTGGGCTGTGTCCGCTGTCGCTTTCCTCGGTGCCGCCATGCTCGGCTTCCTCGCCATCCGCCCGGAGGCCTCTGGTTGGATGTGGCTGTGGTACGCCGTCGCTCTGCTCGCCGGTATCGCCATGCTCGGCATTGGTGCGGCTATCGGCTCGCACACCATCGCGCTTTACGACGCCAAGGTCTCCGCCGAGTCCGGCTCCGGTTGTGGGTGCGGTGACGGTGACAGCGGCTGCGGCTGTGGCTCCGCCGCCACTGATGCCGCCGACACTGCGGCTGATGATGCCTGCTGCTCCGACAACCCGGCAGCTGACTGCGGTGTCTCCGGTGGCTGCAGCTCCTGTGGTCTGGAAGGACTGTGCACGGACAAGGGCTCTTCCGCAAATGCCACTTTCAAGCCTGTGGACAAGGATGCGCTGCGCAAGGCAGCTGAGCGGAAGAAGTAAAAAAATTATTGCAGAGAAAAGCTTCTGCAAAATAGTAAGACAACATCTGGTTGCCCACTAAGCTATTTGTCCATGTGGCAACGAATTGTGAATTGGCGTCCAGATCCCCTCATCGTCGGTATCGTTGCTGCAGCGATACTGGCGATTATTTTTCCTGCAAGCGGCACTACCGCTGAGGTTTTCAGCTGGGCCACAAAGATCGCCATTGGCTTCTTGTTCTTCCTCTATGGCGCGCGCCTGAGCCCGCAGGATGCGTTGGCCGGTGTTAAGCATTGGCGGCTGCACATAACCATTCTGGCTTTCACATTCGTGCTGTTCCCAATCCTCGGCCTGCTCATGAAACCCCTGGATTGGATTCTCTCGCCTGGCCTCTACCTGGGCATTTTGTACATGACACTGGCACCGTCGACGGTGCAGTCGAGTGTGAACTTCACGTCCATCGCCAAGGGCAATGTCGCCGGCGCAATCGTCAGTGCCTCGGCATCTAACCTGCTAGGCATCGTCGTCACACCGGTGCTGGTGATGCTGTTGATGGCCACCGGTGGCGGCATTCATGTGGATTCGTCGGTGTTCTTGGATATTTCGCTGCAGTTGCTGCTGCCATTCGCAATCGGCCAGCTCACTCGCCGTTGGACCCTGAAGTTTGCCGCCGCGAAGACGACTAAGAACGTTGACCGCCTATCCATCGCAATGGTCGTTTACGCAGCCTTCTCCGAGGGCATGGTGCAGGGCATCTGGTCGAAGGTGCCGGCAGGGGACATTGTCATCCTGTGTGTGCTTTCGGTCGTGCTGGTGGAATTCGTTTTGCGGTTGTCCGGATTCATCGCAAATAAGATGGGCTTCGACCGCAAGGACCGCATTGCGATTCAGTTCTGCGGTTCGAAGAAGTCCCTGGCCACCGGTCTGCCCATGGCTGCCGTTATCTTCGGTGCCGATGCCAGCCTCTACATTTTGCCGCTGATGATTTTCCACCAGATTCAGCTGATGATCTGTGCGGTCTACGCCGCTCGCTGGGGCAGGGAAGCAGAAGCTGAGCCGGAGCCACAACCCGCTTAACGCGGTCTAGCGCATGGACCTGAGGGGCGAATCCGGCTTGGCACATATACTGGGGCGCACAACATATGGTTCGGTTTTAAACGAGCAAACGAAAGTGTGAGATTTAGCATGGCTAACGAGAATCCGGCTCCGTTCTCCCCGGAACAGCGCGCCGCAGAAGAGACCGCAATCAACGAGTTCTGGTCGTGGTGGAATTCTTTTGGCGCCGATGCGCTCGACTCAATGTTTAGTGTCCAGCTCGGTATCGATGGTGCCCCGAACGCCGCCGATGTGGACATTATTGATGTCCAGAAGGAGGTCGGCGGCCGCATCGCCGCTATTAATGACCGGCTCATCTGGGGGTTTGAGGCTGGCGCTCCGTATTCTCGCCACCTTCTGACTGTTAGCGCTGCCGGCGATCCGGAGCTGCGTCCGGTCGCTCGCCGTTGGCTGGAGGCCGCGCCTGACGACGGCGCGGTGTGGTCTTTCACCGACCTCCGCCAGGCGGATCCGGCGATGAAGCTGTCGCTGGGGGATGTCGCGGCCACATTGGTTGCACAGGGTGCTCTCGAGGCCGATGCTCCGGCCGAGGTCGATCCGGCAGACGCCCGCGTGGCTGTTAGCAGTGGTCATGGGGCAGTGGACGTTCGCCTATTCCACCCGCTGTTCCCGGCAATTGCTCAGTTGGAGGACGGTGAGCGCTTGGTAGCTCAGCTCGGTTTCACGCTGCTGCAGCTGGCTCTGGGGGAGGAGGACTTCGGCCTATGGCTACGCGGTTTTGCCTTCGCCGGCGAGGAGCCGGAAGGTGCGATCCCGCTACCGGAGCTGGGCGGTGTCGTCGAGCAGCTCGCGGAAGAGTGCCCGGAGTGGCTCACCATTGATGCCGAAGCCAACGGCCAGCCACTCGTCGTCGCTACTCGCGCGCCGATTACGCAGCTGGTGAGCCCGACTATGACGCAGCATGTGCTGATTCAGCTCATGCTCGGCAATATTGACGACAAGGGCTTGCCGACGGACGCATCCAAGGAATCCCTCTCCGAGTTCAATACCGCTGCCGCTGAAGCCATCGCTGAGGACAAGGGTATTTTTGTTGCAACTGAGCAATCCGATGGCATGGCTCTGATGCACTTCTTTATTGACCCGGCATCTGATGCGGAGGCGGGTCTGCGAGCTGTTGCGGAGACGTGGGCCGAGGGAGAGCATGTCGTCGATACCGGTTACGATCCAGCTTGGCAGCGCGTCGGTCACCTGCGCGTGTAGATTGGTTTTTTGTTATGAACGCTCGTCATCGTCTTACTCCACGGCCTTCCCGCGCGATTCGCATGGGTCTTACCGGTGTCATCGCTGTCACCAGCCTTCCGCTGGCAGCTGGAAACGTCGCTGCGGCTCCGCAGCCAAAACTGACTCCGCAGGGCACTATTGATGCTCCGGGGCGAACCCAGATCAGCTTTACCCACACCCCAAGTGGCACGCACTACGGTACGGCGAACGAGAATGAAGCTCGTCCGGGGCTTTCGATTGTCAAGCTCTACATTGCGGACTACGTCTTCAAACATGGCACAGAAGCGGACAAGGCGAAGGCCACAGAGATGATTCGCTACTCCGATGACAATATCGCCAGTGAGCTCTACGGCCGATACCCGGATTCCATCAACGCCACTGCGCGTGAATACGGCCTCAGCAACACCCACGGCGCAGGTCACTGGGGAAATTCAACTACGTCCAGCGCGGACACTGTGAAATTCCTGGAGGCCAAGAAGCGCGAGAACCCCTCTGACCCGGTGCTGGTTGCTATGAGCACCGCGTCACCTGAGGCGGCGGACGGCTATCGCCAGGACTATGGCACCGCCACGCTGCCGGGTGTGATTGGCACAAAGTGGGGTTGGTCCGATGACCGCCAGAGCGTTCACGCCTCGGCATCCATTGGACCTGACTTCAGCGTCGCTGCTAACACCTACGGCACGAAGGAAACTCACACCAGCGATGTTCAGAATGCCTTCGACGGCACGCTGGGCACTCCATCGCTGCCTGGCCTGCCCGACAGCCCGAGCCTGCCGGGCATCCCAAGCGTCCCGAACCTGCCCGAGAGCCCGAATCTCGGCGAACTACTGAATCTGCCGGAAACCCCGCAGCTGCCCCAGATTCCGGGACTACCGGACTTCACAGGCCAGGTACCGGCGCAGTTCTAGCCACTGCCGCTAGCCACTGGTTCGCTGGCACTGTCCACACACAGCGCACCTCACGCGACAAGGTTCACGAGGACCATATACAGCGCCGTGCCTACAAAAATCGAAATCACGGTGTTACGCCGCCACCAGTGCAGGCCAATGGTGACCACCAGTGCTACCGGCACGGCCCAGGCAGCGCCGGGGTCGCCACTCTCACCACTGAGTCCTAGCCGCCCGAAGACGGTGTAGGCAACCAACGCCACCATGACTCCAACCGGCATGGTCGTGCCGAGGAACTCGAACAGGGGAGACCCTTTCAGAGTGCGCACGAACGCAAACGGCAGCGCACGCAGCGCAAGAGTCACCGTACCCATCGCAAAGAGCGCGGCAAGCACATAGCCGGAATCGGGCATCGCGGTCATGCTCGCTCTCCCTCCGT
Source organism: Corynebacterium sp. HMSC061H03 (assembly GCF_001838215.1). Classification (NCBI taxonomy): domain Bacteria; kingdom Bacillati; phylum Actinomycetota; class Actinomycetes; order Mycobacteriales; family Corynebacteriaceae; genus Corynebacterium; species Corynebacterium sp. HMSC061H03. The sequence goes on from NZ_KV836045.1 coordinate 14,489, forward strand.
TACACGCTGATTGCTTGCCGACGTCATGCGCATCACCCGATCCACCCGCGGTGACCACACGCGCAACAGCAGCAGGCCGAAGTACATCAGCAGTCCGATAACCAGCATCTGGTTCGGGTTAATCAGCCAGCCCACCAGCGTGCAGACGATAGCGGACAGGGGCAGTGACCAGTCCTTAGAAGTCTCAAACGCGTCCATGGCCAGCACCGTAAAGAGCGCCACCAGTGCGAACTCGGCACCGCGGATACCCTCGGGCAGTGCTGCGCCGGTTAGAGCCCCGACAATACCGGAGCCCACCCACAATAACTGGCAGAGAATCTGAATCGTCAGCAGTCGGTGGCCCGACATCTTTTCGTCCGCATTTGCCGCAGAGACGATGGCATACGACTCGTCGGTAAGCGCGTATGTGGAGTATGCGCGACCGAGACGAGACTGTATCCGGTCGCGTGGGAACGTCAGCCCATAGAAGACGTGGCGGAAGTTGACCATAAAGGACGTCACGGCACAGCCGAGCAGACCCGTATGCGCCATAACCAGGCCGACAGCGAGGAATTCCATCGACCCCGCGTAGACCACGAAGGAGAAGATGGGGGCCCACCACCAGCTAAAGCCAGTCTGTGCGATGAGCAGGCCGAATGCGAGCCCCAGCGGAATGAGTCCCATGCCCACGGGCAGTGTCTGCCGGATGCCGGCAGCTATGTCGCTGCGGTCGCTGTTTCCTGTGGCGCTACTTCCTTCAGCCCTGTTTCCTTCGGTATTGATGTGCTCACTCATCTAGTTGTCACGTACATCTACGGGGTAGGTGCCATACAGTGGCAGCGGCCATGGCTGACGGCGCATGCAATCACCCCAGATGTCCGCGGCAGCAGGAGCGAGTACATCAGAGGGCAGGGCAGGGGCGACGTACCAGTCACCGCGGTCGAGCTCGTCTTCCAGCTGTCCCGGGTCCCAGCCTGCGTAACCGGCGAAGATGCGTGCGCCATCTATGCGGTCGCGTACGTCCTCCGGCTCCGCACCGAGGTTGACCAGCGCAAACCTGTGGGCGATGCGTTCCATCAGCGGGGTACCGGTAATACTGTCGGTCTCCTCTGGGAGGGTGGCGCCGTTTCGCACCACACCAATGCAGATTGGCTGTGTCTGGTTGACCGGACCCCCGACGTAGAGCACCGGCGGCTTGGCCATCAGCGGCGCCCAAGGCTCGAGCACATTGTGCACCGGCGTCTGCGAACGCTGCGTGAGATCGACACCAAGGGTGCCGTGTTCATCGTGCTCAATGAGGAAAATCACCGAGCGGGAAAACTCCGGCGAGAGCATGCCGGGTGCTGCGAGCAGCAGCATACCGGCAGCCGGGTCGTTGCGCTCAAGGCTGGTAAAAAGCCGGTCGCCGTAGAGATTTTCCGGATTAATCGATGCCATTAGCTCTCACTTTCGCTTTCAGCCTGCTCACCGGACTGCTCGTACCACCATTTCTTCAGCGCCAAGATAGCATCTTCACGCTCCAGCGGACCGGACTCCAATCGCAGCTCTTTCAGGTAATTCCAGGCCTGTCCGACTTCTTTGCCGGGCTTCAGGTCCAGAATTTCCATGATTTCGTTGCCATCCAGGTCGGGGCGGACACGTGCGAGGTCCTCCTGCTCGGCGAGCTCCTTGATTCGCGCTTCCAGGCTGTCGCAGGCGCGTGCGAGGCGTGCTGCTTTACGACGGTTTCTTGTCGTACAGTCGGCCCGCACGATTTTGTTGAGTCGTTCCAACAAATCTCCGGCGTCGTTGACATAACGTCGCACCGCCGAGTCCGTCCACTTGCCTTCGCCGTAGCCGTGGAAGCGCATGTGCAGGTAGACCAACTGCGAGATTTCGTGGTTGGTCTTCTTCGGGAACTTCAGTTTCCGAAGGCGGCGTCGCACCAGCTTCGCGCCGACAACTTCGTGCTGGTAAAAGGTGACGTTTCCCTGCTCGTTGTAGGCACGGGTAGCGGGTTTGCCGCAGTCGTGCAGCAGTGCCGCCCAGCGCAGTACGAGGTCCGGTTCACCGGGTTCTTCCTGGTCAATAGCTTGCCGCATGACCTGCAGAGAGTGTTGGTAGACATCCTTGTGCTGGCGGTGTTCATCCTGCGTCATGCGCATGTCGGAGATCTCCGGCAGCACGCGGTCGGCCAACCCCGATTCCACCATCAGGTCGATACCTCGGCTTGGGTCCGCACCCAGGATTAGCTTGTTCAGCTCGGTGGAGATGCGCTCGACCGTGATGCGGTCAATTTCGCTGGACATTTCCTTCAACGCCTTGAGCACACGCGGTGCCACGTCGAACCCCAGCTGGGATGCGAAGCGGCAGGCACGCAGCATCCGCAGGGGGTCGTCGCCAAAACTGACCTCCGGCGCCCCCGGGGTGTCCAACACACCCGCGACAAGATCCTCGAAACCTCCGAGCGGGTCTAGGAAGGTGCGGGTGCCGTCGCCGTGGAGCTCCACGGCGATGGCGTTACAGCGGAAGTCACGGCGGATTAGATCGCCCTCCAGCGTGTCACCGAAAGTGACCTCCGGATTGCGGCTGACCTGGTCATACGTATCCGCACGGAAGGTGGTGATCTCCACCTGACGGCCATGCCGTTCCGCGGAGAGTGTGCCGAATTCAATGCCGGTATCCCAGACAATGTCCGCCCAGTCATCGAGGATCGCGCGCGTCACCTCCGGGCGCGCGTCGGTGGTGAAATCGAGATCCACGCCCAGTCGCCCTAAGAGAGCATCGCGCACAGAACCGCCCACGAGGTACAGGCGATGGCCGGCTGCACTAAACGCAGCTGCAAGCGAATCGAGGATCTCCGACTCCTTGGCGATCGCCTGATCCGCCACTGCCAGCATTGCCGTCCTGCGCACCTGTGGGTCCGCGTCAGCAGCCGCCGGAGTAGCGCCGTGAGGTGTAGTCCCCCCGGGCTGGTCACCATTTGTCGTTGAAGGAGTCGATTGTGTCACGACCGACACAATACCCGCTTATACCTATAAACCCGGTAGTCTAAGTGGAATGAACAACGTGGTACGCAATGACAACTCGGTGGCGAAGAGCCGTCGACGTCGTCGGCGACCGCGCAGAAGGGGTGGCGTTTCCTCGTCCACCAACATTAGCAACGCTACTACCAGCGGAAATTCTGCGAAACGTAGTGGCTCTGGTGCCAATGGCCCCAAATCGGCCAAGCCAAACTCCGGTGGCGCCAAGAAATCTTCCAAATCACCGAAGTCGGCACGACCCTCGAAGCAGTCGAACAACCGCGGTGGCCGTAAGAACGGTCAGGATAGGAACAATCGCCGTCGTCACGCACAGACGAAGCGCACGAACAATCGCCGTGCGCACTCGTCGCGCGCGCAAAATGCGGCGCCGATGCAGACCTCGATTGAGACTTCGGCGGGCGGACTGGTCGTCTCGGGGCTTGCTGAGGCTGTCGGCGATGGCGGCAAGGTCAACCTGTCACGGATTTATGTCGCGCTGATTGGTCGGCACGATCGTCGCGGGCGCCTGCTGTGGTCGATGCCTAAGGGCCATGTCGAGCCTGGCGAAGCTTTCGATTCCACCGCCGAACGTGAGGTGTGGGAAGAAACGGGCATTCGCGGCGAGGTCATCGAAGAGCTCGGTGTGATTGACTACTGGTTTGTCTCCGATGGCACGCGGATTCACAAGACCGTGCACCATCACCTTCTGCGCTACGTCGATGGCGATTTGAACGACGAAGACCCCGAGGTCACCCAGGTCATGTGGGTTCCTGTAGACACCTTGGTGGAACGGTTGGCCTACGCTGACGAACGCAAACTGGCCCGGCGCGCGCACAATCTGCTGCCCGATCTCGCCCGCGCGGAAAAGCGAGCAGGCCGGCAGACGCCGAGGTGATTGCGCATGTTCAGGTTGCAGTTGCCAAGGAATGTTGTTCGTAAAGTCACGGCCGCCACCGCAGCGCTCATACTGTGCTTGCCGACGGCCGTTGCGCCCCCAGCTTTTGCGCAAGATGAGCAGTTGTGGGGCAGTGGCACCAATCGTGTCGGTGAACAGGGCCCCCTTCGGCTTTCGATAACCAGCTTCACTCCGCATGTCGCGGCTCTACATTCGACGCTGACCATCAAGGTGCAGGTGCACAACACCTCCGATGCAGATATCAGCAATGTTGCGCTGCGCCCACAGCGGGCCGGCGCACTGGCTTCCTCTGCAGATGCGCGGACGATTCTCGCTGAGCCTGAATCGGTGTTTGATGTGGCTGGGACCTTCAGTTCCCCCATTGAGCTGAAGGCGGGGGAGACGCGTGAAATTACGCTAAGTGTTCCTATCTCCGCACCGTCCCCAGAAGGACTCGACATCACGGAAGCTGGCACGTTTCCGCTGCTCATCAATGCTAACGGGCAACCGGCAGATGACATCGACCGCCTGCTGGCGGAAACACGCGCACTGCTACCGGTGACGGATCCGCAAGCCGCAGATGATGAGCCGGAACCGCCTGCCGGTGATGAGAACGACAACGATGAGACCGACAATTCCGATGCGCCCACCCGCCGCGACCCCGTGCCGTTTTCGCTGATTTGGCCCATCAGCCAGCCAGTGCCACTGGTCGGCGGTGAGACCGGTGACGCACCCTCGTCGCCGAATCTCATCCTCACCGACAATTCTTTGGCCGAGTCTCTCGAACGCGGTGGCCGCCTCGACGGTTTGCTCACCTCGTTGGAAAAGGGCTTTGCCGGCCCGGATGGGCAGAGGTTGCGGGAATCAACCTGCATCGCCATCGACCCGGAGACCCTCGACGCAATCTCCAGGATGACCCGCGACTACTGGATTGGCACCAGCCGCCCAAGTCCTGTGGAGTCCTCTCCGCGACTGCGGGATTCCTGGGGAAACGCGGATGACACCAATCTCACGCATATGCCCGCCAGTGACAATGCTGCCGCCTGGCTCAATCGGCTGCACGATCTCACACAGGACACCTGCACACTGTCACTGCCATGGGGCGGCACCGATGCCAGCGCCGTGGCTCGCGTGGGGGATCACGAGCTTTCGATGGAGGCACTCGCCGCTGGTCGGCAGACTATCGCCAAGCATTTGGACGTTCAGGCACTGCCGGGCCTCTATTTGCCGGCCGAGGGATACGTGACGTCGGAAAGCGCCCCGCTGTACTCGGCGGCCACGGCCCTGAACGGGACCACCCCGGAGCGCGCATTCGAAAACCGCGTAGATACCGGCGAGACGATGCCACCGTCGCCCACTCCACCCGAAGCCGCGCACGACACCACCGTGTTAGTCGCAGACAACACCGCCTTCACCGCCGATGGTCAGACACTGCGCCCCGGCCATAGTGGCGTGCTTGCCGACGGTAGCCGCGCCTTCGCCCTCCCTGGGGCACTGACAACCTCTCTGGCTGCAACAGGACGGTCTCCCCAGACTGTGGCGTATTCGAATCTGCTCGGACGCTACGATTTCCGAATCGACTCCGAGGCTGCACGGATGCAGACAGCGATTGGCACTCTGTTCCAATCATTGACTGATTCGGATGACCCTCGCGCGGCTGTGGTGGCAGCACCACCGTCCGGTTGGAATCCACGCGCTAGCGACGCTGAAGATTTCATGTCCGCGGTCCGGAAAGCCGTGGACGATAACCTGGCTGAGCTGACTCCGCTGATGGACTCCATCACCGCTTCAGCTCACGACCTGGATGCGGGCTCGGTTACTCCAATTGACAAGCTTGCCGATCCCGCGCCAGTGAGTGAGACGCTCGTGGAGAAGGCTCAGACGGCCTCCCGCGAGATCACCGACCTGACCACAATCATGTCCAACGATCCCAATGTCGCGCTGACGCGGTATGAATTCACCCGTCCCCTGCGGCACGACTTGCTGCGCTCGTTTACAACTCTCGGCCGGCGAAATCAGCTGCAGTCAACTGACGTGCAGCGGCGGAGCGAAGAACTCAGCGACCAGGCACTGATTATGAATCGACGCCTGCGCAATTCGGTGACGTTGGTAGCTCCCGGCGGTGTCTACACCCGCGCAACGCAGCTGTCGCCGATTGCGGTGCTGGCTCGTAATGGCCTGCCGCTGCCGGTTCCCGCGTTCGTGCGCGTCGGCGCTGGAGATTCGGTGTTGGAGGAGAAGTATGAGGCCGCCATCCCCGCCAAGGGGTCGGTGACTGTTCAGTTCACTCCGAAGTCGGGTGATGATGCAGAATCCACTCCGGCGACCAATGCTCCAGAGGGAGACCGGCCACGGGATAGTGGAGACAACTCCCACAACCTGTTGCTGTGGCTCGAATCACCTGGCGGCACGCCGATTTCTCGATCAGTGAGTATTTCCGTGCAATCGGGCGCTTCGGTTGGGGTTTTGGCTATCGTGACCCTCGTCATCGTCACTGTTGGTGGGTTTTTTGCCGCAAAACGGTCTCAGTACTTTCGGAAATAGACCCCCTTTTAAGCAACAATAGGACATGTGACTGACTCAGACGCGCATAAATCTGGACTTCGAGGCCGCATTCGTCGCCCCGCGCCACCGGCCCCAGTTCCGGCGGCGCGGCCAACGGCTGAATCTCAGCCGGCCGAAGCGGCCCCGGACCTAACTCGCGTATCCGGCCATAAGGCAAATGCCGATACCGCCGCTGACGCGATGACGGAATCGGCATCACCATCGCCAGCAAAGGCGGCAACTGCGACAGCAACCGCTTCCAGCGATTCCTCCGCAGGCTCGACGGCGGACGCAAATCAGGGACAGTCGAACTCGGACATCGTCGCCTCCACGGGCTCGATGGCAATCGCTACCCTGATTTCGCGCATTACGGGTTTTTTGCGAAACCTGCTCATCGGCGCGACGCTGGGTCCGGCTGTGGCTTCAGCCTTCAACGTCGCCAACACACTGCCGAACCTGATTACGGAAATCGTCCTCGGCGCAGTGCTGACTTCTCTGGTGGTGCCAGTGTTGGTGCGCGCGGAGAAGGAGGATCCAGATCACGGTGCCGCCTTCATTAGACGTCTCTTGACTGTCTCTATGACGCTGTTGGCAGTGGTGACGGTGCTGGCGGTGATAGGTGCGCCACTGTTGACCAGATTGAGCCTTAACGAGGCCGGTAAGGTCAACGTTCCGCTGGCAACGTCATTTGCGTTCTTACTATTGCCGCAGATTATCTTCTACGGCATATTTGCGCTGCTCATGGCGGTGCTAAACACCAAGGGAATCTTTAAACCCGGTGCGTGGGCACCTGTCGCCAACAACGTCGTGGCCATTGCCACGCTCTTGCTATATCTGTTCCTGCCCGGCCAGTTGAGTCCGGATTCGGACGGTTCACTCTCCGATCCGCACATCCTGCTTTTGGGTCTTGGTACCACCCTGGGTGTCGTCATTCAGGCAGCCATCATGATTCCCTACCTCAAGCGCGCGGGCATTGATTTGCGTCCGCTGTGGGGTATCGACGACCGCATCAAACAGTTCACCGGCATGGGTGTCGCGATTATCACCTACGTGGCAATTTCCCAGGCTGGTTACTTCATCACCACCAATATTGCCTCGACTGCCTCCAAGGCAGCGCCGACGATTTACCAGCAGGCTTGGCTGCTGTTGCAGGTGCCCTACGGCATCATCGGCGTTACCTTGCTGACCGCCATCATGCCGCGACTGTCCCGCAATGCAGCCGACGGCAACGATGGGGCAGTGGTCCGAGATCTGTCCATCGGTACCCGCCTGACCATGATTGCGCTGGTGCCGATCGTTGCCTTCTTCACCGCATTCGGCCGCCCCATCGCCGTCGGTCTTTTCGCGTATCTGGAGTTCCCCCGCGAAACCGCAGAGATTCTCGGCTGGACGCTGTCCTTCTCGGCGTTCTCGCTTATTCCATACGCCATTGTGCTTTTGCACTTGCGCGTTTTCTACGCCCGTGAAGAGGCCTGGACCCCGACTTTCATCATCCTCGGCATTACCACCGTCAAGGTGATTCTGTCGTTCTTCGCTCCTCGTCTGGCTTCTGACGACGAGACCGTCGTCGTGTTGCTCGGTGCCGCCAACGGTTTCGGTTTCGTCGCCGGCGCAGTAATTGGCTTCTTGCTCTTGCGCCGCACTCTCGGACACTTGGACAGTAAGGCGACCGTCCACACCGTGCTGTGGGCACTGGGGGCGTCGCTTGTCGGTGTCGCCGTTGCTTGGGGCGCATTCGCATTGACCGACCTTGTGCTGTTCGATTTCTTCGGTTCCTTCGGTGTGCTACTGCAGACCATCGTCACCGGCGTGGTCTTCCTCATCGGTACCGGCCTGGTGCTCGCTCAGGCTCCATTGGAAGAGGTCCGCGTTCTGGGTGGCTTCCTCGGCCGCATTCCGGGTCTACGTCGCTTTGCTCCGCAGCCTCATGCAGCCGACAATGCCGTCGCCGACCGTGAGGATATGGAGCGCGAACGTGGCTTCGCCGCTGATGCTTTCTCGATTGCCCCGTCGAACCTGATCGGCGAGGCCACGGGTCTGGCAAACGAGGGCTTCACCGCTTCGCCGCTGCTGCCGCCGATGCCGACGCAGGGTTCTCGCCCAACCCGCTATGTACCCGGCGAGATGGTCTCAGGTGGTCGTTTCCGTCTGCGTTCTGAAGTCGCGACCTACCCAGGTCTGCGCCTGTGGCGCGCCATGGATATGGGAGATCCCGACAACTCAGATGTCGCACTTGTCTTCGTCGACACGATTGCACTGCCGTACTACGACACTTCGCCATCGGTTGCTGCCCAGAAGATTGCCACGACGACCAACGAGCTGCGTGACCTGGCCGGCACCGGGATGTCCCGCATTCATAGCGTGGCGAAGACACGCACCGAGGTGCTCATCGTCGCCGACTGGACCAGCAGTATCGGTATTGAGCGGTTCGATCAGGCCGCCCACCCGGATGCCCTGGCACTCGCAGTAGCATCACTTGCCGAGACAATCGCCGACGCCCACGAATCTGGACGCTGCCTTGGCCTGACAAACAAGCCTGGACAATTGCGCATCAGCAGCGACGGCCACATCTACGACGCTTTCCCCGTCGTTTTGCCCGATAGCTCGCAACGTTCGGACTACAACGCGTTGCTTTCTGTCATCGACGAGCTGTTCTACAACTTGCCAAATATCCCCTCCGATATTTCTGCTGCCATCGACCGCGCGAAGCAGGTTCGCCCGGAGAACTTCAACCAAAAGGAGTCGCCAGCTCGCACACTCGCGGAGGATTTGCGCACTGCAGCGCTCGGCCCCGACTCTTCGGAGTTTCTCGCAATCGACCCCGACACCGGTGCGCGCGAATCCGTCGATGCCGACGGTGCAGCCCAATCAAACGCTCACCACACCAAGAATCGCACCCGCGCATTCAGCACCGGCGCAGTCGTTGTCGGTGTAGTCATTGTCGGTGCACTTGTCGCCGCGGGCATCTTTGGTCTGGTTAACCGTTCCTCAGACGCACCGATTAACTCCGAGTCCGTACGACGCGGCCCGGCTCCGATCACGACGCTTTCGCTTGCCGACGCTAACGAGTGGCAGGCCGACAGCGACAACCCGGCAGCCGGTCCAGACAATCCAGACATGGCTGAGCTGACCATCGATAGTGACGAGGAAAGCTTCTGGGTAACTTCGACTTACCTCAGCCAGTTCGGCAATCGTCCAGAGGACTTCAAACCTGGCGTTGGTATTCGGGTCACTCTCGATGAACCGGCAACCATTCGAGAGCTTAAGGTCGCGGCGACCCCGGGCGCACACATTGAAGTTCGCGGCCTACGAGATGCTGACTCGACGAACTTGGATGACACAACGGTTCTCGGAAGCGCTACTGCCACCTCAGGTACGACGACCATCGAAATCGATAGCCGCGACACTGAGTGGAAGAACCTTGTTGTCTGGATCTCCGGCTTGCCGACGGCTGCGGAAGCGGTAGCCGACAGCGACTCAGACACTGACGCTGATACAGATGCTGATACAGATGCTGAGTCGCAGAATTCCGATGCGGACAACCCACTTGTCGGCGACCGCAATCTGGCTGAGCAATCCCCGGATTCGTTGCTGCCAGTTGCAATTGGCGATATCCAGGTGCGTGGTACGGAATAACGCTCTGAGCTTGCCTTAGGCGGCAACAGTTTAAGTTGTCCCAAGTTATCCACAGCTACTGGGACATTTTGAAATTCATCCACAGCCCGCGGTCTCCACGGCAGTTTTGCCAAGCGGAGAGCGCGGGTTTCGTGTTTGCATAGGAGCCATGAACTTTGGGGGAAGAAATCGAATTGGGGACAGTCACCGTAAGGCCCGCATGGGTCGGCGACTGGGGGATTGTGGCGTCGTCGGTATGCAAAAGCATGCATCTGCGGACGAGGTCGATCGTGAATTATTGAAGGCGCACCTGGCGGGGGATCGTCGCGCGTTCGCGGTGTTGGCACGGCGTTATTATCCGCAGTTGGTAGCGATGGCGCGGCGCTATCGTCGGGATGATTTCGATCCCTTGGATGGGGTACAGGAGGGGCTGGCGCGGGCAATTGCGGGGGCGGCGAATTTTCGCGGGCGTTCGACGGTGGCGACGTGGCTGACGTGCATCGTGAAGAATGCGTGTATTGACCACAACCGCGGTCGTTTCGGGGAGATCCCTCTCTGCGATAAGGAGGAGGATTTTGAGACGTTTATGAGTTCACAGCCGATTCCCTGCCCGGATGTTCCGCTACGTGTGACTATGGCCGCCGCATTGGAGCAGCTGCCAACGGATCAACGGGATGCCCTGCTGTACTTGGACATCTTTGGATATTCGCTGCAGGAGACCTCTCGCAGTATTGGGCAGCCGAGCGGGACGTTGAAGTCTCGGCGGGCGCGGGCGCGTCGTACGCTTCGGCGACAATTGGAAGAAGTGCAGGTGGCCTAACAACTGCGGAGCAGGGGAGAGGCTGGGGGAATAGAGATGGCTAACCTCACGTTGGTTGAGGTGGCTGGTTCCGGTAATTTCTTTCCCGGAGCTGAAAAATTTGCTTACTACTGAGCATCACTGTGCGCCATGTGATGTGAGAGATAAAAATTATAGGAGTCTTCATGAGCGATATCGTTCACGACCTGATCATCGTCGGTTCCGGTCCCGCCGGTTACACGGCTGCCACCTACGCAGCCCGTGCCGACCTGAAGCCTGTGGTGTTCGAGGGCATCGAGTTTGGCGGCCTGCTTATGACGACTACCGATGTGGAGAACTACCCAGGTTTCTCCGAGGGCATCATGGGCCCAGAGCTGATGGATCAGATGCGCGCACAGGCAGAGCGCTTCGGCGCTGACCTGCGCATGGAGATTGTCGATCGCATGGATCTCACCGGCGATATCAAGTCTGTCTGGGTTGGCGAAGAAGAGCACAAGGCTCACGCTGTCATCCTGGCAACCGGTGCCGCTCCGCGTTATGTCGGTGCTCCGGGTGAGCAGGCGCTGCTTGGTCATGGTGTCAGCGCCTGTGCCACCTGTGATGGTTTCTTCTTCCGCGACCACGATATCGCCGTCATCGGCGGCGGTGACTCCGCAATGGAAGAGGCAACCTTCCTTACCAAGTTCGCCCGCTCGGTGACGATTGTCCATCGCCGCGATGAGTTCCGTGCGTCGAAGATCATGGTCGAGCGCGCGCAGAACAATGACAAGATTCGCTTTGCGACGAACAAGGTTGTGTCCCAGGTTCTTGGTGAGGACAAGGGTTCGGTTACCGGTCTCGAGCTGGAAGACACCGTCACTGGTGAGAAGTCCGTCCTGGATGTGACTGCCATGTTCGTAGCAATTGGCCACGAGCCACGTTCGCAGATGGTTCGCAATCAGCTGGATTGCGATGAGAATGGCTACATTCAGGTAGCCGCTCCGAGCACCCAGACCTCTCTCAAGGGCGTCTTTGCGGCGGGCGATGTTGTTGACTCGCATTACCAGCAGGCAATTACCGCCGCTGGTTCTGGCTGCAAGGCTGCGCTGGATGCTGAGCACTACTTGGAAACTGTTACTCGGTAGATGACAGCAGGGCAGTCGCACTAGCTGGATAAACACCTAATAGTTGGGGTATCGCAATTGTTGGATAAGCCCTACGATTGCAGATATCCAACTATGGGGAATATCCGATAGTCGGTAAGCCCAATTGTTGTTAGCTGTAGCTCAATCAGGGTGCAGCGGGACGTGTTATAGCCCGGTACGCCCCGTACTCATCGAGCACTTGCAGCGTTCTCAAGAACACCATTAATTAACAATTTAGTACTTCACTCGCACCACCGGAAGCCCTAATTTTTGACGCCTTGAGCGCCAAATCCGTACGCGAGGCTGAAGAAGCTAGGTTGAAAAATTAGAATCAAGACCACAAAACAAAACCACTAAGAACTCAAACGAGCTCATTCTAAGGAGAAGAATTTCATGGCTCCGGTAACCGTCACCGCCAACACCTTTAAGTCCGATGTCCTCGAATCCGATAAGCCGGTGCTTGTTGATTTCTGGGCAGAGTGGTGTGGCCCGTGTAAGAAGATTGCTCCCGTTTTGGACGAGGTTGCGACCGAGCTCGATGGCAAGGCCGTCATCGCCAAGGTCAACGTCGATGAGGAGCGTGCACTGGCTGGCATGTTCCAGATTATGTCCATCCCAAGCCTGCTCCTATTCAAGGACGGCAAGAAGGTCGAAGAGATTCGCGGAGTCCGCCCGAAGGGCGAAATCACGTCGCTCATCGAAAAGCACCTTTAAAAGAACTTGGGGTTGCTCCTTATCCGATACGAGGTTACGACTGCCCACCCGTCACTTCGCTACTGCCACCTTCGTTGGACACACCCCATTATGATGTGACTGAAGTTGTGGTTGTGATTTAGAGTTAGTCCTGGGGTTCTGCCGTCGGGCTAGCCGACGCGCCCTCGTAACAATCAATTCGCGCCTGCGACCTGGTAATCTTGCTGGAAATGGCGGTTTACGTCTTCCTTAATACCGTGAAGGAACCAGGTTGCCGCCAACTTGAGAGGTATTGCTGACCATATCCTCTGAGAGTGCGCGGGATTTCTTAACTGAAGTTTCGTTTAGCTCACTGGCCAGTAATACTGATTAAGTGTTGTGAGGACCCACAACGGCCTAAACATAATTGTGGAGTTCGGAAGGGAGTTTTCGTGCCAGAGTTTCTGAAGGTGGGCGATAGGTCACCTCGTGTAGCCGAGGTACGTTCTACCCTGGCTCGTCTTGGGCTTCTGCCCAATTGGGAGGGCTCAGCCGCGGAGGAGAACTCGCCTCAGTGGTCTGGTGACGATGACCTCTTTGATGAGGACATGCGCAACGCTCTTCTGGCGTTCCAACAGTCCCGCGGTGTCTATGCCGACGGGATTATCCGCGACAGCACCCTGCGCCTACTGCGAGAAGCCTCGTACACTCTGGGCACCCGCGTACTGTCCTACGATCCACTGTCACAAATGACCGGTGAGGACGTAGGCGTTCTCCAAGCTACCTTGCAGGAACTCGGCTTCCACGATGCCCGAGTAGACGGCCACTTTGGCCCGAAGACCGATGCCTCTGTACGTGAATACCAGCTCAATTACGGGCTGGAGCCCGACGGTATCTGTGGTCCCGTTACTCTCCGGGCGCTCAGCTACTTGGGCAGGAGGGTTACTGGTGGCTCTGTAAACGCCTTCCACGAGAAGGAAATACTGCGCACGATGGGGCCGAAGCTCTCTGGAAAGCGCATTGTCATTGATCCAGGTCTTGGGGCAGGGGAGCCCGGCATTGTGGTCGACGGCCCTTACGGTCAGATTTCTGAAGAAGAGATTCTTTGGGATTTGGCCTCTCGCATTGAGGGTCGCCTTGTCGCGGCAGGTGCAGAGACTATTCTGTCTCGTCCTCGTACCGACAATCCGTCCATCGAGGATCGCGCTGAGATGGCCAACGCATTTGGCGCTGACGTCTTCATCTCCCTGCAGGCTGACCACTATCACAACAACCGCGCCAGCGGTATTGCGACCTTTTACTTTGGCTCGATGAAGGGCTCCAACTCCATTCTGGGCGAACAGCTCTCTGGCCTTATCCAGCGAGAGATTGTTGCCCGTACGAGCCTGGTAGACTGCCGCTCGCACGCCCGTACCTGGGATCTCCTCCGTCTGACCAGGATGCCCACGGTGGAAGTCGCCGTTGGTTACCTGACCAACGAGGATGACGTCGCAATTCTTTCTTCCCCAGATCAGCGGGACGTAATTGCCGAATCTATCGTTGTCGCTGTAAAGCGTCTGTACCTGGGCGATGAAGAGCAGCAGCCAATGACCGGCGCTTACAGCTTTGCGCAGCTGATTGAAGAGGAAAAAGCCTAAACACGGCTGACCAATGAAACCCAGCGCTAAAGACTGAACAGCTTTGAGCGCATAAAGGGTTCTTTCGCACTTAGATCCAACGCATGGCCGATTTCTTCGTCCCAGTCCAATTCCGCATCCAACTCGATACGGAGTTTCGGATGAATCGGATGTGGAGTCACCACCCGAAACCCGGAGTCAAGAAGGGTTCGCGTACGAATCAAATCACCGGCGTTATGGTTAATCGCCGCCAACGAATCTGAAATACACGGCTTTGGATTCAGCTTTTCTTCGAGTTGCGCTTCGAAATCAGCGATTAGATTCTCCGTACCGTCGTCAGGCGTTGGCGACGACGGCGTGGATGCCGACATAGAATCCGCCGTGCCACTGCAACCAAACGCTTCTACCGCTGAAATCCCGCGCAGCGCGAGCTTGTGCAGAGCGGTCACAATGAGCACGCGGAGCATGTCATCGTCAACCTCTAAAGCGTTGTAATGCAGACTCGTCAGCGCAATCGCATCCGGCGATATTGGTCCGGAAGGCATGGAAAATGTCGTCGGGCAGAAGCGTGGCGGAGCAAAGAGCAGCGTGCCGACGGTCTCAAGTTTCCCATCGATAAGTGATGCCGGTGGCTTTCGTCGTAGTGAATATCCGCACGGTCCCCAGGAAAGGTAGACGGTATTGAGCCATGCTTCCTTCTCCAAGCGCACCTGGGCGGCTAAATCAGGGCTTAAATCGCCATTTAAGAGGCTTTCACTAGCTCCGCCTGGCCGAGTAGGGGGTTGGCCGTCCGAATGCTTTAAATCACCGTTGAGCGCTTCATCCTCTTCTGGCGTGCTGGGGTCCAAATTAGGTTCGCGCGGCTCAGTCGAGAACTGGGGTAGGGCAGTTGCTGTACGGATATGCTCCATGCCCTGTTCCCAAAACAGGCTTAACATCGTCTCTGGATAGATTCCTTCGATGTCGGCCAGCGAAATTTTCTCGATGAATACTTCAGTCACAGTAACCGGGTTTACTCTTCGTCGAGATGCATCAGTGACATGATGCGATCAAAGTCCTCGAGGTTGCCGAATTCGATAACGATTTTGCCCTTACGCTTGCCCATCTGGGCAGTCACCTTCGTATCAAAAGAATTGGACAGGCGGTCAGCCCAATTGTGAAGGACCTCCGGCTGCGGAGTGGGCTCGCGGTGCTGCTTTTTCGGTCGCTCGCCGGCATTGAGTAATGTCACTGCTTCTTCGGTCGCACGGACGGATAGTCCTTCAGCAACAATTCGCTCGGCGAGGCGCTGCTGTTCTTCCTTACCTGCCTTAACTCCAAGCAAGGCGCGTGCGTGACCAGCCGACAGAACACCGACCGCTACTCGTCGCTGTACCTCCACCGGCAACTGCAAGAGTCGAATCATGTTGGTAATAACGGGCCGCGAGCGACCGATTCGATCCGCCAGCTCTGCCTGAGTTACACCAAACTCTTCGAGTAGCTGCTGGTACGCAGCGGCCTCTTCGAGTGGGTTCAGCTGAACGCGATGGATGTTCTCTAGTAGGGCATCGCGAAGCATGTCCTGGTTTGGAGTATCGCGAACGATGGCGGGAATCGTGTCGACCCCAGCTCGCTGAGAAGCACGCCAGCGACGTTCACCCATGATGATTTCAAACTCGGGTTGCGGCGCGTTCGGATCTTCCTTACGCGCTGCCTCGAGTGCGGCCGCACGACTACCCTCAGAGATTGGTCGTACGATAATCGGCTGCAATAGACCGAACTCACGAATAGAGTGAGCGAGCTCATTCAGGGGCTCCTCATCGAAGACCTCTCGTGGCTGCTTCGGGTTCGGCGTGATCAGCTTCAAGTCGATCTCGCGATAGGTCGCGCCAAACTCGTTTGCGGCCGAAGCGTCAACATCGGTCGGCTCCGCGCTGCTATGGTCCGCTACTCCCGACGTCGCCGAGGGCAATGTTTCACGTGAAACATCGCTAGACTTACCAATAGCCTTATCGTCACTGTGACGTTTCTGCGCCTCATCGGTATGAGGCTTGCTCTGGCCGGATTTTGCAGATTTTCCGGCGTTTTTCCCTTCAGTCAACGAGGTGCCGGATCCCGTCGCGGCTGCCCCCAGTACGTCGGCAACTCCGCTACTTCCAGGCTGCTTCGTCCCCTGGGTACGGCGGGGACCGAAGATAATATCCGCGGCACTCTCACCTACCGAGGGGTTAGCCGCCGGAGCAGTTGGGATCAGCGCGGCGATACCGCGACCGAGCCCTCCCTTGCGGTTCTCCTTTTTTTGATTCGACATCGGTAACTACTCCTAGTGGCTTTAATTTGTCTCAGTGGAATTGGACGGGGTAGGGGAGGAAGCTGGTTTTTGCCCAATCGCACTTCCACCCGAAACTGCTGAATAGTCGCCACGCGTTGCCAATTCCTTCGCGGCGTCAAGATAAGCAACTGCGCCCCGAGACCCTGGATCGTAGGAAATTACGGTCTGCGAATATCCCGGCGCCTCCGATACCTTCACAGATCGAGGGATGAGATTACGTAGCACAACCTCACCGAAGTAGTTACGAACCTCATTGGCAACTTCTTCCGAAAGCTTGGTGCGGCCATCGAACATAGTGAGCAGCACAGCAGAAATATGTAGCTCCGGATTGAGATGCTGACGAATCATCTGCACGTTATTCATCAGCTGAGTCACACCCTCCAAGGCGTAAAACTCACACTGAATCGGGATCAAAACCTCGTTGGCGGCAGTCATCGAATTCAGAGTCAACAGACCGAGCGAAGGAGGGCAGTCAATAATGAGAAAGTCAAAGCCGTTGTCAATCAGGTACTGATCTGACACTGCATCGAGAAGTCGGCGCTCACGGTTCAGGAGCGAGACCAGCTCAATCTCGGAGCCCGCCAAGTCCAATGTCGCTGGCACACAAAAGAGATTCTCAGATTCAGGGGAACGCTGGATGACATCGTCAATCTGTAGTTCGCCAATTAGAAGCTCATACGTCGACGGGGTCCCGGAAACATGCTCAATCCCCAGGGCCGTAGAAGCATTTCCCTGCGGGTCATTATCGATGACTAGCACCTTGAGACCATGCCGCGCGAGCGCCGACGCGATGTTGACTGCCGAAGTGGTCTTGCCCACGCCACCCTTCTGGTTGGCGATAGTAATACGGCGCGGGCGTTCGGGGCGTGGAAGCGATAAACGGTTCGGGGCCTTAACTTGCGCTGCCCGTTGAGCTGCCGCAGCGATGGGTGTGTCTTGCCAGGACTTCCGGCTCATTAACTATTCCCCTTACAAGCACAGCAATCACCAATCATGGCCACTGGAGTGCGAATAAAAACTTAGTAACTATCTGCAAAAGCGTAATCATCAAGCCCCAACAAGCGTTAGACGCCGACGATTGTGGAAATGTTTCACGTGAAACATCCACCTTGGCCGGTAGGACTTTGCCATACCGCGATACTTATCCCACTCTAGCCCGACGGCACTACGCGCCTCAATGTCGAAACCAAAACACAAGCGAACCGGCAGTGGAGTAGGGGAGGGGGACTTACAACCTACTTCTTCTGAATAATCACGGCGTACGTCGAAGTTCCCAACACGGAACCGCCAACCTCTACAACGCGGGGATTAGTTCCCTTCGCCTTGGCAATAAGCTTTGCGTCCCGATCAATCTCCTCTTGCGCAGTTCCACCCTTCAGTGCAACCATCGCGCCTCCGGATTTAACTAAAGGAAGCGACCAGCCCGCCAATTTCCCAAGAGGGGCAACAGCGCGAGAAGTGACGACATCTACTTGGCCAACCTCAGCGCGAACCACTTTCTCCTCAGCGCGGCCGCGAACCACGGTCACATTGTCCAGCTCGAGATCTTCCACAACCTCGTTCAAGAAAGTCGTACGGCGCAGCAATGGTTCCACAAGAACCACCTTCAAATCTGGTCGTGCAAGAGCAAGCGGAATCCCGGGCAAGCCTGCCCCCGAACCAATGTCCGCAACTAGAAGCCCTTTGCCTATCGCTTCTCCAACTACCGCAGAATTGATAATGTGCCGATCCCACAGCTTTGGAGTTTCACGTGGCCCAATCAAACCTCGGACTGTAGCCTCCTCAGCCAACCATGAATGGTAGCGGTATGCTCGATCGGCATTCCCTCCAAACACGGTATCTATCACCGAACGCAGATCCGGATCGACCAAACCTGCGGAGGCTTCTTGATTATCGACGTCTTTCGCGGAGTTACTCAACAGTTCCACTAACCTTTCCAATGGGGCAGCTGTGCCGTCACCCGTCGAGCTTTTCATTACCCCTAGTGTACGACAGTGCAACAGCCATGTTTCACGTGAAACATTGACCGGAGTTGGATGCCAAACTCCAGGCCCCACAGAAAATTACATGCCTGTAATAACAGCGACGTTGTCTGCGCGATAGAGTACCAAGGCAAGCAAAAACGCCCCGCATCAACTGCGGGGCGTTTCGATTAATTAACTTATGTAGACGAAGGGCGATTCCACTTCAGCTATTTCTTTTTCCGCTTCCGGTTCTTCCGATTTGCGGGTTTCTGTCCTGGCGCTGGCTTCGAGACTGGGCCCTGCTGTCCCTTCCCCGAATTACCATCCGGAAGATGGCTAGAAGCCTTGTTCGCTGCAGAGGCCTGACCGGACTGCGCCTGCTGCGCATTCTGCGCTGCCTGACGCTTGCCACCCTTCTTCGGATTGATTGGCTTCTGGCCAACCTTCGGAGCGAGCTTCTCCTGTGCCTCGCGCTTGGCAGCCTTCTTAGCTGCGACAGCTTCCTTCTCTTCCTCATCCAGCTTGCCGAAGATGTAGCGCTGCTGGAAGTAGGTCCAGACGTTGTTAGTCACCATGTAGACAAGAAGGCCGATGTGCCAGAAAGCACCGGTAACAAGAATCATGATTGGGAAGAACCAAAGCATCATCTTGTTCATCATGTCCATCTGCTGACCCATAACGCCTTCCTGGCGCTTCACCAGACCGGCTTCCTGGCGGGCACGCGTGCGCTCAACAGACATGCGAGCGTTGAAGTGCGTTGCCAATGCCGCGATGACAATCAGCGGAATGGCAACGATCATGATGTCCATGCGGGTGAAGTCCGCAGGCGTACCAGGCACAGTAAAGGCTGCGTATTGATCCTCACCCATACCAACCGAACTGGACAGTGGAGCATTGAGCACACGAGCCAGCAGGAAGGACCGCACCTCATCTACGCCGAAGATGTAGTTAGGCGTATTCCAGTTCTGTTCCACCGACATGCCGAGCGCATTGCCCGACGTACCCGTTCGGTTGAACGAACGCAACACGTGGAAAAGACCAATGAACACAGGCATCTGAACCAGAATCGGCAGACAGCCGCCGAGCGGGTTGACACCCATTTCCTTCTGTAGCTGGCGCATAGCAAGGGCCTGCGCCTGCTGATCGTTCTTGTACTTCTCCTTGATCGCCTGCATCTCAGGAGCGAGTTGCTGCATCTTGATGGCAGAACGCTGCTGGTTCAGCATCGGCTTAAACAGGAGGATACGGATGGTGACCACAAGCAAAACAATGGCCAGCACCCAGGAGATACCCGAGGAGGGATCGAATAGGAAACCTGAGGCCTTATGCCAGAACCACAGGATGGCCGAAATCGGCCAATACACGAAATTGAGCACGGTCTAAGATCACTCCGTTCTTTAGGGGGACAGCGCACTCGCGCCTTCGTCTACAAAGCCCGGTCAAAGGCTAAGCATTACTAGAGGTTACCTGTGCATTCGCTTCAACCACGAACCCAGGCCGGGGAATGTGGCGGGAACTGGATCCCAGCCGCCCGGATGCCAGGGTGCGCAACGGAAGATACGCAGGAGAGTCAGCCACAGGCCACGAATTGCTCCGAAGCGACGTACCGCCTCAAGACCATATGCGGAGCACGTCGGTTCAAAACGACATGTGCTGGTCGGCTTCAGGTTAGAGATGCGACGGCGATAGAAGAGAATCGCCCGCTCCGCCACACGTGCACCAGGGCCGTGGGCGAGGGGACCGTCGTCAAGCGAATTATCGCCGACGTTCGTATGTGGCGAGTGCCGATTGCACATCGTGGGACAGCTCCTGGCTGGTGGCTGTGGCAGATGCGGGCAGCGCGCGAACGACAATGTCCATGGTGGACGGAAGATTCTGCGCGGCCGCGGCCATAACATGGCGGAGCTTGCGGGATACAGCGTGACGAGTCACGGCGTTGCCCACAGCTTTAGATACGACAAGACCGACACGCGGACCACCAAACCTGGCAATCTGCGTATCGGTCTTATCTTCACCGCCAGAAGCGGCGGTGTCACGAATATGCAAGACCAAGGTCTTGCGTCCGACTCGGCGTCCACGTCGTACGGTGACCGTGAAGTCACGCGAAGAACGCAGCTTATTGCTCTGAGGGAGCACCGAAATCGGCGTCCTCTTACTTAAGCGGACAGGCGGGCACGGCCCTTGCTGCGGCGTGCTGCCACAACGGCGCGACCGGAACGGGTACGCATACGGGTACGGAAGCCGTGCACGCGTGCACGACGGCGGTTATTCGGCTGGAACGTCCGCTTCGACACGGTTGACACTCCTTGAAACTCAAACGACCACGAGTCCACGCTGAACACACCGCAGTGAACCCTCGCTTCGAGTGCGAGGCAGCGATGCGTCTGACGCATTCCCGTGATGCACGGAAAAATTACTTACCGACAGATTGAAAGCTACATGCGTTCTGTCGGGTCCAAGCACAAGCTCGGACTCATATCTCAATGGATATGAAACACCCAGATAGGGTACGTCGAATCGAGCGAGAAATTCAAATCAACACGCCGGATTTACCTGGAGAATGATTTTCCAGGTTTTCCGACGGTACCAATGTTGACCTGTGGAAATACTGACCTATGCACTGCAATCCACAGGGTGTTTATCCAATCAGCTGTGGATAACTTTCACACCATGAATCACAGCGAGCAGGGGAAATAACGCGTTTACCTAGGTAAACGCAGACTAGGGGGCTATTTTTCATTGTGGGCAAACTGTGGATAAACTGTTAGTCAATTAGCGACGAAGTTTATCCACAGGTGTGGACAAACATGTGGAAGTCCTGCTCGGGGCGTATAGCGCCTTGTGCAGAAACACCCCACAGGGCGAATTACAAGAAATAGCCCCCAAATGGGCATATATGGCGCTCTCGCCATGCCAAAAACACTCCACAAAAACAGGTCGCCTCGATAAATTTGATGAACGTAAACATGTAAAAGGACATTCACACAGTGAGCGAACAACCAGAATTGCCAGGTGGACTCTGGGAGCAGGTCGTTTCTATCCTGACTTCACCAGAAGGTGCGCCGGAGTTGGGTATTGCACCACTACGCCCGCCACACAAGGCACTGCTGCGGTCAGTGACGCACACTGGTGACTTTCCAGGTTTTTTCCTGCTCAGCACTCAATCGCCAGTGGTGCAGGCGCTGGTAAAAGAAGAGCTCAAGGGCATTATCGAGGCCGTCTTAGCTTCGCTGACCGGCGAGGAGTTGGAAACGGTCATCACCGTTGCTGATCCTGCTGACGACGCTGAAGATAGCCAGGCAGCAGAGACCACTCAATCACCTGCACAGCACTCGGGACAGACCCCATCTGCAGCTTCGCGTCCGCAGCAAGCTCAGCGTCAACAGCCAAACCAGCAGCACCAGCAGCAGTCTGGCCGTAACTACCCGTTCCCCAGTGCAGATACGAACGACTTCAATCTCCACGAGCAGCACCAGGGATCGACGCAGACGCCACAAGTCCCGCAGACGCACCAGCCGAATGTCCATAATCAGCAGGGTGCCCAGTCACAGCACCGATCGATGGACGCAGTGGATTCAATGGCGCAGGGGCTTTCGCACTCATCTGCCGAGAATCCGATGACTATTGCTGATCAGCGCCAGGTCACAAGTCCTTTCCGTTCCGAGAGCCACGGCACTCCAACCGAGATGAGCATGCCTTTCGAGGAGCCCACCCTCAACCCGAACTACACCTTCGAGACCTTCGTTATTGGTCCGCAGAATAAGTTCGCTGCCGCAGCCGCCGTCGCTGTTGCAGAGTCTCCGGGGCGCACCTACAACCCGCTGTTTATCTCCGGCGGTTCGGGTCTTGGCAAGACGCACCTGCTCCACGGCATTGGTCACTACGCCAAGCATTTGTACCCTAACCTGCGGGTTCGCTACGTTTCCTCGGAAGAGTTCACCAACGACTTCATTAATTCCGTGCGTGACGACGCCCAGGAATCCTTCAAGCGTCGCTATCGCGATTTGGACATGCTCATCATCGATGACATCCAGTTCTTGGAGGGCAAGGAAGGTACACAGGAAGAGTTCTTCCATACGTTCAATGCCCTGCACCAGTCCAACCACCAGATTGTGCTGTCGTCGGACCGCCCACCGCGGGAGCTTAAGACCCTGGAGGATCGCCTTCGTACCCGGTTCCAGTGGGGGCTCAATCCGGATCTGCAATACCCGGACTTGGAGACGCGAATCGCAATTCTGTCGAAGAAGGCACAGCTGTCTGATTTGGTCGTTCCGCATGATGTACTCCAGTACATCGCGGAGAACACCTCGTCTTCTATTCGTGAGCTCGAGGGGCGTCTCCTGCAGATTAGCGCTCATGCATCCATGATTCATGAGCCTGTGACCTTGAAGTTTGCGCAGGAGATCCTCGGTGCCGACGAAATCGAGGTGCAGATTACCCCGGAGATCATCATCTCCACCACGGCTGAGTACTTCGACCTAACGGTTGCGGATTTGGTGGGCCCGGGTAAGACTCGCCCGGTCGCTCATGCACGCCAGATCGCGATGTACCTGACGAGGTCCTTCACCGAACTTTCGTTGCCGTCGATTGGCCGGGAGTTCGGAAATCGTGACCATTCGACGGTTTTGCACGCTGAACGCAAGATTGTTAAGGAAATTCAGGAGAAGAAGCCCTCAAAGGACCAGGTCAACGACCTGACTACACGCATTCGTGACCGAGCTCGCGGCACGGCTTAAAAACCTTGGGCTCGGCGTGCGGAATTCTTGTTATTAACTGCGGTTTTTCCGTGCACAGAGCTGTGGACAACTCGTAAATTTTGTGGATGAAAGATGAAACCCGAACGCTATCCACAGACACCCCAAGTTATCCACAGTTAGACGCACTGGTTATCCACAGCTCGAAACCAGTGAAGACCAGGGGGAATCATGTAATTTCACAATGTGCACACCCCCTATTACTACTCCCGACTTTAAAAATCTCTAGAAACTTCTAGATAAAAGGGGGCCTGCGCACAACCTCGGGCAAACAACCTCTGGCGCACAACTTCATAAATGCCAAGAACGAGTAAGAACTACGATTAAGCACTAGACGGACTACAAGAATCCCAGTGAGGTCTTTGGCAGTCTGCAGTAGAGTTGTACGATGGAATCTTTGTAACTCCAGTCATGTGCGCTGACATAGCGTGCTGACAACACAAAAGACGGCTAATAACAGACATCCAATACCGGTGGAGGAACGATGGAGCAGACCGATGTCCGTATTCGCGCGGCTAAGGACGATCTCGCGGGTGCGGTGAGCTGGGTTGCTCGTAACCTGCCTGCACGTCCGACTCAGCCGATTCTGCGTGGCATGATTTTTCTCGCGGATGACAATGGTCTGCAGCTCGCTGGCTATGACTACGAGGTCTCCACTCAGATTCGTATTAGCGCAGAGGTCGATGAGCCCGGTCGCTTCGCCGTCAATGGCAAGTTGGTTTCTGACATTGTCTCTAAGCTGCCGAATAAGCAGGTAGAGATGCACTTTGATGGCACGAAGGTCATCGTTCGCTGTGGTTCTTCCCGCTTCGAGCTGCCAAGTCTGACCTTGGAGGATTACCCGCAGCTACCAGAAGCTCCGGCTGCTACCGGCACTGTCGATGCCGCTCTGTTGGCTGAGGCTATTGGTCAGGTCGCTATCGCTGCCGGCAAGGATGAGTCGCTGCCGATGCTGACCGGTATCCGGATGGAAACCGAAGGTAACGAGGTCACTCTCGCTGCCACCGACCGTTTCCGCCTGGCGGTTCGCAGTTTCGAGTGGGAGCAGATCCCGGAGGGGGAGACCAAGCTGCTCATCCCGGCAAAGACCTTCGCGGAGACTGCCCGCACTCTCGATACCACTTCCAGCGAGCCAGTGACCTTGGCATTCGGCGACGGATCCGATGATCGTGAGGTCGGCTCCGAAGGTCTGCTGGCTATCCTCGCCGATCCTCGTCGCACTACCACGCGACTGTTGGACGCCGAGTTCCCGAAGTTCCGTCCGCTGCTGCCGAAGCAGCATTCCTCCATGGCTGTTGCCCGCGTTGACCAGCTGCAGGATGCCATCCGTCGTGTGTCTTTGATGGCGGATCACGGTGCACAGATTCGCATGGACTTCTCCGACGGCCAAGTTGTCCTTTCCGCTCATGGCGACGAAGTTGGTCACGCAGAAGAGACTGTGGCCTGCAACTTCTATGGGGAACCACTTCTGATCGCCTTCAACCCGCAGTACCTGCTCGAGGGGCTCAGCGCTGTTCGCTCCCACCGCGTTCTGCTGGGCTTTACGCAGCCGTCGCGTCCCGCGATTCTCATTCCAGAGCCGGAAGCTATCCCGGAGCTCGGTGAGGACGGCTTCTACCCAACGCCGGAGACCGACTTCACTTACCTGCTGATGCCTGTACGCCTGCCGGGCTAGTCTGCGGCTATGCACATTCGGTATTTGTCCTTGCGGGACTTCCGCTCCTGGCCGGAGTTGGAAGTCGAGTTCACGCCTGGAATTACCGTATTTACCGGGCAAAATGGCTACGGCAAGACCAATATCGTCGAGGCCGTTGGGTATCTCTCCACGCTCGGCTCGCATCGAGTGTCTACGGATGCTCCGCTGGTTCGGTCGGGGACCCCGTCGGCACGCATTTCGGCGACGGCGGTCAATGATGGCCGCGAGCTGACGGCGCATCTGCTCATCAATCCGCATCGCTCGAATCAGGCGCAGATCAATCGCACGCGGCTGAAGTCTCCGCGGGAGCTGCTGGGGATCGTTAAGTCGGTCTTTTTCTCGCCCGAGGATCTCACGCTGGTCAAGGGCGAGCCCGCTTCCCGTCGCCGATACATCGATGATTTGCTCGCTTTACGACGGCCACTGTCCGCCGGTATCCGCATTCAATATGACAAGATTTTGCGTCAGAAGAATGCGCTGCTGAAGTCGGCGGGCTCGACGCTGCGCCGTGGCTATTCTTCCTCGGAGGGGCAGGCCGCACTGAGCACGCTGGATACCTGGGATGCGCAATTGGCGCAGGTGGGAGCGGCGTTAATGGCTGCGCGCATGGATTTGATCGCCGAACTGTCGGAACACGTCAGCGAGGCCTATGCCACGCTTGCCCCGCACTCGCGCCCAGCCACGATTGCCTATGCGCCGAAGGTCGACAGTCTGGATGGCGGGCCATTGCCCAGCGAACCGGAGCTGCTCGAGGCACTGCTGCTGACGAAGATGGCGGAGCGCCGCACCGCGGAGATTGAGCGCGGTTCCTGTCTCGTTGGTCCGCATCGCGATGATCTCAACCTCATTCTCGGCAATGACCCCGCCAAGGGCTTCGCTAGCCACGGCGAGACCTGGTCTTTTGCACTCGCGCTGCGTCTCGGCGCGTACTTTTTGCTCCGTGCCGATGGGCCCGACCCGATCTTGGTGCTTGACGACGTGTTTGCGGAGCTCGACCGGCATCGTCGGGAAGCTCTCATGGAAATCGCGCAGCAGGCTGAGCAGGTGTTGATCACCTCGGCGGTGGGGGAGGAGTTGCCTCAGGCACTGGTCGAGGATTCTTCTGTCACTCATCACACGGTGACGGTGGCGCAGACTGAGCAGGGGCGAATCTCACTGCTGGATGAAAACCCAGTCGCGGAAGAGTGACGGGTATGGTCGAGAACATGGAGCCGGATAACTCACCGGAAGAAGAAAAGGACCTGATTAGCGACGCTTTCTTCCGCATGCGCGATGCCGCTAAGGAGGGCGGTCACAAGTTACCGAATCTCCAGCGGCCACCGAAGAAGAAGGGCTCGTGGTCTGGCCTCGATAGCCGTGTGCCTGTGAAGGCCGCGGAGGGGATTGTTGCGGACGTCGATAAGCAGCGGGCAGCGCAAGCAGTGGTACGAGATCGTGCCGGTACGGTGATTTCGCCGAGCCTATTGAAGGAGGCGGGGATTCGGCTGTACCGGAAATATGACCGTCGACCTGCGCCGATTGGTGCGGTGCTGAATAAGGCAGTAGTTGATCGCGGCTGGCAGATCCATATTGCCCACGGTGTGATCATGACGGAGTGGGATTCGATGGTCGGCAAGGTTGTCGCGGAACACTCCCAGGTCAAGGAGTTCAAGGACGGCACTTTGGTGGTCGAGTGCCAATCGACAGCATGGGCAACACAGCTGCGGCTAGCACAGCGACAGGTTTTGAAGTCGATTGCGGAACGCGTCGGGGATGGAGTGGTTGAGGAAATTAAGGTGCTTGGGCCAAAAGCGCCGAATTGGCGCAAGGGCAAATTGCACATCGAGGGCCGAGGACCGCGTGATACTTACGGGTAAAGGTCGGTAAACGGTCTACGATTAGCCGTCGGTATGCGTAAAACTGCGAAATTTGGTCCTTTGAGCGCATCGGCTATATCCACAGTAGGGGACTACGTTGGGGTAAGATGGGCAGGAGAAAACCGGCAGGCGGTTCTTGAGACGTTATCGACTTCCAAACTAGCCAGACCTATCTAGTAGTCCTAGGTGGTTCTGGCTGGCGCTGATAGCACTTGACCGCCGGCCTATTTTTCGCGCGCTGACGAATGTTGCGCGGGGAGAGAACCAAGAATAGGAGACGCGCCGAACCGTGGCTGCTACCGAACATCAATATGACGCCTCATCGATTACCATCCTCGAGGGCCTCGAGGCCGTGCGTAAGCGGCCGGGTATGTACATTGGCTCGACTGGTGAGCGTGGTTTGCACCACCTGGTGTGGGAGGTTGTAGACAACTCCGTCGACGAGGCGATGGCGGGTTACGCCACCGATGTTGAGGTCACTCTGCTGGAAGACGGCGGCGTTCAGGTCCGCGATAACGGCCGTGGTATTCCTGTCGAAATGCACCCGTCGGGTATGCCGACGGTGCAGGTGGTTATGACTCAGCTGCACGCCGGCGGCAAGTTTGACTCCGAGTCCTACGCTGTTTCCGGTGGTCTGCACGGTGTGGGTATTTCGGTGGTTAACGCGCTGTCGACGCGCATGGAAACCGAGGTCATCCGCGATGGCTACACCTGGTACCAGAACTTCGACCAGGCTGTTCCGGAAGAAATTATCCGAGGTAAGAAGACTCGCGGTTCGGGTACCACGCAGCGTTTCTGGCCGGACCCGGAGATTTTTGAGACCACCGATTTCAAGTTCGACACCATTTCTCGCCGCCTGCGCGAGATGGCGTTTTTGAACAAGGGCCTGACCATCACGTTGGTGGACAAGCGTGTCTCCGAGGAGGAGCTCGAGGCCGAGGCTCTGGCGGAGCAGGCGGAGACCGAATCCGCTGAAATCGCCAAGGATGCGGTTGAGGAGCAGAAGGAGAAGGCAGAGAAGACCACCAAGCCGAAGGAGCGCCGCAAGGTCTTCCACTACCCGAATGGTCTGCGGGACTATGTCGAGACTCTGAACAAGTCGAAGAACATTATCCACCCGACCATCATTTCCTTCGATGCTGCAGGTGACGGCCATGAGGTCGAGATCGCCATGCAGTGGAACTCGGGTTACTCCGAGTCGGTGCACACCTTCGCCAACACCATTAACACCATTGAGGGTGGCACGCACGAAGAGGGCTTCCGTTCTGCGTTGACATCGCTGATGAACCGCTATGCGCGTGAGCACCGCCTGTTGAAGGAGAAGGAAAACAACCTCTCCGGCGAGGACTGCCGTGAAGGTCTCGCTGCCGTGATTTCGGTGAAGGTCGCCGATCCGCAGTTCGAGGGCCAGACGAAGACGAAGCTGGGTAACACCGAGGTGCGTTCCTTCGTCCAGCGCATGACTAATGAGCACATCGGTCACTGGCTAGAGGCCAATCCGGCCGAGGCCAAGGCCATTGTTAACAAGGCCATTGCTTCGGCACATGCCCGTCAGGCGGCTCGTAAGGCTCGTGACCTGGTGCGTCGTAAGTCCGCGACCGATCTTGGCGGTCTTCCGGGTAAGTTGGCGGACTGCCGTTCGAAGGATCCGAAGCAGTCCGAGCTGTTCATCGTGGAGGGTGACTCCGCAGGTGGTTCTGCAAAGGCAGGCCGAAACTCGCTGTTCCAGGCCATTTTGCCGCTGCGCGGTAAGATCTTGAACGTCGAGAAGGCGCGCCTGGATAAGACGCTGAAGAATAACGAGGTCCAGGCCATTATTACGGCGCTGGGCACCGGTATTCACGACGAGTTCGACATCGAGAAGCTGCGCTACCACAAGATTGTGCTGATGGCCGACGCCGACGTCGATGGTCAGCACATTGCCACGCTGCTACTGACGCTGCTGTTCCGCCTGATGCGTCCGCTGATTGATGAAGGGCACGTCTACCTCGCCCAGCCGCCGCTGTACAAGCTCAAGTGGGCCAAGGGTGAGCCGGGCTACGCCTACTCAGATGCTGAGCGCGATCAGCTGCTGGAAGAGGGGCTGGCTGCCAATCGCAAGATCAACAAGGACGATGGTGTTCAGCGTTACAAGGGTCTCGGTGAGATGAACGCCGCCGAGCTGTGGGATACCACCATGGATCCGGATCACCGTGTGCTGCGTAAGGTCGCCCTCGAGGACGCGCAGAAGGCGGACGAACTGTTCACCATTCTGATGGGCGATGACGTCGCTTCACGACGTTCGTTCATCACCCGTAATGCGAAGGACGTTCGCTTCCTCGACGTCTAAGCCGATACCAAGTCTGGTTATCGGCTTGTCGGTTCCCCTGACAAAACCTCCGTTCAGCCATTAATGTTTATGAAATGGAAGATACTCGGGGAAGCATGGTCAACGGGGAACCGCCAGTCGAGCCACGTATTGTGCAGGAGACATTGCCAGATGGCTCCGTGACCCCGATGGCGCTTCGGTTTCCCGAAGGTTCGCCTCGGGGCATTGTCGTTATTTGGCCGGGCTTTGGCATGGGTGCTCGCTACTACCGGCCGATTGCCCAAGAGTTACAGCGCCGAGGTTTTTGCGTCCTGACCTCGGAGTTGCGTGGCCAGGGTAACCAGACTGCAGTGGCCACCCGCCGTCACAATTGGGGCTACCAGGATCTCGCATCGGTGGATTACCCGTTGGCCGTGGCTCGTGCTCGGAAGGAATTCGACCATCTGGCAGCAGGGGAGAAGCTTCCCGTTTATTTGCTGTGTCATTCCATGGGCGGCCAGATTGCTTCTCTGTATTTGGCCCGACCGGAAGCGGATGTGGCCGGCGTGGTGATGGTCGGATCCGGCACCCCGCACTATAGGTGTTTTACTGGCAACGAGTACAAGCGGCTTCGCTACGGAGCACCGTTTATGCAGGTGGTGTCCCAGATTCTGGGTTATTGGCCGGCGGGCAGGTTTGATGTGGCCGGCTACGGCCGCCAGGCCCGTAACCATGTGGTGGAGTGGGCGCGCTTCTCGCGCACGGGCTTGCTGCGACCACGGGGTGCAGACATCGACTATGCCGCTGAGATGCCGAAAGTAACTACCCCGGCGCTGCTGCTGAACTGTGGTGGTGACCGTGACTGCCCGGAGGCCTCCGCACAGGCGCTGGCACGGATGCTGCCGAATTCGGCAAAGTACGAGTTCATTGAGCAGCGGCTGGGCCACAATCGCTGGGCGCGTGAGCCGCAGGCTGTGGTTGACCGTCTAGAGCGGTTTATTGAGGAAATTTAAACCACAATTTTCCAGCCTGTAATCTGCGCTTCTTAACGTAGATGCCTATGGCAACTTCACCTAAAAATATATCTGAATTTTCCCGTCGGCACTTCCTGCAGACCGCCGCTGGAGTCGGTGCTGCAGCGGCTGCGAGCACGCTGCTGCCGCCATCGTTGCTCCATGCACTCGCGCAGCCCCGACCGGCTGGCTCCCTCGACCAGGTTGAGCACGTTGTCGTGTTGATGCAGGAAAACCGCTCTTTTGATCACTACTTCGGCACGCTCCGAGGTGTGCGGGGGTACAACGACAATTCCGCTTTGCCGGGCGTTTTCAACCAGAGTGGGGTCAGTCCATACCTGATTCGCAACGCCGCTAATCGCGGTGATCTCTCGGTGGAGTACATTGCAAGTTTGCCGCACGGTTGGGAAGACGGGCAGGTTGCACTAAACGGCGGCCGCTGTAACGGCTGGATCGAGGCCAAGGGCAAGGGCACGATGGCCTGTTATGACCGTCAGGACATCGCGTTCCAATTCGCTCTCGCAGAGACGTTCACTATCTGCGATGGTTACTTTTCCTCGATGCCTACGTCGACAAGCCCGAACCGCAACTACCTGTTTTCGGGTGATACCCGAAAGGAACCGTGGGGGACTGGAGCGGTTGGCAATGCGGCGTACGAGCCGACGCACCCGGGGTACAGGTGGCGCACGTATGCCGAGGATCTCTCGGCGGCTGGGGTGCCATGGCGCGTCTACCAGGAGTGGGATAACTACACGGACAACAACCTGGATTTCTTCGCCGCGTTTCGAAATATTGGCCGCAAGGTCATTCGTGAGGCCGGGCTGCCTGGTCTCGACATGACGGGCTTCCACGAGGAGCTGCTGGAACTGGGCGATGGGATGCCGCCAACTGCAGAGCAGCAGCAGATGGTCGACCGCCTGAATGCCGCTGTGGAGAAGCTGCCTGAGGCGGAACGGGATCTCTATGATCGCGCGCTGCACCGCCGCCAGCCGGGCACGCTAACCGACGCTTTCCGACGGGATGTTGAATCTGGGGAGCTGCCAAAGGTGTCCTGGATTGTGCCGTCGGCCGCGGAAAGCGAGCACCCGGGAGCGTCCTCGCCGATTCAGTCGGCGAATATCACTTACCGCCTGTTGGATGCGTTGGCCTCCAACCCGGAGGTGTGGGCCAAGACCATCTTCCTGATTAACTTTGACGAGTTTGATGGTTACTTCGACCATGTGGTGCCGCCGCTGCCGCCGAAGAATGAGCCGGGGGAGTGGTACCTGGGCAAGCCGAAGGGGCTCGGTTTCCGCGTCCCGATGACTGTCATTTCACCGTGGTCGGTGGGTGGTTTGGTGTCCTCAGAGGTCTTCGATCACACTTCGGTGATCCGTTTCCTGGAGCAAGTCACCGGCGTGAGCTGCGGAAATATCACTGATTGGCGTCGTCGGGTATGTGGTGATTTGGTATCCACACTGGACTTCTCGGCGTCTACGGGAATGCAGCTTCCAGAGCAGCCGGGACCAGCGCCGGAGTTTGTGAAGCGCTGGGAGGCGGAGCCGGCCGGTGACTATCCTGTGCAGGAGTCCGAGCAGGCGACCGCGCTGCCGACACCGTACCGGCTGCACGCCTACCTCAAAGACGGCAATCTTGTACTGGTCAATGACGGTTCCCGTGAGGCTGTTTTTGCTGTTTACAGTGGCAATAGGGTGGAGCATCACACGGTGCTCGGTACGTTAGAGCTGCGAATTGGACTCCTGGAGCGCGAACTTACCGTGTGCGGCCCGGACCGCTTCCTGCGTGTATTCAGCAAGACGGCGAAGGCGTTGCCGGAAGTCACTTTGGAGCACGCGGCGGGACGTGTTCTGGTTGGCGGGCAAGACCGGACGGCTGATTATGTCCGTGATGGCTGGTACGAGGTCGAGCTGACTGAAGGTGAGGCCACGGCGTATTACACGGGCCGGCTGGAGTCCGGCAATCGCATTCCGACGAGCCCGTTTACCCGAAAGGGTGACTAGGCCCTGTCCCCGGCTAAGTGCCACCTTTGACTAGCTCCCACGTCTCTGCGAATGACAGCTCTTCGCCGTTGGTGGTGAGGAGTATGTGTGCAAGTAGTGCGCCCAGTGCGGTGTTGCCAAAACTTAGTGGTTTCACGTGAAACGTTGCGTAAGCGACCGCCTGCGCTGCCGCAGAAATCGCGGGAAAGCTACGGTGACCAGCAATGACTCCTGAGCTGGCGGCGACAATAGCGCTGATTGTCCACGGCCTCGCAAGTGTAGCGTCGGCCAATTCCGGCACTGTGGCCACCAGTTCATCGGTAGCCGCCAGGATAGCGGCCTCGCTGAGAGGCTGAATCTGGGGCGCGCTCATTCTTGTACTCCGCGGGGCCTTGGGGAGCTCAACTTTCGCAGCAGCGCCATGTCGGTATCAATTACGCTTGCCGTAATTTCCCGGGCCTGACCTTGTTGAAGGGCTCTCGTGGCGGCGGATTCGATGGCGCGAATGACGGCCTCGTGTTTAGACACGCCCTCCATGTGCGCCAGCAGCGCCAGAGCGGTGTCCTGTTCTTTCGTGAGTCTCAAGGTCATCGCCATCGCATTTGCTCCTTGCTGCCTAGCTTGTGCCGTCTTATTCGTCTCTACTAGGCCTAAAACCCCAGATTTGATACCACAATGGTATCGAAAAGTTGCACACGGCGTCGTAAAGCGGGCTCTAAAGCCCTGTAGAATGGATGCGAACCTCTTTTAAGTAAAGGAAGCAGTCATTGAGCGACGATAACAACAACGACGGCTCATCTTTCGGAAGTGGAGTATTGGGCCACCAGGTTCGCCCGATCGACATCAATGAAGAGATGCAGTCGAGCTATATCGACTACGCCATGAGCGTGATTGTTGGCCGTGCGCTGCCGGAGATCCGTGATGGTCTCAAGCCGGTGCACCGCCGCATTCTCTACGCCATGTTCGACAACGGCTACCGCCCGGAGCGCGGCTATGTGAAGTCCGCAAAGCCGGTTTCGGACACGATGGGTAACTACCACCCGCACGGCGACAGAGCTATTTACGACACCATGGTGCGCATGGCGCAGCCGTGGTCCATGCGCTATCCGCTTGTCGACGGTCAGGGTAACTTCGGCTCCCGCGGTGACGACGGCCCCGCAGCTATGCGTTACACCGAGGCTCGTCTGACGCCGTTGGCCATGGAAATGGTGCGCGACATTCGCGAAAACACCGTCGATTTCCAGCCGAACTATGACGGTCGTACGACAGAGCCGGTTATTCTGCCGTCGCGTGTCCCGCAGCTGTTGATGAACGGCTCTGGCGGTATTGCCGTCGGTATGGCCACCAATATCCCACCGCACAACCTGCGTGAGGTCGCGGATGCCATCAACTGGTGCCTGGACAACCCGGAAGCGGATGAAAAGACCACGCTGGATGCGGTCATGGAGCGCATCAAGGGCCCGGATTTCCCAACTGCCGCCCAAATTGTCGGCGATAAGGGCATCAAGGAGGCCTACACCACCGGCCGTGGTTCGATTCGCATGCGCGGTGTGACCTCGATTGAGCAGGAGGGCACTCGTCAGTCGATTGTCATCACTGAGCTGCCGTACCAGGTCAACCCGGACCGCATGATTGCCAACATCGCGGATCAGGTCAAGGACGGGCGTCTGCAGGGCATTGCCTCGATTGATGACGAATCTGACCTGAAGTGGGGCATGCGTATCGTCGTCAAGCTCAAGCGCGACGCCGTACCGCGTGTGGTGCTGAACAACCTGTACAAGCACTCCCAGCTGCAGACCAGCTTCGGTGCGAACATGCTCGCCATCGTCGACGGTGTGCCTCGTACGCTGCGCATTGACCAGATGGTGACGCTGTATGTCGCCCACCAGATTGAGGTCATTGTTCGACGGACCCAGTTCCGCCTGGACGAGAAGGAAAAGCGCGCCCATATCCTGCGCGGCCTGGTCAAGGCTCTGGATATGTTGGACGAGGTCATCGCCCTGATTCGCCGGTCCGCCACGGTTGATACCGCGCGCACGGGCCTGATGGGTCTGCTCGACATCGACGAGATTCAGGCTGACGCCATTTTGGCGATGCAGTTGCGTCGCCTGGCTGCTCTGGAGCGCCAGAAGATCATTGACGAGTTGGCTGAGATCGAGCTCGAGATCGCCGACCTGAAGGACATCCTGGCCAAGCCGGAGCGTCAGCGCGCCATCGTTAAGGAAGAGCTGGGCGAGGTCGTGGAGAAGTACGGCGATGACCGTCGTACCCAGATCGTGGCCGCTGAGGGCGACGTCACCGAAGAGGACCTCATCGCCCGCGAAAACGTGGTCGTGACCATTACCTCCACGGGCTACGCCAAGCGCACCAAGGTCGATGCCTACAAGGCACAGCGCCGTGGTGGCAAGGGCGTGCGCGGTGCGGACCTGAAGCAGGACGACATCGTCCGCCACTTCTTCGTCTGCTCCACGCACGACTGGATTCTGTTCTTCACCAACAAGGGGCGCGTCTACCGCCTCAAGGCCTATGAACTGCCGGAGGCCACTCGCGCCGCCCGCGGCCAGCATGTCGCCAATCTGCTGGAGTTCCAGCCGGAGGAGCGCATCGCCGAGGTGCTGCAGATTCAGAGCTACCAGGACAGCCCGTACCTGGTGCTGGCTACCAGCGAGGGCAAGGTCAAGAAGTCTCGCCTGGAGGACTACGAGTCCGCTCGCTCCGCTGGCCTGATTGCCATCAACCTGCGCGAAGGCGACTCCCTCATCGGTGCTCGTCTGTGCTCTGCTGACGATGACCTGCTGCTCGTCTCCGAGCGTGGCCAGGCCATTCGCTTCACCGCCTCCGACGACGCGCTGCGCCCGATGGGCCGCGCCACTGCCGGTGTCCAGGGTATGCGCTTCAAGGGCGACGACAAGCTGCTCAGCATGGTCGTGGTCGAGGAAGAGCACAACCTGCTGGTCGCCACGACCGGTGGCTTCGGCAAGAAGACCAAGCTCAGCGAGTACACCCCGCAGAACCGTGGCGGTATGGGCGTGCTGACGCTCAAGTACGACCCGAAGCGTGGTCCGCTGATGGGCGCCCTGGTGGTCGACAACGACGACGAAATCTTCGCTGTCACCTCCGCCGGCGACATCATCCGCACCAACGTCAACGAGATTCGCGCCACCTCGCGTGCCACTAAGGGCGTGCGCCTGGTCAACCTCGCTGACGGCGTGGAACTGCTGGCTATCGACCGCAACGTCGAGGATGAGGGCGAAGAGACCGCTTCTAAGGTCTCTGAGGCCGGAACCTTGGACGTAGTCCCGAAGCGCACCGGCGCGACCAAGAGCACCGGTGCCGCTGAGTCCGGTGACTCGGAGGCGGAGAAGGAGTAAGCGTATGGCCGAAACTAACTTGGTAGTCGACAAGGTGAGCCCCTGGTCCGCCATGCGCATTACGGCGGCCACTGGTTTCATTGGCTTCCTCGTCTGGCTTGCCGCGGTTGGCCTGCTCTACCTCTTGCTCTCCGGGATGGGATTGCTCGCTCCGATTAGTGAAATGGTCGGCGGGGAGGATTCCATCAGCGCGGGTCTCGTCCTTGGCCTGGCGGCCGCTGTAGGAGCGCTGTGGTGGGTGCTGTCGATTGGGCTCATGGCCCTCGGCGCGGTCATCTACAACGCTTGCGGCGGTCTCGTCGGAGGTCTCAAGATTTCGCTTGCCGACGACGACTAGGCTGCCTAGCCTCCCGCTGGCCCCGGTGTCACCCCCGTTCGGTGGCCCCGGGGCCGCGTTGGTTCAGAGGTGTTTTCAGTGATCTGGTTATGGAGTAGCCGTAATGACTACTTAATGACTGCTTTTTAACTCAATATTTAGGCCTCTGACCAGGCGATTTGTGAAGTGTCATGGTTACGGGTTAAGTTATATCTCGTTCCACGGGGCCTATAGCTCAGGCGGTTAGAGCACTTCGCTGATAACGAAGGGGTCGGAGGTTCAAGTCCTCCTAGGCCCACTGCCGAACAAGGTATAATTGCTCGGTGTACGGGGCTTTAGCTCAATTGGTAGAGCACCTGCTTTGCAAGCAGGAGGTCAGGGGTTCGATTCCCCTAAGCTCCACAAGGAACAAAATCCCCCGGTCGTAAGGCCGGGGGATTTTTGCGTTTTGGGGATGTAGACGGGGAGGGGGCAAGAACGCCGAGTTACTGACTGCGTTTATGACAAAAATG
>NZ_KV836046.1:0-778 GCF_001838215.1 Corynebacterium sp. HMSC061H03
GGTAGGGTCAGGCGGTCATTGCATCATGGATAACACCAGAGATTACCTCCCGGGGAGTTAACCCGTCGAGCACTACCCGCGGCCGGTTATTCAGCAATGCTTCCGCCTCGGCGACCTCTTGGTCGGTGACATCGGTAAAGTTGGTGCCTTTGGGGAAATAAAACCGGATATCCCGATTCATCCGCTCATTGCTACCTCGCTGCCACGGCGAATGCGGATCGGCGAAAAACACCTGGATATTCTCCGCGACAGAAAACTCCGTGTGTTTGGCAAACTCCACTCCCTGATCCCAGGTCAACGTCGAAATCGTGGTGTCCATCGACTCTTTGAGCCGACGAATCATCCGTACCATCACCTCATTGACACTGGCGGCAGTATGGTCAGTGCCGAGTCTGCCGAGCAGCACAAACCTGCTGCGGCGTTCCACCAACGTCGCTAAAGCACTGGTGCCATCTGCGCCAATAATCAAATCGCCTTCCCAATGACCGGGTACCGCACGATCATTGGCTTCGGCTGGGCGAAGTGAAATATTGGCATCATGAGTCCAGCGTTTTCCACGTGGCTTGGGCACCCCTGCGAGAAGCGAGCGGGGTTTACGCCCTGGCCGGGTAGTCCGGCAGGACTTTTCAAACACAAGTTCTTTGCGCAAGCTGCCTGCCCCTTGTACGTAAAGGGCCTGGTAAATCGACTCGTGGCTAATAGTCATGGACGTATTATCACCCC
The DNA here is from genome assembly GCF_001838215.1 of Corynebacterium sp. HMSC061H03. Classification (NCBI taxonomy): domain Bacteria; kingdom Bacillati; phylum Actinomycetota; class Actinomycetes; order Mycobacteriales; family Corynebacteriaceae; genus Corynebacterium; species Corynebacterium sp. HMSC061H03. The sequence goes on from NZ_KV836046.1 coordinate 724, forward strand.
ACAGTGCAGCCAACCTGCCACTGGCCTGACGCGGCGAGGCGCCACGGTTGAGCAG
>NZ_KV836047.1:0-75243 GCF_001838215.1 Corynebacterium sp. HMSC061H03
CGGAAAAGACACACTTTTCTTTACTTAACCCTGAATAGGTAATCCCAGTCATCGGCGCTCTCCTTATCGGCGGAGGGTCAACGGCTGGGATTGATAGCAACCACTTTAATTGCGCTTCGTAATCGAGTCAATGCCTACAACCCCAGCTCCGCTCGCACCGCAGCCACAAACTCGCTGGTAGTCGCAGTGCCGCCGAGGTCTGGCGTCGGTGCAGTGCGCGTCGCGGCGTAGACGGCCTCGCGCAGCTTGGCAGCGGGCGCAAGTTCTGAGGTCGGTGCCCCAAGGTGCTCCGCGCACATAGCCGTAGAGAGCAAAAACGCAGCCGGGTTGGCAATGCCATGCCCCGCAATGTCAGGTGCCGAACCGTGCACCGGCTCGAACACCGCGAAGTTGTCGCCCACATTCGCCGATGCCGCCAGCCCCAGCCCGCCAATCAGGCCTGCGCCGATGTCACTGAGGATGTCACCGATGAGGTTCTCCGCGATGATGACATCAAAGCGCGCTGGGTCGGTCACTAGCTGCATTGCCACGGCATCCGCATTGGCAAAATCGAATGTGACCTGCGAATACTCCTCAGCCACCTGCTCAACTGCCCCGCGAATCACACGCGCAGAGTCCCGCAGGATATTCGGTTTGTCCGCCACCGTCACCGTCGGCGTGGCCTCCGAATCGAGGTTTGCCGCCTGCCGCGCGAGAGCCAACTTGGCCGCCTGTCGCGCAAGGCGGTGCCACGCAAAGGACGTCGTCACGCGCAAAGAAACCGCAACGTCGCCACGCTTATCGACGGCGCGGGCCACCGTCGAGTCCTCTGCCACCTCTGCCCACAGGTGGTGGTGCGGGGAGTCGGCCGGGGCGTCGTGAGGCGGAAGGAGATAGTCGTGGCTGTAGAGGCCCTCGGTGTTTTCGCGAACGATGGTGAAGTCGGCAGTCGCGCCGGGCAGGGTGACCGGGCGGATGTTGGTGAAGAGATCGAGGCGCTGGCGCAGCTGGAGAACAGGGGAGCGGTAGGTCAGGCCGGTATCGCGCAGATGCGGTGCTAGTTCTTCCTCAGCCTCGCGAGCGGGCTTGGAGGTAATCGCCGCGAGCAGAGCGGCGTCGCTGCGTCCGAGTGTTTCCCAAGTTTCCTGCGGGACGGGATTGCCGTGCGCGCACCACTGGGACCAGCCAATTTGTGCCTCTGTCAGCTCCCAGTGCGGGAAGACATCGGCGATGAGTCCTCGGCAGGCATCGGTGATTTCAGGGCCGATGCCGTCGCCGGGCAGGAGTGTGATGCGGCGCGGTGCCGCTTCTAAAGCAGTCGCAGGCTGGTCGGTTTCCATGGCTCTTAGCCTAGGACTGCGACGCCTGCGCGTGTGCGGTTTGGCTACTTTGCGAAAGTAACCGGGATCTCGGTGATGTCCTCGAAGCCCTCGCTGTGGTCACCGAAGAGCTTCAGCACGCAGTCCTGCTGGGTGCAGTCCACGGCCTCGCCGGTGGGCACAACGCTGAGCTCGAAGTGTGCGGTGTTGTCGTCGGCGATGGTGGTGGTGCCGCCGGACTTCTTGGTAATCCACTGCTGCGACTGGGTGCCGGCACTGCGGTCACCGGTGCAGTCCGGGACGGGGTTGCCTGGAGCCTTCTCGGCGGCGCAGAGTGCGGCGTAGTAGCCGTAGTCGGGGTCGAGACCAGACAGGTCGACGGAGATGACATCGCCCTCGGAGAGGTCGTTGACCGGCTCGGCCTCCATGGTTACTTCGCCGGCGCTGGCGTCGGTTTCTTGATCTGCAGCCGAGCTGGTGGTTTCCGAGGCGTTGGTAGCATCCTGCGCGGCATCGGACGCGTCATCTGTGCCACAGGCGGCGAGAAGTGGAAGTGCGGCGACGGCCGGGATAGCTAGGAGAGCTGCGCGACGCTGGAGTGTGCGAGTAGTCATGGGCGGTAACGTCCTTCCGAAAATTGTAGAAATTACTATCTTTGTTTAAGGGTAGGCTAACCTAGAACTAAAAGATAGCCTAAGATTCTTTGGGTGAGTAGAGCAAAGTCCTTTTTAAGCTCTTTGTTACTAGTGTTAGTCGTTATTTAGTCATTCTTTTTGTCGTCTATCTCCGTGCAGCGTCAGCTCACAGAGGGGGAATATGTTCACCGTGCCTGCCTGTCGCGTTCGCAGTCTTGCCGGAACACTGCTGAGTGTTGTCCTAGTCGCAGGACTAGTCGCCTGTGGTTCCGATGATGCCGCGAGGGAGGGGGCATCGTCGTCAAGCGCTGGCGTGACGACGGTTCCGCGCGCCGACAACATTTCCGCTCACGGTGCCGCGCATGCGAACCTGCCTTCGGAAAACCCCGAAGTGCTGCTGAAAGACCCGAAACCGGCGGCGGACAAGGACTACCAGCGTATTCTCACGCTTGACCGGGCGGGAGCACTCAGTCGTGCGGTCTACACGCTTGGTCTCGGAGACCGTCTGGTGGGGCGCGACGCCACCTCCGATTTCCCGGCGGTAAAGGATTTGCCGAACCTCACCATCGGCGGGCATGCGGTCAATGCTGAGTCGGTGATGAAGCTGAAGCCGGAGCTCATCATTACCGATGGCTCGATTGGCCCCAGCCGCGTGTTCGACACGTTTGAAAAAGCGGGGATCACCGTCGTCCATGTGTCGGACGAGCGCACTCCCGAGACCATCAACACGCTTATCGACGAGGTTGCGGGCGCAGTCGGCCTGGCTGACCAAGTTGGCCCGGTGAAGGAGCACCTGGACAAGGAGCTGGCGGCTGCGACCGAGTACGCGCAGGCCAAGGCCGATGGCCGCAAGATGATGATTCTGTATGTGCGCGGAACCGGTGTGGCCATGATTGCGGGACCGGATTCTGGTGGGCGTTCTCTGATCACTCGTCTCGGCGGTGTTGATGCCGGTGAGGGCGTGGGTATTGAGGGTGCGTTCACGCCGATTACTCCGGAGTCCCTGATTGCTGCGGCTCCAGACACCATCCTGGTTATGTCTGGTGGCCTGGAGTCCGTCGGCGGGATTGAAGGCTTGAAGGAAATCCCGGGCATCGCACAGACCCCGGCGGGCCAGAATGAGTCCGTTGTGGACGTGCCCGATTCGCAGCTGCTGTCCTTTGACTCGCAGTCGCCGCGTGCGATTCGCGCCATTGCGGATGCTCTCTACGGTGGCGGTGCTGGTGATGGCGCTGACAAGACTGCGGGAAAGTGACTGGCTGAGCAATGCAGACAACCGCGAACAAAACTAGTCCGTTCAGACAGGTGGCCGTTTTCATTGGACTCGCCCTAGCGCTGGTGCTGGCAATAGGTTGGTCGGCCTCCGTGGGGCAGTTCGGCGCTACCATCGGCGAATCACTGAGCTCAATGGTGAGGCTAGTGTTCAATGGCGGTCTCGGTGACGCGCCAGAGCCCATCGACACCGTGCTGTGGCAAGTGCGACTGCCGCGCATCGCGCTGGCCTGCCTCGTTGGCGCGGGGCTCGCCCTCGCAGGTGTGGCGCTGCAAGCGGTGTTCGGCAACCCGCTTGCCGAACCCGGCCTCATCGGCGTTTCCTCCGGCGCCGCGGTCGGCGCTGCCACCGCCACAGTTTTGGGCACCGCCGCCGGGCTTTCCGGAGTGCTCGGCGGAGTGTTGAGTGTCTTCGCCAGCAGCTGGGCCATTGCGGTCTCAGCTTTTATTGGTGGCGCGGTAGCCACGGCTATTGTGGCCGCCAATGCGCACGGTGGCCGCGATATCGCTCGAATCATTCTGGTCGGTGTGGCTGTGAACTCCATCTGTGGTGGTCTGGTTTCGCTCCTGACATTCGTAGCCTCCACGGCTGCCCGCGACCGCATTGTGTTCTGGCAGATGGGCTCGTTTGCCAGTGCCACCTGGACGCAGGTTGTCATTATTACGTTGGTGACAGTTCCGGCCGTGATTGCCATGTGGGTCAGCTACCGCAAGCTGGACATTCTGAGTCTTGGTGAAGCGCAAGCCCGCCACCTGGGTATTAACGTCGTCACGCTGCGTCGCGCCATCATTTTTGGCACGTCCCTGGTCGTGGCGGCTGGAGTGGCATTTTCCGGCATCATCGTCTTCATCGGCCTGGTCGTGCCGCACGCTGCACGACTGCTGCTGGGACCAGCGCATCGCACGCTGATTCCCGCATGCATCCTCGGCGGCGCGCTGGCCACAACGCTGGCCGACCTCGCGGCCCGCACCATGATCACCGGTGCGGACCTGCCGCTGGGAATGCTCACCTCGATTGTCGGTGGCCCACTGTTCTTCTGGCTGCTCCTGCGTTCGAAGAGGGCGGTGCACTAATGGAAATTCACTCTGGCCTGGGTATTTCTGCCGAAAATGTCAGCATCACCCTGGGTGGTCACCGCATCCTCAACGATATTTCCGTGGTCGCCGAGCCCGGAAAAGTCACCGCGCTGGTCGGCCCGAATGGTGCTGGAAAGTCGACACTGCTCGCAGCGCTTTCTGGCGACCATGAGCTCAGCGGCGGCAACGTCCGGATTGGCGAGCACTCCATTGCCGAGCTCTCCATCGCCGACCTGGCCCGCTACCGCGCCGTCCTGGTACAGAGCCAAGAACTGTCCGTGCCATTCACCAGCCGTGAAGTCATCGACTTCGGACGCAACCCCTGGGGCTGCCCGAACGAGGAGCTGCTCGCGGAAGTGATCACTGAATGCGACGTCGCGCACCTCCTTGACCGGGAAGTCCCGACCCTCTCCGGCGGCGAGCGCGCCCGCGTCCACAGCGCACGCGTGTTCTACCAGGACACTCCCGTCGTGCTTCTCGACGAACCGACTGCAGCCCTGGACCTCCACCACGCCGAAAAAATCATGGGAATGATGCGCGCCCGCGCGGCGGCGGGCAAAGCCGTGGTCGTGGTCCTGCACGATTTGTCCGCCGCAGCGGCGTATGCCGATCACGTTGTGGTGGTGGCGCAGGGGCGCGTCGTAAAGCAAGGACCGCCTGCGGAAACCCTGGATGCACAGACCGTCAGCGAAGTCTACGGCATCGGTGTGGAAGTGCTTCAGGACTCCGCGGGCAACCCCGTGCTGGTGCCTCAGCGCGCGAGCCACAATCTCTCACCCCAGTCTCCGAACCTCACAGAGAAAGAAGAAAACCATGGTTGAAAACACGATTAAAGAAGGTGACAAGCAGGCTGCTCAGCCCCTGGCAGAACGACTCAAAGTGGAGACTGCGGGTGTCCACAGTGAAGCGGAGAACTCCGACTTCATGTCGAGGCTGCTTGCGGGTGAACTGAATGCGCAGGCGGCCATCGATCTAACTGGTCAGCTGTACTTTGTGTACGAAGCGTTGGAGCAGGCCGTGCGGTCCACTGCGGAGTCGCCGCAGGTCAGCGCGGTCTACGATGCGCAGCTGGAGCGCCTGGAGGCTCTGGCGGCCGACCTTGAACATTTGGTGGGGCCTGACTGGCGGGAAAAGATCTCGCCAGTGGAGGCGACAAAGAACTACGTGGCCGAGCTTCGTGAAATCGAAAGCAACGGCAACGCCAACGCCGCATTGGCACACCATTACGTTCGCTACCTGGGCGATCTTTCTGGTGGCCAGGTGATTGCGTCCATGCTGGCCAAGCACTACGGCATCGGTGCGGAGGGAACCCGATTCTATGACTTCTCCGCGATCGGAAAAATTAAGCCCTACCGCGACGGCTACCGACAGAGTCTGTCTGAGCTGGGCATTTCGGATGCCGACAAAGATGCCGTGGTTGACGAGGCGAAAAAGGCATTTCGTCTCAACCGGGCCATTTTCCACGACCTAGCTGGCGGCCTAGACGACGCAGTGGCGTAGGTCGCGGACTGGAGTGCTGTGACCGTGGCGGTGGGCGGTATGCGTTAGCCGATGTACACCACTGCGTTACGGCCGCCCGTGCACTTGATGTTGCTGCCAGCAGGACGGCACCACATGTTGTAGGTCAGGCCAGTCGTTGGGCTGTAGGCCGTGATGGTGCCGGATTCCGCACCAGTGGAATTGCGATAGCGGACGTAGGCGCTGTGTACATTTCGAACGAACGGATCGCTCGTTGAGGACGTGCCCTTCCATGCGCTGGAGAGGTTGCCGCCAGCCAGGCCCGATGAGCGAGACGAGCCCGAATTACCGGATGAGCCACTCGAATCTTGAACAACCACGGTCTCAGTCTGTGTGACCGGTGGGTTGGGCTGGCTCGAAGCATCGGCAGCGGCCTGTGTAGTGGCAGCCGTCTGTGTGTCGGCCGCAGTTACCGAGTCATCTTTACTCAGGGTGACATAAAGTACCGCGCCAACCAGGCCCAGCAGGACCACGACCAGCACTGAAATGAGCGCAATCATTGCGCCGGAAGTACCTGATCTTTGCTGCGGATACGCCGGGGCTGTGTAAGCGAAAGTTGGTGCCGGCTGCGCAGCGAATTGGGGCTGCGGCTGTGGTTGGGGTTGAGGTGCCTGGTTCGGGTACACGGGGCCGAAAGAACCGGTGGAAGGATTCGAATTGTAGTTGGGGTCTGAGCTGGGGAACTCGTTATGCGACATGCTGGACGTACCAATCACGAGGAGGAAGTGTTCCCCCTGTGATGAGCCCAACCCGCGTAGCGAATGGTGTTCCATCCCCTGGGGACACGGTTAACGGCTTTTATTGTATTACTGGGAAAACTGTAAAGCATGTTAGGAGACGCATGTTGTCCGCAAAATGCGGCAAGGACGGGTTTAGCTAGACCCGAAATGAGGTGGTGAGCTTCAAATGAGGTTGTGACCATCGAGAAACTGCCTAAGTTTATGTCAGTTTCGGCACTAATTTCTGCTTGTTTTTGTCATAAACCTAGTCAGTAACTTGTGAGCCGGCCCAAGACTCCGGGCTGCACATGCGAAACTGGGGTGCGCGTGAAACCCCACGGCCATTTTTCGGCCGTTTTGTTCATGCGCACCCCAGTTTGTTGCGAGGTGTAGCTGGTAGCTGCCTATTGGTTAGCTGCTTAGTGGCTACATCCCCAGGATTTCCTTGAGTTCGGCCTTAATCTGGTCGAGCCGCTCGGCCGCGGCCACGTGCGGAATCGCGGCCGAAGCGACCGGCAGCACGACTTCCAGGTAGCACTTCAGCTTCGGTTCCGTGCCGGAAGGCCGGGCAATGACGCGGTCGTTGGCCTCGGTGAGGATGAGAATGCCGTCGGTAGGCGGGATGTGATAGCTCTCGCCCTTGGCGTCGACCATGTCAAGGCCATCGTTCATGTCTGTGACCTGCGTGACCTTCGCTCCGGCCAGTTGTGCAGGCGGGTTGGCGCGCAGAGTGTCCATGCCCTTGGTGATCAGCGAGCGGTCCTCGACACGGAAGGTCAACGGTGCGGTCTTGTAGAGACCATGGGCACGGGCGACATCATCCAGAAGGTCCTGGATGCCAAGACCCTGGCCCTTCAGCCGCGCCACCGCGTCAGCGACACGCACCGCCGCGGATACGCCGTCTTTGTCTCGCACGACTGCCGGGTCAGTGCAGTAGCCAATGGCCTCCTCGTAGCCGAAGACGAGCCCGTCCACACCAGCAATCCACTTAAAGCCGGTCAGTGTAGCGCGATAATTCAGTCCGTGACCTGCGGCAATCTTGCCCAGCAGGCGTGAGGACACAATCGAGTTAGCCATTGTGGCCGGGAACTCTGCGCCCTCATCATTGGTCACGGTCGCAATCCCACGGGCCTCCGCATCCGCAGCGATGACTTCACCCAGAAACGCACCGATGTCGTCGCCGGAGAGCTGTCGCCAGCCGCCATCGACGCCGCTGTCCGGAATAGCTACCGAGCAGCGGTCCGCATCCGGATCAGCCGCGATGATGACATCCGCGTCTTCAGCACGTGCCAGCTCAAACGCAAGATCCAGCGCACCGGCTTCCTCCGGGTTCGGGAACGATACCGTCGGGAACTCCGGATCCGGCGCGAACTGCTTCTCGACCACGCTGACATTCGAGAAACCTGCCGCGTTCAGTGTGCGCACGATGGTCTCGCCGCCGACGCCATGCATCGGGGTGAGGACAATCTTCGCTGCCTGCTTCTCTTCGCTTGACGACGTCGTTGCGAGCGCAGCCGCCCGTTTCACATAGGCGTCCAGTAGTTCAGGACCAACCTGCTCGACGGCATCGAAGTCACGCGGGACCTCATCAGCTGGTGGAGCAGCGGCGATGGCTTCCGCAATCTGCTTGTCATGGGGCGCGATAATCTGGACGCCTCGGCGGGAATCAGACTCCACCGCGCGGCCACCGAGGTAAACCTTGTAGCCATTGTCCTTCGGCGGATTGTGGCTGGCTGTGACCATAATGCCGGCATCGGCATTGAGGTGGCGTACGGCAAAGGCGGTCACCGGTGTGGGCAGCTGCTGCGGCAGAGCCAGGGCCTTGCCGCCGGCTGCGGCGACAACCGCGGCGGCATCTCGGTGAAAATCAGCGGAGCCGTGGCGGGCATCGCAACCAATGACCACGGTGAAGTCGTCGCCCACAATGTTCTTCAGATGCGCAACCAGGCCAGCGGTGGCACGGATGACCGTGGCACGGTTCATGCGGGACTGACCAGCTGCAACGACACCGCGAAGACCTGCAGTGCCGAATTCGAGTGGCCCGGCGAAACGGCTTTCCAGCTCGGCAATCGCATCGGGGTTGGCGGCCTTGGCTTCGTCGTAAAGCGAAGAGAGCTCGGCGGCGGTGGCCTCGTCCGGATCGTGGGCGATCCAATCGGTGATGGTGGCTTGTAGCTGTTCGGAGAGCATCGGGGTTCGCCTACTTCAGACCATTGAGGACGGCGGCGGAGGAGGAAAGGCCCAGGCGGGAGGCGCCAGCGGCGATCATTTCCTCAGCGGCAGCGGCATCGCGGATACCGCCAGAGGCCTTGACGCCCAGGCGGTCGCCCACGGTTTCGCGCATGAGCTTCACGGCGTGAGCGGAAGCGCCGCCGGCCGGGTGGAAGCCTGTGGAGGTCTTGACGAAGTCTGCGCCTGCGGACTCGGAGGCCTTGCAAGCTGCGATGATTTCCTCATCGGTCAGGGCGGCCGACTCGATGATGACCTTCAGGATCTTGCCCGGAATGGCATCGCGAACAGCCTTGATTTCGGCCTCGAGGTCGTCGAAGCGGTGCTCCTTGGCGAAGGCGATGTTGATGACCATGTCGACTTCTTCAGCGCCATCGGCCACAGCGCGAGCGGCTTCAGCGGCCTTGATCTCGGCCTTTACCGCGCCGGAGGGGAAGCCGACGACAGTGGCGATGTGCAGGCCCTCAGGCACCTCGACTGGGAGCTGCGAGGGGGAGATGCAGATGGAGTAGGTGCCGAGCTTGCCGGCCTCAGCGATAAGAGCCTTGACCTGGTCAGAGGTGGCTTCTGGCTTGAGCAGGGTGTGGTCAATCATCTTGGCAACATCAGCGCGGGAAGTCATGGGAGAAATCAAGTCCTTTCGGAAATTTGGGAGAGAGCTTAAAAGTAGGGAGGTGGCGGGCTCGAGGCGGGAAGTGGCGCCGGCGCGAGTCTGTCAGTAATTTTCTAGGACACGCGATCGAGGATAATCTCGCGCTCGGCTGTCGGCGCGGTGTCGCCGATTTCAATGCCCGGCTCGATGGACTCGAGAGCGCGCTCGAACTTATCCGGAGTTTCAGTGTGCAGCGTGAGCAGCTTCTGACCCTTGACCACCTTGTCTCCCGGCTTGGCGAAAATCTCAATACCGGCAGTGGCCTGCACCGGATCATCCTTACGCGCACGTCCCGCGCCCAAGCGCCAGGAACCAACGCCGAGAGCGAGTGCATCCAGCTTGGTCAGGTAACCGTCGGCCTGCGCAACCACATCGTGCGTGTGAGGTGCCACCGGCAACGCGGCATCCGGATCGCCGCCCTGAGCGCGGATCATCTTCTTCCACGAATCCATTGCGCGGCCGTCCTTCAGAGCCTGCTCCACGTCGGCATCGTGCACGCCGGCCAGCTCCAGCATGTTTCGGGCCAGTTCACAGGTCAGCTCCACGACGTCTGCGGGGCCGCCGCCGGCGAGAACCTCCACCGATTCGCGGACCTCGAGGGCGTTGCCGATGGTCAGGCCCAGCGGAGTGGACATGTCCGTCAGTAGCGCGCGGGTGTTCACGCCCGCATCGTTGCCCAGGTCAACCATGGTGCGGGCCAGTTCGCGGGCCTGATTCAGATCCTTCATGAAGGCGCCCGAGCCGACCTTGACATCCAGCACCAAGCTGGAGGTGCCCTCCGCAATCTTCTTGGACATGATCGACGAGGCAATCAGCGGAATGCAGTCCACCGTCGAGGTGATGTCACGCAGCGCGTAAATCTTTTTATCCGCAGGTGCCAGGCCCGCACCGGCTGCTGCGACGACCGCGCCGGAATCCTCCAGGATCTGCATCAAGCGGTCATTCGGAACATCAGCCTGCCAGCCCGGAATGGATTCCAGCTTGTCCAGGGTGCCGCCGGTGTGGCCGAGGCCGCGGCCGGACAGCTGCGGGACGGCCACGCCGTAGGAGGACACCAGTGGGCCCAGCGGCAGTGTGATCTTGTCGCCGACACCACCGGTGGAGTGCTTGTCCGTGGTGGGCTTGCTCAGCGATGCGAAGCTCATGGTCTCGCCCGAGTCAATCATCGCCTGAGTCCAATCCACAATTTCGCGACGGTTCATGCCGCGGATAAAGATGGCCATGTTCAGCGCCGCCATCTGTTCATCGCCCACGACGCCGCGAGTGTAGGCGTCAATGACCCAGGAAATCTCTTCCGGACTGAGTTCACCGCCATCACGCTTTACCTTGATGACGTCAACTACATCGAACTTTTCAGCCATTGTTCGCTCCTTTTATAGGCGATTGTGCTTAGCGATATTGGTCTTGTGAACTCTGCTGATTCCGATTATCATCAGCACTAGAACAAATGTCAATAGTTAACTTTCCATTTGTACCCACATAAGTATGTTTGCATAAACACCTCGCACAGGCTCGGGGAGGGAGAGCACAATGTCCCACATCTCAGACGAAGAACTACTGGCTAAGGCCTACGCAGCCACGGAAAACTCGTACGTCCCCTATTCAGGTTTTCCGGTCGGTGCCGCACTTCTGCTTGACGACGGCACGGTGGTCACAGGCTGCAACGTGGAAAATGCGTCCTATGGGTTGACCAACTGCGCAGAGCGCACAGCCGTGTTCCGCATGGTCGCGGAGCACGGCGGCAACCATAAGATTGCGGCCTGTGCCATTGTCGGGCGAAAGGCGGCACCGTGCCACCCCTGTGGTGCCTGTCGGCAGGTCCTGCACGAATTTGGGTGCAAGCGTGTCATTGTGGAATCCGAGCGCCCGGAAAATGGTGGTTTAGGCGCTCCGGCCAGCATCGACTTCGAAAAAATTCTCCCTTACGCCTTTGGTCCCGAGGACCTGTAGGCATCATCACCACAGCCTCTTTTATCAAGAAAGAAGACCTTAGTCATGGATAGACTGCAAGGCTTACTGGGCATCATCCTCGTCATCGGATTTGCCATTGCTATCTCAAAGAACAGGAAAGCCATTAACTGGCGCACGCTCGGCGTTGGCCTGCTGCTGCAAGCGGTGTTCGCGCTGGTAGTGCTGAAGTGGGAACCCGGCTTCCAGGCGTTGAAGAGCGTCGCCGGTGCCATTGAGAAGATGATCGACTTTACAAATGAGGGCACCTCATTTGTCTTCGGTAATCTTTTCGACGGCACGGGGAAAAACTTCGTCTTCGTGCTCAACGTGCTGCCAGTGATCATCTTCCTGGGCGCAGTCCTCGGTGCCCTCTACTACCTGCGGGTAGTGCAGTACTTCGTTGAGTATGTCGGGTCCGCACTGAAGTTCATTATGGGAACCTCGAAGGTAGAGTCCGTCTTCGCTTCCACGGTGATTTTCCTCGGGCAGTCGGAGGCTCCGCTCGTCGTTAAGCCGTATATTCCGAAACTGACCAAGTCGGAGCTGTTCGCATGTATGTCGGGCGGTTTTGCTTCGGTGGCCGGATCGACGTTGATTGGTTACTCCCTGCTCGGTGCGCCATTGGAGTACCTGCTGGCGGCATCGGTAATGAACGCGCCGGGCTCGCTGCTGATTGCGAAGACTTTCTGGCCGGAGACGGAGGAATCCGATCTGGATGCGTCGGTGAAGGATGTCCGCGACACTGAGTCGAAGAACGTCATTGACGCGCTAGGATCGGGTGCGTTGGCCGGCGGTCGTATCGCTGTGGTTGTGGCATGTCTGTTGATTGCGTTCATCGCTGTGATTGCGATGCTGTCGGCCATGATTGGCGGCATCGGCGGCTGGTTCGGTCAGGAAAACTGGTCACTGGAGGGGCTGTTCGGCCTGATCTTCGCGCCGATTGCCTGGTTGATTGGTGTGCCGTGGGAGAACGCAGGGCTGGTCGGTAGCTTCATTGGTGAGAAGACGATTCTGAACGAGTTCGTCGGCTACACCTCGTTCTCGGAGCACGTCGACTCGCTGGATCCGAAGTCCATCATGCTGGCGACCTTCGCCCTGGCTGGCTTCGCCAACCTGTCTTCCATTGCAATTCAGATCGGTTCCTTCGGTGCGCTATCGCCGGAGCGTCGCGGTGAGATTGCCAAGAACGGTCCGCTGGCGCTGATTGCGGGCCTGTGCACCAACCTGCTCAACGCTGCAATTGTGGGTGTGATTGCGCTATAGCTCTTCCTCAGTTCGGAATTCGGCCGCCTGCTTTTCTAGATTCTGATGGATTTTCTGCTCGCCCTCGGCGGCAGCGGTAGCTCGAGGCGGAAGCTGGATGTATCGCTCTGAGGGCAGGCCAGCGCGCAGTTGGCGCATCCTCTCAACCTCGGCATCCAGCTTGAAGCCGAAGACCACGACCACATTAATGCTCCAGAGTGCGGTCATCAGCGCGATAACCGCACCCATGGCGCCATAGGGATTCGAAGCCGCAAAGTTGAATAAGTACAGCTGGAGCGCCTTGCCGATGATCAGCGAGCTAATAATTGCCAGTGCCGAACCTGTGCTGAGCCAGCGGAATTTGCGCATGCGCACGTTCGGCGTGAAGTAGTACAGCGAGCCAATCAGAATCATCGACATGACGATAATCACCGGCCAGCGCACCCAACTCCAGACGGAGATGCAGAAGTCAATAATTTGGCGCGTGGTCGATTCAATACCCAATGGGCGGGCAACCGGTTCGACAATGGTGATAACTAGCTGGTCATTGACAATAATCGCAATGAGCAGTACCACAGTGCCGATTAACAGCAGCAGCGTAATGGCGACCATGAGCAGGTGGTAGCGAATCAGCGTGCGACCTTCGGAAACACCGTAGATGGAGTTCGCCGTGCGCGAAAAAGCGCGCGTGTAGGCCGAGGACGAAATCAGTGCAAAGACAATACCGATAGTCAGTGCGACAAGACCGCCCGTGGCGGAGCCGATAATCGTTGAAATGACATTGCGGATCGGTTCGGCATACTCAGCCGGAATGTAGCTGCGGATGAAATCTTCGGTCAGTCGGTTGAGGTCTTCTGTATAGCCGGCCAGCATCAGCGTGGCAATCGAATAAATCGCAAGCAGTGCGGGCGCGAAGGTCAACACCGTGTAGTAGGTCAACTTCGCGGCAGCGTCGAAACCGAGCTCCAAGAAAAATTCGATACCCGCACGCTTGAGGGCGTAGAGCGCTCCTTTCCACCCCACGGGTGGCAACTTCTTCGCGGACTGGGCAAATGATGCGTCCGCCGACTCGTAGGCCTGGAGTGTGTGCTTGATTTGCTGTGCTGGTGACACCTAAAGAATCGTCCTCTCCGACCGGACAGCGGCTGCAACATATATGCGGACATGTGCGCTCGCTTAAGTCTATCGGTCGAAGAGGACAAAGACGCTTCTCGGGCCCGGGTGTCAGTTCTTTGTACTGATGCGTCCCGAGACAGCTAATCCGTGGCAGAGGGAGGGGTGGAGCTAGTGGGTGAGTCTGGCGAGCCCGGTGAGTCCGATGAGTCGAGCGAAAGTAGGCGCTCGGCGGTGGCATCGTCAATGACCAAGTGAGTGGCCAACTTTGTTCGAAGGGCCACATCGATAGCCTCGGCCTTGTGTGCGCCACCGGCCACAAGTACCCGAGTGGGGATCCGGCGCAGGTCAGAGAGGCTGATACCTACCGTGCGGGCATCGACCTCTGGCAGCGCAATGCCACCGTCCGGGCGGTAGAAGCGTGAGCAGGCATCGCCCACTGCGCGCTCCACGAGTAAGTCCTTTTCGGTTGCCGACAGCTGCCCCAAGTTCAAGGCCAGCGAATCATGGTCGACTGCGCCGACAGTGAAAACGGCAATGTCCACCGTCCGGCCAAGCGCCAAAACGCTGGCGATGAACCGATCCTGTTCCACGATGCGCTTGGTCTCGACCGAATCGAAAATCACCGGCAGCGGCAATGTGCGGGCATAGGCGTGGAAAGCGTGGCAGAAACCGCCAATAGTGCGGATGTCGTTCGTGGACTTATCAGAGTGGCTCATTCCTCCCTTGAGCTGCACAATTTCCACGCCCGAGACATCCTTGGACTTCAATTGCGTGGATACGGAGTACATGGTCTTACCCCACGAAACACCGACGAGGGTACCGTCGACCACCAGCTCGTCGAGAAGCTCGGCGCCCACACGCCCCAACTCGCGGAGTAAGACTGCGTTGCCAGCGCGTGCCGGTTGCGCCAGGCGCACATCGTTGAGCTGGTAGCGATCCCGCATCTGCGTCGCGGTCTCTGAGGCTTCCTCGCGCGGGTCGTGGATTTCAATGCGCACGTAACCGCGCTCACGGCCAAGGTTGAGCAGTTTAGAGACCGTTGGGCGGGAAACCCCGAGTTCGGTTGCAACCTGAGACTGTGTGAGCCCCTCGCCGTAATAGAGCTTGACGGCGGTGAGTGCCTGGATGTCGCGACTGTCCACAGCGGCCTCCTCCAACAAGAGCACTTAGCAAGCGCACTTGTAACAGGAACCTCGCTTGATTGTGGCCCTGCCCGACTTGATCATCGGGAAAGCGTGCGCCTCACCTGTGATTTTAGTTCCATGTTTGCAAAAACAAAAAGTCACCTTTTGCATTTGTAGTAAACGGTGAGGCGTTGGCTTTCCCCGGAGGGTGTCGGAGGGCATCGGAGGCCCCTCCCGAAGGCGCCGGAGGGGAACGCAGCGCAGGTTTGGTTCCCGCAGAATTACCAGATATTCACGCGCTCATTCGGCTCACGCCACATGCCGTCGCCCGCTGAAGTGCCGAAGGCCTCATGGAACTCATCGATGTTGCTGGCAATGACGTTGCAGCGGAACTCCGCTGGTGAGTGCGGGTCAATCGCAAGCAGCTGACGCGCGAACTCCGGGCGAATCTTAGAACGCCAGACCAGTGCCCACTGCTTGAACAGGTCACGGTAGGTCTCTGGGGCGTCCTCCAGTCCAAGTTCTTCACCGCGGGCAGCGAGGAAACGGCGGAAAGCGACGACGGCAATGCCGAGCCCGCCCAAGTCGCCGATGTTCTCGCCCAGGGTGAAGCGGCCATTGACACCGGGCAGGTCAGCGCCCTCCTCGGCCTGCTCGCGCAGTGCCTGCGGCACCAGTCCCTCGTACTGATCGACCAGTGCGGCGGTCAGCTTCTCAAAAGCTGCGCGATCCTCATCGGTCCACCACTGGTGGAGGTTGCCGTGCCCGTCATACTGCGAGCCCTGGTCATCAAAACCATGCCCAATCTCGTGACCAATAACGGCACCGATACCACCGAAGTTCTCCGCCGGGGAAGCGTTCGGTGAGAAGAACGGCGACTGCAAAATCGCAGCCGGGAACGTGATGTCATTGACCACCGGATTGTAGAAGGCATTGACCGTCTGTGGAGTGCCATGCCACTCATCGCGATTGGCCGGAGTACCCAGCTTTGCCACCTCATAATCGTGCGCAAAAGCACTGGCGGCGCGGACATTGTCCATCAGTGAATCCCCGAGCTCCATCGCCGAGTAATCACGCCAACGCTCCGGGTAACCAATCTTGGCCTTGAACAGCGACAGCTTCTCCAGTGCTCGCTCTTGCGTCGCCTTCGTCATCCACGGCAGCTCCGAAATGCGCTCCCGGTATGCCGCCAGCAGGTAGTCCACCAGTTCCAGGACCTGCTCCTTGTACTCCGGCGGGAAGTGCTTTTCCACATACAGCTTGCCGACGTCATGGCCAACAGCACCGTCGGCAAAGGCAACACCACGCTTCCAGCGTGCACGCTGCTCGGTCGAACCCTGCAAGGTGCGGCCGTAGAAGTTAAAGCTCTCCGCAGAGAAGTCATCCGATAGGTAGGCAGCACGCTGGTGGAGAACGCGCCACAGCGCCCACAGGCGCAGATCTGCCAGGTCAGTATCCTGCCACAGCTTGCTCAAGTGCTCGAAGTACGACGGCATCATCACCACGATGGTGTCGATGGCAGTCTGGTTCGTCTCATTGACACCGGTGGCCGCGAGCCATTCCGCGACCGGGAAGCCGGTGGGGAGGTCAGCAATAGCGGTCTTGTTATAGGTCTTCAGTGCGTCGCGGGTATCGACCACATTCCAGTGACCAGCGGCAATGCGCTTTTCAAAAGCCACGATGCGCGCCGCCGCAGCGGCCGGGTCCACCAACTCGAATGCAGCAAGTGCAGTGGAGAGGTCCCCCGCGCCGTCGTCATGCGAGGAGAGGAGCTTCAACATAGCGGCAACATGCTGCTCATAGGCGGCGAGAGTGTCGGCGTGGCCAGGCTCGCGGTAGTAAGCCTCATCCGGGAGGCCGAGGCCCGACTGCAGCAGGTAGAGAGCATCCAGGTCCGAGCCGGAATCCTTCTCTACCCAGTACCCGAGCGCACCACCGACACCGAGGCGGTCGAGGCGGCCGAGTGCCAACGCCAGCTCATGCGCGTTCTCGGCGGAGGCAATCATTTCTAAGTCCTGCGCGAGCGGAGCAGCGCCGGCGTCATTAATAGCGGCTTCGTCCATAAAAGAGTTGTACAAGCAAGCGACGCGGGAATTCGGATCCGCATCGGCGGCAGTGGTGATGAGCTCGCGGACGTTTTCCTCCGCCTCATCCCTCAGCTTGTAAAAGGCGCCATCGATGGGGCGGTCAGCCGGGATGACATGATTGCTAATCCACTCACCGTTGGTGGCCAAGTAGAGGTCATCCTGTGGGCGAGAAGTCGTTGAGAATTGGGACGTTGCGGACTGGGTCTCAGTATTAGTGCTATTTGTCATGCCGCCAGTCTAGGGGCAAGGGCGGATTGAAGCTGTGACTGGAGGGACGGGATAAGTTTAGGCTTACGAATGGGGCGGAAGAGGTTTAGGGGGTAAGGTGCAAACCATGAAATTTCTTCCACTTTCCGCGACCGCGGTGCTGAAGCGACGCCCGGGCCGCGCCACTTTGGCAAGTATCGTGGCCGTTGCGCCGCTGACCTTGGGTGTTATTGCACCGGCTGACGCGCAACCTCAGGACGCATCTGCACACTCCAACCCGTCCGCTGCTGATTCCAAGGGGTCGCTCGACTTTTTGACCGAATCACCGAGCGTCACCGATGCGCCGCTGGTGTCGGATGCTCAGGAGCCGCAGGGCTCTGGTGCCAACGGTTCCTCAACTGGTTCGGCTACCAGTGCATCGTCGAACTCGGCGCGCACCGGCTTCCACATGGGGCCGACCGGTGTGGACGTCTCCAAGTGGCAGCGCCCAGGTGGTGTCGCGCTGAAATGGGACGAGGTCGCAGCTAGCGGCCAGAAGTTCGCTTTCATTAAGGCCACCGACGGTGTCGAAGGTGACCAGAAGTACTTCCTCGAGGACTCCATCGCGGCTGCGAAGGCCGGCCTGTACGTGGGCAGCTACCACAAGGCACACCCGGATCGTTCCGCAACCGCGCAGGCTGACCAGTACGTAGAAGCACTGCAGCAGCGCGATGAACAAATCTCCACAGACAAGACACTGCCGCCTGTGCTGGACATCGAGCTGGACAATGGCCTCAACCCAACCCAGCTGCAAAAGTGGACCAAGGACTTCCTCGAGCGCGTCGAGGAAAAGACCGGCGAAACCCCGATGATTTACACCTACCGTTGGTTCTGGCAGAACCCGATGGGTAACTCGACCGACTTCACCGACTACCCGCTGTGGCTCGCCGCTTACGAAGACAGCGCTCCGACCTCGCTGCCGGGCGGTTGGGAGAGCATGGCCTTCTGGCAGCGTTCCTCCACCGGCCGCATTGATGGCATCCCGACCATCGTGGACGAGGACGTCTTCAACGGCACCGAAGCTGAGCTGCAGCAGCTGGCTGCTGCTCACTAGCCGTGTGCTGGGGGTAGGCTAAAACTTCGTCCGCCCCGCACGCCACGCAATCAACGCAGGCAGGAGCTTGTCGACGTCGTCGACGACGATAAGCGCATCGAGAAGCTCCGGCCGCACAAAGCCCGCATCCACAACATTGCGCAGTAGCGCCAACAGGGGCTCCCAGAAGCCCGAAGGTCCCAGCAACGCCACTGGCTTGGCATGAATCCCCAGGTGCTGCTGGGTCCACACCTCGAAGAACTCTTCCAGTGTGCCCGCACCGCCGGGGAGCGCAACAAAAGCATCGCCGAGCTCATACATGCGCGACTTTCGATCGGCCATAGTCGCAACAGTTTCCAGGTGAGTCAGCCGCGGATGGGAAATTTCCTTCTTGACCAGGACCTCGGGGATGACACCTGTGACGCTGCCGCCGTCGTCAAGCGCTGCGTTAGCAACCGTGCCCATAAGACCAATCGCCGCGCCACCGTAGACGAGCTCCACTCGATTTTTCGCGAGTGTCTGGCCGAGGCGTTCGGCGGTGACGCGCCAGGCGGGATCGTTGCCGAAGCCGGAGCCGCAGAAAACAGTTAGTGACGACAGTGCGCGCTGTGGCTGTTCACGGCCAGCGGCAAGCTGCGGCAGCTCTTCGCGGAGCTTCGGCAGAGTGGTCTCGGCCAGCATAGGGGCGATTTTCCCGGTCGGCAGCCAGGGGTCGAGCCAGCGGACCTCTTCAATCTCGGCATGGGGCTGAACGTTCGCCAGCTCATCGGTGAACTCTCCGACATAGCGCACATGGTGGCCGACGACCTCGAAGCCCGCCTCGTTGGCAGCAGCTGCGCGGGCGATACTCCACGGACGCAACAGCGAAAGGTCGATGTCCACGCCGAGCTCCTCGGAGACCTCGCGCGCGGCGGTGACCTCCGGGTTATCGACGGACTCACCCGGCTCGAACTTGCCGCCGGGCAGCATGAACGTATCCGTACCTCGCTTACGAACGCACAAAACCCGCCCCACCGGGTCAGTCACAACCATTGCGGCGACAACGATGGAACGGGTTTGTGCAGTCACGCGGGCTCCTTAGGTGAAGGAAGCGCCGAGGCTCTTTCGCCTAGGGATCCTTCACAATCATCTTCCCGGGCGAGTATAGACCCGAGCGAGTGATATCTTCATACTCAATTTCGGCGACATCCGGCTTGACCTTGTCCTTATTCGGACGCGGCGAGAGCTTCTCGACGGAACCCCAGTCGCGGCGCCAGTCGTTCTTGAGGTAAGTCGGTACGGACGTAGCCTCATTCACAGCGTCGGAGAATCCGAGCGGACCACCGCCGTCGACCGATTGCCAGACATCTGCGCCGACGACCTTCAGGCCACGGTCCGGAGTGATGCGGTACTCCGGAAGTTCCGCGACACCGGCGTAGTGGTCGAACGGACGCTGGCACGGGAACTGGAAGGCAACCGGCCAGTCCGGGATAGTCGCAGTTTCCGGTGAGATGACATCAGTCATCGACTGCAGTTCGGCCAGGCGAGGCGGGGTCAGCGCCAGCCACTGATCCTCGGAGACATCATTGTCCTCCGCGACCAGTCGCACAGCGGTGGCTCCCTCTGGGATCTCCTCGGTCAGGAAGCGCAGGTTACGCCAGGTCGGAGCAGGGCCGATATCAATCGGCTCCGACTCGGAGAGGACCTCGAAGCCGTCCTCGTCGCCGCCCTTGCGACCGTACTGTGCCACCAGCTTGCGACCCGGCTGAGCCACACCGTTGATGTCGTGGTGGAAGATACGGCCGGCCGCCGATACGACGAGTAGCGGGTGGTCCTCGTCAATCTCAGGCAGCTGGAACCAGGAAGTTTCCAGGCTTGCAGGACGCTGAATATCCTCGGAGTAGGAGCCAAGCACCGGCACCTTATCCGGATTCAAGCCAAATGGCAGCTCGACCTGCGAGCCGTTGACACCCTTGTCGGCGCGCTTACCGCCGTCGGTGCCCGACGCGGAACCGCCCTCAACTGTGGCTTCCGGATCAGAAGATTGATCATCAGTGTCGGCAGTACTTGCCTGGCTCTGGCTGGTGTCCACAGCTTCGGCCTTCATGTTTGACGGGACGCCGTTCGGGTCGAAGCCACGGCTCTTGCCGCCACCGCGCAGCGATTCCGCTAGCGGGTTGCCATCGACGGTATTCAGGAAGCCATCGTTCGGATCGGTTTCCATCAGCACATCGCTCGCCAGATTACATGTCTGACCAGCCAAGGAGCGGATATTACCCGCGGCGACCGAGTAGGCCGGGTACTGCGATACTGCGCCCTTGCCCAGCGAAGCCACCATGAACATCGTCACCAACAGTGTCGTCACCGCAATCGGGGACGATGCAACTGCATTGATGCGCCGCGCGCGTGCCGACTTTTCCTGCGACTTCGGCTTGGCACGGAACTCCTGGACGAAGTTCATTACTGCACCAGCCAGCAGCAGTAGCAAGGCCAGAGCCAATACTGCTGAACCCAGCTGGTGGCCGCGCAACTGAATGGTCTTGTCGAACCACGGCACACCGTAGGACGACACATACCACCAGCCGTTAATACCCATCAGCGAGAAAGCGAGGATGAAGGTGAAACCACCGGCAAAGAACAGCTGGTTGCGCGGGTTACCTGCTACCCAATGGCTAATGGCCATGGCGGCAAGTGCTGCCAGGGAAGCCGCGATGCCCGCGTATACGCCGAAGTGGTGCGTCCACTTTGTCGGCGTGAAGGTCAGGAAGAACATGGTGCCGATGAACATGAACACCAGGCGTGCCGACGGACCGGCCAGAGCCCCCGGAACGGTGCGGTGACGAAGCAGCGCGGCAATCGTGATGCTCAAGCACGCCAGTGCAATCAGAACCGGGAAACGACGCGGGAACGCGCCGTCGACCGACTGCAGCACCAGCCAGTAGTAGCGGACGTACTCGTTGTACCAAGGCTCCGACGGGCCGATGATGCTGCGGACGCGAATGGACTCGCGGACCGTGGCCAAAGTCTGGTCGCCGAAGACACCGACCAAGATGGCGGTGCCCGCGGCCAGGAATGGTGCAATCTGCATCAGTGGGGCCTGCCATCCACCACCGAGAGCCTTATGGCGCTCAACGACAATGCGCACCAGCATCGGGATGCCTGCGAGCAGGGCAGCAACTGCCATTAGGCCCGTTGGGCCCGAGCCCAGTGCCAGCGTGGCGATAACCACTGCGACTGCAGCTGGCAGCAGGCGTCGAGTTAGAATTGCGCGCTCGATAAATACCCAGGTCAGCAGGGATCCCAGAGCAATGACCGGCTCCGGGCGCAGTCCGTTGTTGTACGGCAGCCAGAAGGCCAGCAGCACACCGGCAGCAGACCAGTAGGCCACCCGGCGCTGGGCAATCTGGTCGCCGAGGCGCGGGATAACCATGCGGGAGATAATGAACCACACCAGTAGTGCGGACAGCAGCGCAGGAAGTCGCATCCACAGAGATGAGGTGGACACCTTCACCATCAGCGACAGCAGGTCGTAGTAGGGGCTGCCGAACGGTGACTCAGGAGCGCCGAACCAACGGTAGTAGTTCGCCATGTAGCCCGACTCGTCGGAGACGCGCGCCATGGTGAAGATGTAACCGTCATCGGAAGTGTTGCCACCGATGAAGTGCCAAACAACCAAAATCGTGCCAACCAGGATGTCCAGCGGAGTCGGCTTCAACGCACCGCGCTTGAACAGCGGAGTGAAGGAGGAACCGTCGATACGGTCAATGCGAGCTAACGCGACCAGAGAAGCCAGCGTCAGAAGCAGACCCAAGTACATGACGATGTACTTCACCACTGTCGGGTGTGAGGTGTAGCGGGAGTCGATGTTCATGTGGACATCGAGTCCATCGGCTACGGCCTTGGCCGCGTCGCCGTCAGCGGGCAGGTCAGTGTAGATACCGGTGACCTGCGGACGGTAATCGCCGTGTACGACCGCGGTGAGCTTCTCGCCATCGGCATTCTTACCACCGTCGATGTTGACGGTGGTCTCATGCTCGTTTGAGCGGATCTCCAGGATCTTGCTCTTGTTGCTGGCAAGCTCCTTCTTATCCAGGCTCATCACCACGCTATCGCGCAGAATGATGTCGAGGCCGTCCTTGCCCGAACGCACCATCAAGCCCCGTTTGGTCGGCTTATCCGCGGTCGGCGGGATAGTCGACAATAGGGTTGTCCGCTTGTCGGAAAGTTCATCCGTCAGCGACAGAGGCAAATCGACGCTCAGGTCCAACGGTGCCTGCGCCATGAGTGGCGCATCCACTGAGTTCAATGTGTCGCGCTGAGGCCAAGACACGGAGGACTGAGTATTCACGACCGGGAGGAACGGTGTGATGACAAAGCAAATGAAACCGACGATTCCAGCGATAATCGCTGTCCAACGAGTCAGTGTCGTAGGAGAGGGGCCGTCCATAGGCGGTCTCTCCACGCGGTCGATGGTCACTTCGGGTGAACCGTCGACACTTTCTTTGATTTCTTTAGTTTCGGCAGTCACAAGGAAAGATACTACGGTAATTGGCCTTTTTCTTTGAGTTTGCAACGCGAAAGTTACATCACAGTTTCCACATTAGTAACAGGAATCACGTTTGCGGCAGGGGATAGCCGCCCAATATCTACTTGCCAACACCTATTTGCGAACCGCCACTACAAACGGGCCGACCTGGTTTAGCTCCCAGTGCTTCTCAAATGCAGAGCGGGCAAAATTCAGGCTCCGGAAGACCACATTCGGATTGTTCGGATAGATATCATCCGCGATGTCCAACGTCAGCGGAGCGGCATCCTCGCCATCAGGCGTCTCAACTTCGCCCCGCAGCACAATGGCATCTGGTCCGCGCCACGGCGTTTCGTCCATTGCCTGCACGAGCTCATCGGGGTCGCGAATCTCCGACCATTCCTCCAACGCCTGATTACGGCGGTCAAACTCACCCAGAGGGTTAGCGTAGTGGCTGGTCAGTGCCTGGAATCCGTACCAGGGATAGAGTGCCTGGAAATTCTTCTCATCCGTCAGCACCACTGTCTGGGCCGGATCGAGCCCAGCCTCCTTCAGCGTTTGGTCCACCGCTGAGTACCACGCCCCGGCATTCGGTGGGAATCGGTCCGCGCGCTCGCCGTTACCGTCGGTGTCGGTATGCGCCAAGTCGATGGCGCCATGCAACTTATTCGGAATCGACTGTGCGTAGCCAATGCCCGCCAGCAACAAGACTGCCGCCATTACCGCGGAAACACGCTTGGCAATGTGAGCTGGTGCCGTCTGCGGCCAGTACTTCTCGATGCCGTTGAGACGGGCGTCGGCAAGCGCGACCACACCAGCCGCGATCAACATGAACGTAATCGGTGCGGTGAGGCGAAACCCCAGCAGCGTGCGTCCGAGCAGTGTCGCCACCATCGAGGCCACTACCCAGCCGTAGAGCACCAGCGTGCCCAGGCCGAGCGCGCGCGCATCCGGCTCTGTGGCGCTGACCAGCATGCGCACGACACCGATGAAACACAGCACACCGATCACGCTGGCAGCGAGCATCGGCAAAGGCAGCTGCGCGCCCTCTGGCGGCAGGTAATGCGTCGCTGTCGCGCCCGAGCGCGGTGCCCCCGCCGCAACCGCCAGCATGTACGGACCCCACACCGTCGCCGCAATCAGCATCGATCCCACGCCCATTATGATCAGGCGCACTACAGGCATCCACGAGCTTGACGACGTCCACGCGACCACGGCCAACACGACCACAATAAGCGCGCCTACGGCAGTGTAAAGAGTGTAGAAAGTCGCAGAAATACCCAGGAAGACGAGCACGCCAAACATGGCGGACCAAGCGCCGGTGAGACCGCGCCAGGCCATCACGGTCATCGCCGGAAGACCCATAGCAACGACTGCGGCGTAGGGCTCATCGGCGACAGTGGCCAGGGCGACGGCCGTGGTTGTCAGTGCAATGCCAGTGGCTACTGGCAGGGAGCCACTCAGGCGTTGCCACACCGGAACCAAAACACAGCCAGCAGCGGCGAGTGTCATCAACGCCCAGGGCTGGAAGACCTCCCAGCCGGCAATGCCCAGGATATTGGCCAGGCGTCCGCCCAGGAAGAACCAACCAGCGGGGTAGAAAGACGGGATGTCGATGTACGACATGTCATGCAGGCCAGGCTCCGCGGCCATCCTGGTGAGGTATTCAGTGCGGAACTCCTGGTCGACAGAAAGGCCGTCCAGCCACAGCCTGGTCGAGCCCAGCGGCAGACCGACGGCAGAGACCACCAGAATGGCCGGTGACATGTAAGCCATCAGGTACGTCAACCACGTTAGCCACCTGGGGCGATTGTCTTTGCCCTTGGTGGCGAAGAAATACAGCAGGACGGTGGTGAGCGTCAGCGTGATGACAATCAGCGCTGTTGCGACCGCCCTGGTCAGCTGCGAGCCGCCGAAGGCCGGCAACGACAGGCGGTGGAACACAAACCAGGACGCCAGAGCGATAACCGAACCGCCCACAAGCGCTGCGACCAGGTAGAGGAAGGCAGCCTTGAGGGAGAGCTGGTCGTCGTTGAAGATCTCATAGCGATCTTCGTCAACCAGCTCACTAAAGGATCGTGCGCCCGTTGTGTTGGCGCTAGTGTTGTCGGCACCCGTGGTGTCAGCGCTCGAGGTTTCGGCCTGCTTGTCTACCATGCCCTCAAGTTTTGCACAGGAACCGGACTCCGACGAACGGCGGAGCTAAAGGTGGGTACGTCAGCCCGTCAAGCCCCGCCGAGTTCTATCGAGTCCCTCGAACCCCACTTTTAAATCGGCAGCTTCTTGAAGATCGGGCGCGGGATGTGCTTCAGCACCATCATCACTAGCTGGAATGCCGGTGGAGCCCAGACCAGGGTCTTACCGGCCTCGACGGATTTCACTGCGAGCTTGGCGACATCTTCCTTGTTCACGGTCAACGGAGCCTCGTCCACGTCAGCGGACATACGGGTACGGACCTGACCCGGGCGGATAACCAGGGTCTTCACGCCGTACTCCTCCAGGGCCTCACCCAGGTTCAGGTAGAAACCATCCAGGCCGGCCTTGGTGGAACCGTAGACAAAGTTGGAGCGACGCACGCGCTCACCAGCAACGGAGGACATGGCAATGAACTGGCCGTGACCCTGCGCCTTGAACTTCTGACCAACCAGAACACCCATCGACACCGCGCCGGTGTAGTTGATGTTCGCAGCCAGGACAGCCTTGCGCTGGTTCTGCCAGAGCTCCTCGGCGTCGCCAAGCATGCCGAACGCGACGATGCAGATGTCCACGTCGCCGTCGGCAAATGCCCTATCGACGACCTCCGGGTGGGAGTCGAAGTCCGTTGCGTCGAAGTCGAGGGTGACCACCTCGGAAGCGCCGGCGGCCTTCATCTTCTCAGCGGAGGCCTCGCGCAGTGGATCGTTGGGCAGGGAAGCCAGGATGACCTTGGCCGGGCCCTTCTTCAGGAACTCGGCGGTAATGGCCAGACCGATTTCACTAGTGCCGCCGAGCAGCAGGATGGACTGGGCAGCGCCTACAGCATTAATCATTGGGGCTTAAATCCTCTCGGTTGTCTTAGTGCAGTTCCAGTCGACGCGACATGTCAGAGGCGAAGACACCGTGTGGGTCAATCTCATTGCGGGTGTCCAGCCAGCTCTGCATCTCGGGGTACATCTGGTGGAAGTTAGCGGCGGAAGTGCGCGACTCCTTGGCCAGGTAGAGGCGGCCGCCGAACTCCATGACGCGCTTATCCAAATCATCGAGGAAGGCGCCGAGACCCGGTTTGATCGGGAAGTCCACGCAGACGTTCCAACCCGGCATCGGGTAGGACAGCGGAGCGCGGTTACCCTCGCCGAACAGCTTGAATACGTTCAGTGCCGAGTAGTGGCCGGAGCGCTGGATATCGCGGACAATCTCCTTGAACGGCTCGACGGCCTCGCGCGGAACAACGAACTGGTACTGCAGGAAGCCCTTGGAACCATAGCCGCGGTTCCACTCGCCGATGAGATCCAGCGGCTGGTAGAACTGCGTGAGGTTTTGCACCTGGTTCCGGTAGGTACCGGACTTCAGCCACCACAGCTCACCAATGCTGATCATGGTCAGCTTGTTCATGGTGAAGGACGGGAAGATATCCGGCACGGTCACCAGCTGCGGAGCGTTGAACTTCAGCGGGTCCTTGGCCAGCTTCGGGGCGTATTCCTCCAGCTGAGCCAAGGTTGCCAGCGAACCGCGGGAAATTGCGGCGCGTCCCAGCTTCGGCTCCGGCGAGATGGCATCGAACCACGCGGAGGAGTAAGTGAAGTTCTCCTCGGAGCCATCGGAGTGGAACTCGATGGTTTCGTCCAGAGTGTGGGTCATGTCGCCATCGGCGATGAAGTACGCCGTCTCGGTCTTGGTCATCTTGATCCGAGCGCGGACAATAATGCCGGTCAGGCCCATGCCGCCGACAGTTGCCCAGAACAGCTTGCCGTCCGGGTCATCTGCGGAGCCCTCCGGCTCGAGATGCAGAATACGACCGTCGGCGACCAGCAGCTCCATCGACAGCACATGGTTGCCGAAGGAACCTGCGGAGTGGTGGTTTTTACCGTGAATGTCCGGGCCAATGGCACCACCGATGGTGACCTGGCGAGTACCCGGCAGTACCGGCACCCACAGGCCGTAGGGCAGCGCGGCCTTCATCAGCTGGTCCAGCGTGACACCGCCGTCGACATCAACAATCGCCGACTCCTGGTCAATGGAGTGGATTTTGTTGAGCTTCTGCATGTCGATGACAAGACCGCCCGAGTTCTGGGCGGGGTCGCCGTAGGAGCGGCCCATACCGCGGGCAATCACACCGCGGCGCAGGTGGGCAGGCTTGTCGGAGTTCTGGTCCGCGACAGCCTTGACGGCGTTAACGATTTCATCCAAGTCCGGCGTCGACAGCACCTGGGACTTAGCGGGGGCAGTACGACCCCAACCGGTCAGGGTCCTGGCTTCTGTGTGTACGGCTCCGTAGGCACCGTTCGAAGCATCGGTGCTGGACTTGCCGTTAGTGTTAGTGGACATCAAGGCTAGGCTACCCCCTTGCACCGGCTCCGTCGCCCGTGACGCTCCGAGGTGTTGGTCACGCTTGAGGCCGCGCACGGGCCGTCGGAAAGCGAGCGAAATGTACGGAGGGGCTATAGATCCATAATTTTTCGGATCTCTTCCGGCAGCATTTCCTGCGAGGTGATCTGCGGGCCGTCGTATGCCTCGAGTGCGCGGTAGACCTGTGCGCGTTCCTTGCTGTCGAGGATGGGCAGTTCCTCGGCGAACAGCATGACCATCTGGTTCGACAGCGGGGTGTTGGTGTACTCGGCGGCCATGTTGATGGTTTCACGCGGCTTCTTTTTGAAAAAGTCGAACATGCGATAAAGGCTACCCCGCGTGGGATCCGTCACTCGCGATACCATCAACCTCATGACTTCCACGCCTGCTGCTGCTCCGCAGACCCTTGCCGTATGTAGTTCCACATCGCCCGTTGTCATTTGGCATGTGGAGCTCTCGCCGTCCTTTGCAGGCGAGAGGTTGTCGGGTGCATGGCTGGTGGATCCGCTTGACGACGGAGCCCCGGAGACCGCCACCAATCTGCTCACCGGTTGCTTTGTTGCGTCTGTGACCGCGGGCGATGGTGACGGTGACGCTGCGGCAGAGAGTGCAGAGAGCGCTGAGGGGGCGGACCTGCTATCGCATGCGATTGAACAGGCAGGGGCCACGGTGATTGACCTGACGGCATCCGTGGCCGGCATTCGTGACCACATCGGACAGCTGCGTGCTGCCGCGAAGGAAGAGAAGGCCAAGCCCGGCAAGGGAAATCTGACGGAGCCGCGGTTCCCCAAGGTCAACGACGTAGAGGTTATTGATTTTCCGCATGTAGGCGAAGAAGTCGCAGGGCCGGTGCTGGGGCTTGCCCGCGGGGTAGAAGAGCTGGTGGCGCAGTGGACCGCGGTGGAGTC
The DNA here is from genome assembly GCF_001838215.1 of Corynebacterium sp. HMSC061H03. Taxonomy (NCBI): domain Bacteria; kingdom Bacillati; phylum Actinomycetota; class Actinomycetes; order Mycobacteriales; family Corynebacteriaceae; genus Corynebacterium; species Corynebacterium sp. HMSC061H03. The sequence continues at coordinate 28,156 of NZ_KV836047.1, forward strand.
GCAGCGCCTGCGTCGCAAGTACTTGGTAGAGCCGTGGGGTGCGGAGCCGCGCCAGATTCCGCTGGTAAAAACGCGCGCATTGTAGCGAGTTTTTGCCATCCAGGCCACATTGTTTTTCCTGCGTACGCTGTGAGGTATGGCAGCACAGACCGATAACGTAGTCGCCTTCCCAGGCGTTCGCGTGGCCACGGAACCGGCCACGCTCATTATCGGTGCCTCTTTAGAGGAAGAACCGTGCAGTGCCCACCGCGTCTTCGGGGTCAATGACCAGATGGATCTGCGAAGCCTGTCCCGCGTGTTAGCAGTCATCTTTGGGTGGGGCGAGGAAAGCGTGCCGACGAAGTTCCATTTGCCCGGCTCTGCGGTGGAGTCTGCGGCGCAGCTGGTGACTGGCGGCAGACCCGCAGCGGTCGGAGTCGTCGATGTTCCCCTGTCCACCACAGTTGCCGAGGTGCTGCAAAGTCCCGGCGATACCCTTATCTGGCAGTGGGGCCTGTGGGAACATACCTTGCAGGTCAGAGAAGCTTTTGCCCGCGATGAGGCCACCCCGGATGCCCTGTGCATCGGTGGCTCGGGCTCTATCCGCGCACTGGGGGATGTGGACGCGGAGGAGCCGGTAGATATTGCCGCAATCAATAGGGAACTGACCGGACGGGACTCTATTCAAAATACGTTGGCCACCGCTCGTGCCGATATCGTGGACATCATCGAGAGGTCGGGGGTGTTTGAATTCGTGCCCCTGTTACAGGCTCTGGACCTGCAGAGGTCGGAATCAACCGCGCTGGAATTGACCGGGGAGGCGGGGGAGAGCGTCGTTAAGCGATTGCGCGCATTGCCTATAGAGGACGCCGAGAAAGACCCGGCCGGGCACGATGCGGCGTTGGTAGAGCTGCTGTGTTTGGCGGCGCTGACCTCGGATGAGCTGCGGCATGATGTGGCGGCGCATGTGATGGAGCGCCTCGGCTGGGAGAGTGACGAGGGCATCCCGCTATCCGGTGAGGACGTGGAGGAATTGGCGGCGGCTAGCTGGGCGGAGATGAGCGCGTTGGGGCTAGCTGGGGAGGATGCGCTCTCGCCGGTGGAGCGGCTGGATTTGCTGCGTGAGGCGCTGCGGCGTTAGTTCTTTTCTCCTCTTTATTGCCTGTTTATGTTCGCGCTGGCTGTTTGTTAGCTGGCCGGTGGCCTAGAATTCCTAGGCGTGTCAGCGAATGAAACAGCAAATGAAAACCCGAACCGCGACAACGGCAAGCTCGGAAACGGCTCCCACGAAAACGGTTTTGTCGTAGAGGACTCGGCCGCAGTGCCAATGGCGACGGAGACCAAGGACGAGCACGGACTGAAAGTGCAGATGATGCGCTTTATCATCTCCGGCGTCATCGCGGCGGTGGTGGACTTCGGCCTGACGTTCATCATGCTCAACGTCTTCGGGGCGACCAACTTCTGGGGCAAGACGGTCGGCTGGGTTTTCGGCACGATTACGGCGTACATCATCAACAGCCGCTGGACCTTCAAGTCGAAGTCCTCGGCGAAGAAGGTGCTGGCAGTCGCGGTACTGTACCTGATTACCTACGCCACCCAGGTCGGTATCTTCAACGTGTTGCAGCCCTGGCTCGTCGAATCCTGGGGCTGGAACGCGCAGTGGGCACAGTTCGGCGCATTCGTCGTCGCGCAAGGCGTTGCGACGGTAATTAACTTCATCATTCAGCGTGTATTCATCTTCCGTGTGAAATAGCGCGATACGCTGGGGGACGTGACTTCGACTGCTTCTAATAAGGAATCCACTCAGCTGACCGCCGAAACCGATGTTGACATGCTGACTATTCAGCGCGTGCTGTTTGCTCCGCCCGCAGACTGGGTGGAGCCGGATTTGTACTACCGAGTCGAAGGCGTTGGCGCCTACGACAGCTCGGTGCAGGCCACCCGTAACTCGATCACGCTCGGTCGCCACACCGTGGTGCGCACTGACACCTACTTCGGTCGCTTCCGAGCTTCTTACTGGCAGCGCTGGACCTCAATTAAGCAGGTCGAAATCCGTGCGCGCGTGGTCGGTTCCGCGCGTGTGCTGGCCTACACCGAAGATATTGGGGGCCACCTTCGCTTGGAGGACTCCTGGGCAGCGGGCGGCTCGGATGCCGACGGCAACTGGACCGGTGAGCACTCGCCGATGTCGGGCTCTGCAAATGAAGAGGTGCGCCTGACCGTTCCGCTGGACCGCTTCGCCGATGGCGGTGCCATTCACCTGCGCTTCGACACCGAGGACGCAGGCGCAAAGATTTCCGATGTCCGCTATGTTGTGCCCAAGTCGGCTATCAAGCGCGATATTCCGACTGACCTGGTCATTTGTTCCTACAACCGACCGGTTGACTGTGCTCGAACCGTCGCCACGCTGGCTGAGGACCTGCCAGCCCTTGAGCGCGTTCGCACCATCCGCGTCGTTGACCAGGGCGAACAGCACCCGGCTGACGAAGCCGACTTCATCCAGGCCAAGGAGATCCTCGGCGAGCGCCTGAACGTTGTCCACCAGCCAAACCTCGGCGGCGCCGGCGGTTTCTCCCGCGGCATGCGCGACGCCACCGCTGCGGGCGACTGCATGGTTCTGCTTACCGACGACGACATCCGCCCCGAGCCCGAAACCACCCTGCGCCTATCCGCCCTGGCCGTATGCGCGGAAAAGCCGATGCTGCTCGGCGCGCAGATGCTCTTCCTGTTCAACCCGACCAGCCTCTTCCGTACCGGCGAGACCTACAACTGGAAGGCGCTGACCGTCGAGGAGAACGACCCCAAGTTCGGTTACGCCGACGTGGATGTGCGCAAGTACCACCAGCTGCGTCGCTTGGGCGTTGACTACAACGCCTGGTGGACCTGCCTGGTGCCGTCCGAGGTCATTAAGAAGATTGGCCTGGCGTTGCCGCTGTTCTTCCAGTACGACGACATCGACTACGGTTTCCGCGCCGCCAAGGCCGGTTACCCGACTGACACCATTCCGGGCGCAGCCGTCTGGCACGCCGATTTCTACTGGAAGGACATCGAAAACGCCGCCCAGTACTTCGGCCTGCGCAACTCGCTTATCGCCGCCACCATGCACGGCGATGTCACCGCAAAGGACATGGTCAACGTCGCTTCACGACGAATCCTCTCGAACCTGGTCTCCATGCGCTACGGCCTGGCCTGGACGCAGATGGAAGCTGTTCGTGACCTGCTGCGTGGCCCGGAGGTGCTGAAGAACGCATCGCAGGGCGACTTCGCTCGCATTTCTGCTGGTCGAAAGAACTTCCCGGAGACCGAGCTGCTGCCGATGCACGAGATGCCGGGTGGTCTGACTCCGGTTCGCCCGCCGTCACACGAGATTTCCAGCGAAAACAAGACGATGGCAAAGCGTTTGGCTTATACGCAGATGGGTAAGAAGCGCCCTGGTCCGGTGGCTGTGGCCTTCGAGGACTCCTTCTGGTGGCACATTTCCACGTTCGACGATGTCTGGGTCACCGATGCCTCCCAGAACGGAGTGCGTCACCTGGTCCGCGACCTGGATAAGGAAAAGTCCATGCGCGCCGAGACCATCAGCCTCATGCGCGAACTGTCCTCCAAGTGGGACGACCTTGCGAAGCAGTGGCGTGCCGCCGTGCCATCTTTGACCAGCGAAGACAACTGGGAAAAGTTCTTCCAAGGCGAGTAGTCCTGGTGAGATTGGGCTGAGCCCGGACGGGGTTAATCCCTAGAGTGCAGAAACCGGCGGATAACAGGAAATTCGCCGGTTTCGTGCTCTAATAGTGTTTACTCACCTTAAAAATTCATAAATTTTCGAACGGAGTCTCGCCTCGTATGACTACGCCCATGCCCCCGAATAACACAGGCGACAAAACACGCAAACAGCTCATCACCATTCTGGTGCTGCTGGTACTAATCATCCTTGCAATGGTCGTGTTCCTGTTTGTCAAGATGTCCAGCGATCGAGGTGGCGATTCGCCGGCTGCTGAGGCCAGTGGATCGTCGTCAAGCGAAAATGGCGATGCGCAGGTGCAGGCGCAGGCGGAGAAGGCCGTCGTTGTGTACAAGCAGGTGCTGGCGAATCCAGCGCCACTGCAGACTTTTGTCGGTGAAGTTAGTCCTGGTGGGGCGATGAAATACGCGCTCGTGCATCTTGATGATGGGTGCGTGCCCGAGCTGGTGCTGAACTATGGCACAAGTGCGATGAGCGCCGAAATTGATGCGATTGGTGTCTACGGCGTTGACGAGAATGGTCAGGAAATTCAGTTTCAGAATTCCTACCATGACGGCGTGACTTCTGTGGGCGGTGTACGTCGCGCTCTTCAGCGAGCTACTGGTCAGCCGGGTATGTTCTCGTTTTCTGCAGAGAGGATGGGGCGCGATCAGGAAGATTTGCTGGTGACGCGCCAGGGCAATGAGCTGGTGGAAACGCCTGCGAATCCGGGTGCCGGGGAGTTCGAACAGTTTAACTGGATTCCGGTTGACAACCTGGATGTCGTCGAGGCCATTGCTGCTGGTAATGACTGCGCGCCGGGCTCGGGCTCGAATGGTACTGGCGCTGATGGTTCTGGTGCTGATGGCGCTAATGGTGCCAACGGTGGCCCGAATCCGACGGTGGGGCAGCAGGCTGAGGGCTCGGGTTCGAACTCGGACTCGGGCTCGGGTTCGCAGTCTGGGGCTTCGGACACGGGTTCTTCGTCGAGCAATGGCACCAGTGGCCAGCAGACGGTGACCGGCACGGTGAAGATTTTCCAGAATCGCGCCGAGGTTCTCGCTTATCAGCAGCGCGAGGATCCCAACCCGCATCTCGCCGATGACCGACAGTTTGCGATTTTGGTTCTTGACCAGCCAACTGACGTGACAGCCAAGCTAGCAGGAAGTAATGAATCTGAAACACGCACTATTGACCATGTCGTGATTAACCCAAATCTCCACAGCGACGGGGAAAAGGCAACGATTAGCTTCTCGACTGACAAGACATACTGGCCGTCGGACACGGGCATCCCGTTCGGTCTCGCTGTTGAGGACGGCGCCAAGGGGTAAGTAAGCCACAGTTGGGTATCCGCAGCTAGTTATCCACAGCCGCCAAATTGTCCACAGTTAAGGGCCATTCGGCGGCTTTTCTGCTGCCGACTTTCGCACATTCGGCAATAACTAAAGGCACTGAACCCAATTCCCGCAGCCAAGCTGCAACCATCCTCGGAGAGTGCCGAACACCAATGCCAACCTGGACTTACGACGCCGATGGCCTCATCCAAGCCGCTGCGCAGAAGCAAATCAAGCATCCTTGTGAATATGTCAGTGCCAAGTCAGAGCTAGGTGATCTACACGGCCACGTCGATATCACTAATGGACGGAATAAATCCCTGCTCAGACTGGCGTATGGAACCTACATTGATTGCTCTCGATGGAATGCGCTGTCAGCATTCGAACGCTTTCAACTGCAGATAAAAGCGCTGGTCAAGCCAGGGTCTGGAACAATCATTACAGGCGAAGCAGCCGCTGCGTTGCATGGTATCCCGTTGCTTGTTCGAAATGCCACAATCGCGCTTGCCAATTCCGGCCTGCGCCGACCTGGCGGCGGATTGCGCCATGTCGGTGGCAAAATCCTCGAACAAGACATCGTTCGCATTGGTGGGCGCTGCGTTACCGATGTGCCGAAAACCGTCATCGATGTTTGCCGCACCAGCGAGTCCGAAAACGGGCCAATCGTCGTTGACACCGCACTACGGCAGTGGTGTGACCTCGAAGAATTGCGTACAGTCTTCACAAATTACCCACGTTCGCCGGGGACCCGTCGCGCCCGCGAGCTACTTCGAACTGCCAGCGAACACAGCGAAACCATCGGTGAGTCGATCACAAAGAAATGCATAATCGACTCAGGAATTGCCACGCTTTACGACGAAAAATGCGTGCTCATGCAGCAAGTCGAGTTCTATGACAGTGAAGGATTCATTGGGCGCGTCGATTTTTATGTGCCTCATCTGAATTTGATCATTGAGTTCGATGGGCTGACTAAGTATTCCGGTGGCGGGGTAGCAGCTACGGAGACTGTGCTTCTGAAAGAGCAAGCTCGCGAGAAGCGTCTGCGAAACCTCCACTTAGATGTACTCCGCTTCCAATGGTCACAGGTCATTAATGGGGACTGCGTGGAGGTCTTGCGACAGTTCGCTATTCGGCAGAGGCAGCGCATTCAGGCAGGTGGATTGGTATTTTCGTCCGAAGTTGGGCGTTTTCGTCAAGCCACTGTCCCGTATAAAGATCGGCAGCTCCGTGAGTCCAGAATCCAGGAGCGTAAGCAGCGTTTGCAGCTTCTGGAAAATGCACCGGCCTCGCGCGACTCAGGCTAAGTTCAGCTGCTGACCTGTTGCAATTGTGCTGACTTATGGCCAACTTTCCGCCACTTGTCGATGAGTTTTCAGGACTTATGGCCACGCTGTTGGCCTGGCCCGCGCACTTATCGTAGGACTATTCACTTATGCGCAGGCTGTAGCGCATCGATGAGTGAATACCTCATCGATATGTCAGTGGAGGAGAAGGGAACCAGGGGTTAGGTAACAGTTTTGCGTACTGAGCACTCGAAATGCGGACAACACGACCCGGGCGAGATCAAATATGCAGGCCAGCGCCACAGCCTCAGCCCCACCAGCCGCAACGCCAGCCCGAACTACTTCGACTTTGGATCGAAGCGCTCGAAGTTCTCCGCGCGCCCCTGCTTCAGTAGCTTGAACCAGCGGTAGAAGCCGCGGACATCGCGGCGCTGGACCAGGAAGAACCAGCCGAAGCGCAGGAACTCCTGTGGCATGAGCTTGCGCATGCCAGGCTGGCTCATCAGGTAGCCACGGTTGCGGTAGGTGAAGTAGCGCTTGAAGTCATTGGTCGGGTACTGCGTGTGCATTTTGCCGCCGAGAATGGGCACAAATTCACCCGAACCGGAGGGGTGCAGGTAGGCCGTCGTCAAGCATGTGCCGAACCGGAGGCCGGAGCGGACCAGGCGGCGGTGGAATTCGACCTCGTCGCCGCGGATGAATAGGCGGTAGTCGGGAACGCCGAGCTGTTCCAGCGAGCGGGCGCTAAACAGCGCGCCGTTGAACAGGGATGCGATGCCGGGCAGGAGGTCGTGGTTGCCGTCGATGGTTTCGAGGTCGCTAGGCAGTTCGAGCCCGGTCGCAGCCTTCTGATCTGCAAAGTTGGTGAACCATCTCCGCCCCTCAGAGTCGTTCACTGCCGGGAGTTTGGGGTTGATGCCGCTTTCGAAAAGCTCCTCGCGATGACGGCGCCACACCAGCCCGCGGCGCAGGGGGAATGCCAGCTTGTTCGGGGCCTTAATATCGCAGACCACCGGCGAGACAGCGTCGAGCTGGTGGCGTCGCGCGCAGCTGTGCAGCGCCTTCAGCACGTAGGAGTCCTCCGGGCGCCCGTCGTCATCGGCGCACCAAATCCACTCCGCGCCGAGCGACAGCGCGGTCAGCATGCCCAGTGCGAAACCACCAGCGCCGCCCAGGTTCGTCTTGGAACCGACGTAGTGAATCTCCGGCGCCGATCCGCTTTCCGACGACTGCTGCGCCGCCACCTGCTCGGCGAGTTCCTTGACCTTCGGGTCGTTGCCGTTGTCGACGATGATGAGCCACTTCGGCATGTGGGTCTGGCTGGCAACGATGGGAAGCGATTGGCGCAGGTCCTCGATGCGGTTGTGAGTCACCACGATTGCGGCCGTTGCTGCCTCATCGTGATTTGGGTGGTCAGCCGAGTTTTCGCTCACTTCGTTCTCCATCGGGGACGTACCGTTTATTACTGTTTTTATTGCTGTCTATCTTGCCATGTTGCTCCGGGTGAGCAATTCCAAGCATCCGTGCCGCCCGCCAGCCGCCGGCCGGCTGCCCGCGAGCCGCTCGCTCGGCCACGATGGGGGAACCGCGCCCGGACTCCCGGCGAAGCTGCTACCGTCGCTGCGCGAGCACGCGGCGCACTTGGTCGGCGGCCTCTTTACCTTCGTAGGCTTCGACCACTTCGTCGACAAGCCCTGCCTGTCGAACCGTACCGTGATCAATCCACAGCGCCGTGTCGCACAGCTGCGCCAGGAACTCATTTGAGTGCGACGCAAACACCAGCAGACCGGAGCGATCGACCAATTCGGTCAACTTCGTCCGGGCCTTCGCCATGAATGCGGCGTCGACGGCTCCGATGCCTTCGTCGAGAAGCAAAATCTCCGGCTCAATGGACGTGACCACGCCGAGCGCCAGTCGCACGCGCATACCGGTGGAGTAGGTGCGCAGTGGCATGTGCAGGTAGTCGCCGAGTTCGGTGAACTCTGCGATTTCGTCGAGCTTGGATTTCATCTGCTTGCGCGTCTGCCCCAGGAACAGACCGCGGATAATGATGTTTTCCAGGCCTGAGATCTCCGGGTCCATGCCGACACCGAGGTCGAACACCGGAGCCACACGGCCGCGCACATCGGCGGCACCGCGCGTGGGCTCATAGATGCCCGACAGCAGTCGCAGCAGCGTGGACTTACCCGCTCCGTTGTGGCCAACCAAGCCGACGCGGTCGCCCTCACGCAGGTGGATGTTGATGTCCTTCAGCGCCTCAATGACCACGACATTGGAGTCATTGCGGCCAATCGCACCACCCGCGGCGCCGAGGAACGCCTTCTTCATCGACCGCGATTTGGCGTCGAAAATGGGGAAGTCAACGCACGCGTTGTAAGTATCAATGCTGACCATGCTTATCCCTTGCTAGTTCTATTCGCTTAACGACGGCCTTTGCGGCCTAAACCCAGTAGCTCACGCGGGAGCGCCACAGGCGCATGGCTCCGAGTGCCAGCAACAGGCCGACTGTGGTGCAGGCGAGGACAATCCACCAGTGGTAGGTATCCACCGGCTGGCCGGTCAATGGGGCGCGGATGATTTCCAGGTAGTGGAACAGCGGGTTGATCTCTGCGATGCGTGCGCGTTCGGCGACGGCACCGCCCTGTTCCTCCAGCGTCTTGGTGGTCCACACAATCGGAGTCATGTAAAACACCAGCTGAATTAGGGAATCCAGCAGTGGTGCCACGTCGCGGTAGCGCGTAGCGATGATGCCGAAGAACATCGTCACCCACACGCCGTTGACCACCAGCAGCGCCATCGCGGGGATGACCAGGAAGAAGTTCCAGCCCAAATCCGGCCGGAAGACCAGCACGAGGATCAGCCAGATCACCATGTTGTGGGCCAGGAAGAGCAGCTGCCGCCATACCAGCCTGTAGACGTGAACGCTCAGCGCGCTGGGCAACTGTTTGATCAGGCCTTCGTTTTCAATGAAGACGGTTGCGCCCTCGCGCACGCAGCCGGAGATGAATCCCCAGATGATCAGGCCAACGGTCACGTGTGGCAGGAAGAACGCCAGCTCCTGCTGGAACAGCAGCGAGTACAGCAGGCCGAGAGCGAGGGCCATGGCGCCGGTGGCAATGGTGATCCACAGTGGGCCAAGCGTGGAGCGGCGGTACCGCTGTTTGATGTCCTGCCAGCCCAGTTGCAGCCACAGCTCACGCTGGCCGAAGCCGGTAACCAGATCCTGCCAGGCAGCGCCCATGGTGCGGGAACGCGACTTGAAAGCCGGTGCCTCACCCGTTGCGTCAGTTATGCGCGCAATGTCGCGACGGAGAGTTTCCTCCGTGCGGATAGCGGAGCCATTGCGCACAGTATCGGCCGGCTGGTCGGCTGCAGCTGCGGATTGGCGATCATTTTCTGCGTTAGTCACGTCTCCAAAATACTAGCTAGGGCGGTTTAGATTGAATACCGACGGCACCGGGCGAGCCATTATTCCACGTCGTGACGGCGAACAACGGTCGCGTGGGACGGTCGTCATTGGTGGTGACGTGGTGCTTCTGAGGCTGTTTCCACGGTTGGTTATGTGACTGGTTATGTGACCCTGGAAAACTTACATACAATCGCCGCTGTAACTGCTTTATGGCATGCAGCTGGTGCATATGGTTCACGCATCGGGAGTGCTTGCGCATGGCTACAGGCAAGAAAAGTTCGTCCAATTTTAAGCAACTACTAAAAAGGGATAAAGATTATCCTATAGGGGGTTGCTTCGATAGAATTGGTTCCAACTAAGATGTGCAATCGATACACGGTTCGGGGCATGGATGCTCGATTCGTGGGTGATTGCACAGTTAACTCTGAAATAGATATCGCAGCTTGAATTCGAAACCGGGAAAGGGTTTTCATGGCCTTCGATGTGCCGACAACCAGGGGTGCTTACTCGTCGCTTTCCGACGGGTGGACATACCTCAATGCGGGTCAACGCACCCAGGTACCCGAGCGTGTCCAGGCTGCGATGATTTCTGCATTTCGCAATGCCCAGAAGTCCCTTCCTGGTGAGACTGGGGCGGGGGCTCATGGCCAGTCGCGCAGCTCGGGCGTTCCCGCTGCAGCGGAGCTAACCGCCAGTGCGCGCCGGGCTTTTGCCGACCTCACTGGCGGCCCGGTCGCCGGCGTGGTGTTGGGATCTTCGCGTGAGGTGCTCATGGAGCAGTTCACGTCCGCAATGAGTCGACGCTTGACGCTCGGCTCTAACCTGGTGATTTCTCGCATTGGTTCGCAAGTTGTACACGCACCACTACGCCGGGCAGCCAATCTCTACGGAGCTCAAGTCCGCATTGCTGAGGCCGACTTGTCCTCGGGTACGTTGCCGTCCTGGCAGTTCGACGAGCTCGTAGACGAGCACACTCGCCTCGTTGTCGTCCCGGCCGCGGATCCGTTCATTGGCACCATTGCCCCGGTAGCTGACATTTCTCGGCGGGTGCATGAGCACTCCAACGCCTGGGTTTTGGTTGATGCCTCGGATATTGTCGCCTACCGCGATGTGTCGATGAGCAAGCTGGGCGCCGACATCATGCTGGTTGATGCCTCCGTGCTGGGCGGGCCTGAGGTCGCAGCATTGGTGTTCAAGGATCCCGAGATGTTCGAGCGCATGACGTCGTTAAGCTATGTGCCGAATGTGCGCGGCGTCGAGCGGATCGAGGTTTCTCCGGTGTCGCCGGCATTGCTCGGCGGGGTGTCGGAATCGGTGCTGCACTTGGCATCGCTGGATAGCACGGCGAGGGGGTCGCGTAGGCATCGCATTGAAACGGCGATGCCGCAGGTTTCTCGCTACTTGACGACGTTGTCGGAACGCCTGATTGCGGCGTTGATGACCCTGCCGCGGGTGTACATCATCGGCATGGATACCGAAGATGATTCTTTCGCGAGTGTGTCGCGGGCACAGCACATTCCGCGCGTTAGCTTCCTCGTCGATGGGGTGTCGGCGAAGGTAGTCGTGGACAGGCTGCTGGATAATGGCCTGGTGACCAGCATTGTTGATGCATATGAATCACCACTGCTGGAGGCCATGGGCATCGATGAGGCTGGAGGCGCCGTGGGAGTCGGCCTCCAGCCGTTCAATACGCCGCACGACATTGACCAGCTCGTGCGCGCAGTTGCCTCGCTCGGTTAGCTAGGCAGCCGGTTAACTAGACGGTCAGCACAATCTTGCCGCTGACCGCGCCGCTGTCGAGCAGCTCGTGGGCCTTGGCTGCGTCGCGCATATCCATGACCTCATGAATTTGAGGGGTGACGGTGCCGTCGGCAAGCATTGGCCAGATGGTGTCCTCTGTGGCGTTGACGATGCGAGCCTTGTCAGCGAGATCGCGGTAGCGCAGGCCGGTGGCGGTGATGGAGCCGCGCTTGCTCAGCAGGCGGCCGATGTTGAGCTCGCCCTTAACGCCGCCCTGCATGCCGATGATGACCAGGTGGCCGTCCTTTGCCAGGGCCTTGACGTTTCGGTCGAGATACTTTGCGCCCATGATGTCCAGAATGACATTGGCACCGCCCTCAGCTGCGACGATCTCCTCGAAGTCCTCTTCCTTGTAATTGATGAGGATGTCGGCGCCAAGCTCCTTGCACTTAGCCAGCTTCTCCGCTGAACCGGCGGTGACTGCGACGCGAGCGCCGAGCCGCTTGGCCATCTGAATAGCGAAAGTGCCGATGCCGCCCGCGCCACCGTGGACCAGCAGCAGGTCACCTTCCTTGAGGCCGGCAATCATCACGACATTCGAGAACACCGTGCAGGCAACCTCGACGATAGATGCGGCCTCGGTGAAGGAGTAGCCATGTGGCAGGGGGAGAATCTGGCCGACCGGGACTGCGACCTTTTCGGCGTAAGCGCCACCGGAGAGAAGGCAGCAGACCTCGTCGCCGACTTTCCAGCCCTGGGAGTCCCCCTTGACCTCTTCAATGACACCCGCGCACTCCAGGCCGAGGGTGTCGGTCACGCCTTTCGGTGGCGGGTAGTGGCCAGCGGCCTGCAGTAGGTCAGCGCGGTTTACGCCAGCGGCTTTGACCTTGACCAGCACCTGCCCATCCTCGAGAGTCGGTTCCGGAGCATCGGCCCATTCCAGGGCGCGGGGGTTGGAAAGATCAGTCTGAATGATTGCCTTCATAGTCTTCAAAGGTAATGCAAAAACTGGTTATGCACGCGGTATTTCAAGCTCTTTTGCAATTAGCAAAAATAGTTATGTCTGTAGAGGTGGATGCTTGGGGTGTGGTTTCCGATGAAGGGTTTGCGAAAGGTGCTGGCAAGGGGTGTTATGAGGGCGTTTGCTGCCTTACGGCGGTATGCGGTTATGATGTTGGCGTTGGAAGTATGGCAGAGCGGCCGAATGCACTGGTCTTGAAAACCAGCGAGGGTCACACCTCCGGGGGTTCAAATCCCTCTACTTCCGCAGATGAAACCCTCGGTAGATTTTCTACCGGGGGTTTCTTCATTTCTCTTAAAAGTTGGCGTATGTGCTCAGGTCCGCGACGGATAGTCGGACCTTTGGGTGGTTTCCGTGGTTAACCCCGTTATGGGGTGGTCGGACGGGCATGTAATTGGGCTCTTTGGATACCCCTGAACAGCGTTACAGGGGGCAGGCTGGGGTGTTTTGTCGCGGGATGGAAAATGGGGGCAATTTTGGCAGCGGTGGGGAACAGCCATTTCAGGGCAGTGCGTATTTCTATAGTTAAAAGTATTCCAGCCGGCCCAAACCTGTAACGCATGTGCGGACATGTGACTGGTGTGACTGCTGTGGCGACATGGTTTTCGATTTTTAGGTTGATGTTCGAAAAATGGCTACTTGTTGCCGCCGTCGATAGGTGTCGTATTAACTATCGCCAAGTGAATCGCACGCCGATGCATCACGCGTGCATTCCTACTGGAGAGCCGCCATATTTGGCCTACTCCGACCGCAAGTCTTCGCATCGTTAAAAGGAGCCCGTGACAGATGGCAACTCGCACCGTACGTAACCGCAGCATTGCTCGCATTGCTGCACTCTCTCTAGCCGCAGGTATGACCTTTGCGGGATTCGGTAATACCGCACATGCTCAGGACCTGCTGAGCGTTGATTCCATCACTCAGACTGTCACCGACGCCATTGGTGAAGTCACCGGTACTGGTTCCTCCAGCGCGACGCATAGCTGGAGGAACTCCAATGTGACGCGATCCGTTGAGGTCAATGGTGTCGCGGGTGCCGTCGTCAAGCCTGGCGATGTCGTGACCTTTACTCTGACCTACACGGACAACAACATCTGGGGTGCGAAGTCCTACATTCAGCGCATGACCGATGTCATTCCGGATGGCCTGCAGTACGTGGCCAACTCGGCGACGTACAAGGTCGGCGACGATGAGTGGGCAAACCAGAACGAGTCAGACAAGTGGCTGGAAATCGTTAACAACGGTGCGGTGGAGTTTGCAGCCGACAGAATCACACAGGCATGGGGTTCCCCGACCACGTCGACTGTGAGTTTCAAGTGGAAGTACCGCGTCACGGACGCAATTGCCGACGGTGCGTTGAATACCGGAACCGAAATCCACTTCAACCCGAGCAATTCGGTGGAGAAGCTGCATGACATGGGGCCGAAGCTCACTGTGAAGCGGGAGGCGCCAGCTCCGGATATTCCGGGTATTCCGGATGTCCCAGGTGGCTCGCTGGGCTCCCCGAGCCTGCCGTCACCGGGCTTCCAGTCCCCGGGGCTGCCGTCGCCGGGCATTAACCGCTAAGTAATTCCAGCTTTTCCACCGCGCCTGTTTTCAGGTTTTCACAGAGAGTTTTCCCATCATGCGCAATATGCACTCCAAGAACATCGCGGCCTCTCGTCCGCGACGTCGCTCCCGTACCGCCATTGCCGCAGTTACCCTCGCAGCTGGCTTGACCTTCGGTTTCGGCGCTCCTGCCATGGCGCAGTCCCCGGGTCTGCCCTCGCCGAGTCTGAACTCGCCAGGACTTAATTCGCCTGGTCTGACCCTGCCGGGCTCGAGCGCCCCGAAGAAGAAGCTCGGCACCATCGGTGGCCCGGCATGGTCTGCTGATGTTTACTCGCAGATTATCCGCGGTAAGGAGGTCCGACCGGGTGACGAGGTCACGATCCGTATTGAGGTCGTCGGTGTCAACGGCAACGCCAAGCTGCGGGGAATCGGCCACAACATCCCGGCTGACTTTGAGCTCGTTCGTGTGACTCGCCAGTCGCAGGACAATATCCTCGGCGGCGGTATTTACACGCTGAAGGAGGGGAGTACGTCAACACCGAGCGCAACGGTAATCGTCAGGTGCGCCTGTCCTGGACGGAGGGCGGCTTCCTCGGTGCCTTCAAGGACAACCCGACTGTCAGCAGTTCGAAGTCTGTCTCCGTTGACTTCACGTACCGGGCTCCGGACTACGAAGGTGAGTTCGACAACGGCGGCTACGCCCACGTGGGCGCGCTTTTGAGCCCCAACGAGAACTGGGTTGTCGGCGGCGAAAAGGTAGTCGTGAACAAGAATGCGAAGCCGTCGTGGTGGCCGTTCTAACGACTGTTCTAGGTCGCGATTAGCGGCAGTTCTCCAGGGATGAGTAAAAACTTCCCCAGATAGAGAGCGAATTACAGAACGTAAACCCCCGGTCGCATGCGGTCGGGGGTTTCGTGTGTCCGAAATTTGCCACACGTAGTTTTACGGAGACAATTTAATTGCTCCGACCAACGTGTACTGTGGCCTGAAACAATACGGGCAAATTGCTAAAACCGGTAAGCTCGGTCTTGCTGTAATACAAACCCAGCGTCATGCTGGCGGACGGTATTGAGGAAAAGGTCGAACAATGGCAACGAATCGGAGCAACCACTCGGACGACTCGTTCGGTGAGTGGAGCATAAATCCGGGCACGTCAGATGATCAACCCTCCGCTGATACGCCGGCAAATGCGTGGAGCGCTGTGGATGGGTCACAGTGGGAGCAGCCTGAGGGGCAAACCCAGTATCTGCAGCAGCAGTATCCACAGTCCCAGCAGCCTGAACCATACCGCCCTGCCCCCTATGTTCCAGGTCCGCAAGCTGGCCCGGCTGCTGCGCCGCGCAATGACAACAAGGGGCTGACCATCGCGGTTATTGTCCTGGCACTCGTTGCGGTCGCTCTCTTCGTCGGCGCAATGGCATACTTCTACTTCTCCGATTCGAAGGGAGTGAATTCGGCCGGCAGCAACTCGCCCCAGTCGGTTCAGTCCGCTAGTGCTGAGGATTCCTCCACGTCGTCGACTGCTGAGCAGAAGCGTCGCGCTGAAGGGTTCCAGCCGCCATCGAATTGGCGCCACTGCTCCGGCTCAGGCGATCCGGGTGATTTGAACTTGGTATATGCAGAAGATGTCGGCGGTAACACGACGACCTGTCAGTTTGCCACCAACGTCCGCAATTCCTTCGTTGAGCAGTATCAACTTACGAAGAAGCTCAACGGTACTGTCACCGCTAGCAGCCCAACAACAGGCAAGACATACAGCATGACCTGCCGCGATAACGGTGAGGTTGTCACTTGTACCGGCGGTACGAATGCGACGGTGCACATTGTCTAAACGTCTCCGAGCGGCTCTGGCCGCAACCGCCGTCGTCACGCTCGGCCTTAGCGCCTGCACCATTGGCACCGATTCGGCGGGCATGCCGTCGCCGACGCTGTCCAATCCGCTTGACGACGGCCCCGGCGGCGCATCCTCCGACGGGAAAGTTGTGCCCGGTGAGATGCCTCGCGAAGTTGTCGAGGCCGTGAAATCCGCGCAAAAGGAACTCGGTGGTTTGGCCGGCGCCGCTCTGGCAACGCCGGATAAGGATTCCGAAGTGGTTTCCACGGGTGACTTCAAAACGGGTCCGGCCTGGTCGACCTCCAAGGTGCCGATTGCGGTGGCTTATGTGCGCCAATCGGGCGTGGATTCCCTGGTCGAAGACGCAATCACGGTTTCCGATAACGATGCGGCTGAGTCCATGTGGTACTCCCTGGGCGATGACGCGACCGCGGGCGCGACCACCGACGAGATTCTCCGAGAGGGCCACGACACCCGCACCGTCATGGGCACTGACCGCATCCGTGCGGAATACACCGTCTTCGGGCAGACGCAGTGGGATTTGCGCGACCAGGCTATTTTCGGCGCCAATTTGCAGTGCATCGAGGCGGGCCCAAAGGTCGCTGACCTCATGGGACAGATTGCCGACGAGCAGTCCTACGGCCTCGGACGCATCCGCGGCGCCCACTTCAAGGGCGGTTGGGGTCCCGATGATGAAGGCGTCTACCTTGTGCGGCAGTTCGGCTATCTGCCGGGCAAGAAGCCGGGCACCTTCGTTGGTGTAGCTATCGCAGCCCAGCCTGACGACGGCACCTATGAGACCGGCCAGCAAATGCTTGACCGCATCGCAAAGGCGATTGAGCGCAGCGGTGGCGCGACCACCGGCCGCGCCGGTAGCTGCTAGCTGAGCGATAGCTGTTAGCGCTCAATTCCTAGCGCAGCCAGCAACTGCGAGGTCTCGTCCTCAGTAGTGATGGTGATACGAGCACCTTCGCCGGCAAAGCAGCGGATGAGAATGTTGCGCTGCGCCAAGAAGTCACCGAGATCCGTGGTGGTGGCCACCGAGACGTCGTCAAGCAAAGAGAGATCCGCAATCCGACCCTCGTCAATCCAAATGAAGTTGGCCTGCGAGTTCGGCAGCACCGTCTCGCGGCCGGTGGCGGCGTTGATGGCCTCTGTGACGGCGACGCGCTGTGCGCGGACCTCAGCAATGCGGGCGGTGAGCTCTTCCTGTGCGTCGAGCGAGGTGAGCGCGGCAATCTGCGCGAGAGTGTTTACGGAGAAGGGGATAGCGACCTTATTCACGGCCTCCACAAGCTTGTCCGGGCCGAACATGTAGCCCACACGAAGCCCGGCCAAACCGTAGACCTTGGAGAATGTGCGCAGGCCAACCAGGTTGGGGTAGGTATCCAGCAGCTCATGCGCCAACGGGGTAGCAGCATGAGTGGCCTCGTCCACCAGCTCGATGTACGCCTCGTCGAGAGCGACCACAACATCGCCCGGAACCTGCGCCATAAACTCCGCGAATGCCTCGCGAGTGATGGTCGTGCCCGTCGGGTTATTGGGATTACAGACGAAAACCAGGCGTGTGCGGCCGGTGATAGCGGCAGCCATTGCCGAAAGATCATTGCGACCCTGCGCATCCAGCGGCACCGGCACCGGAGTAGCCCCAGCGACGCGAGCGAGAATGGGGTAGGCCTCGAAGCTGCGCCACGGGAACACGACCTCATCCCCATCCGCACAGGTGGCCTGCACGAGCTGCAGGCACAGAGCAGAGGAGCCGCAGCCGACCGCGACCTGCTCCATGGGCAGACCCAGGTGCTCGCCGAGCTTAATGCGCAGGTCAACCGCGCCCATGTCCGGGTAGCGGTTCGGGCTGGTGGTTGGGTCAGCGATGGTCTGTGAGATGGCCTCTACCACCGAGGGCAGTGGCGGTTGGGTCATTTCATTGGACGCGATCTTCAGCGCGCCGGGCACAGCCTTGCCCGGGACATAGGCCGGAACCTGCTCGAGGTCGGCACGGGTTTTGGGCTGAACTGAAGATGCATCGTTGGTCATAGGCCTAACTGTAGAACATGGCCCGGATTGGGCAGTACAGAATCCCCGCAAAATCCCAAGGTGTGGTCGCTATTTGTGGCGCCGTATTTGGTGGCTCCGCGGGTGTTTTGCTTTTCAATTCTTGTGTTCTGTAGGATTGGCTGCGGTTATTTGGTCTCGTCCACGCAATGGCGAACAGCTTTGCTGAAGCGGGATCGATGCCAGTGGTTTTGGAGGCGTGCCAGAGCGGCCGAATGGGGCTCCCTGCTAAGGAGTTGCCTGTCTTGCGACGGGCCGGAGGTTCGAATCCTCTCGCCTCCGCCACACGCGCCCGTAGCTCAACGGATAGAGCATCTGACTACGGATCAGAAGGTTAGGGGTTCGAATCCCTTCGGGCGCACCATGCAGACCCGCACCTTGTAGGTGCGGGTCTTTTTGTTTTATTACCTGGCAGTGCAGCGCGAGCCGGGGCATTGCGGGGCGGGGCAGCGCGGTCCTTCACTTGTGGCCAGGGTTCGGCCACTTATCGATGGTTTCTCGTGGCCTGTCGATGGTTTTGCGCCACTTATGCGCGCGCTGTGGGTGCTACGTGTGCACTTGTCGATGCGCTGTTCACTTGTGGCCAGGCTATAGCGAATCGATAGGTGAACTATGCATCGATAAGACAACGAACCAGCTCCCTTGCTTCAGCAACGCGCAGCAACAGGTAGCAAAGCGCAGCAACAGGCACCAACCCGGACCTGCCGCCCGACTCGCCACCTCCCTGAGCAGCCACGGCCGTACCTCCAACACCCCCGCGCAGCCTTTGCCCGGCTGAATCCGATTAGCCTGGCCTTGTACTTGGTCAATCGGGGCCTCCGCCCCGCGACGCTTCCGCCCCGCGCCGCCCCGCGCCGCCTCGCGCACCGGGGGACATTTTCCTATCCTGAACAGTTGCAATAGACTTAGACCCCGGTTGCCCTCCCCGTATTTCGATAGGAGCCTTGATGGACGCCCGTCTAGCCGTTCGCCGTAAGCCCGAGTTCCGCAATGAGGAAGCTACGCTGCTGTCCTCGATCGGCCAGGACGGCGAGGTGGCAATCTACTATCTCTACGATGCTTTCGATGCGACGGAGGAGGATCTTGTCGCGCTGCGTGAGTCGGTAGTTGCTGATTCGCGTGTCGACGAGCTGGTCGAGCTCCCGGCCCCCGCCGAGCTGGGGAACTACCTTGCTGTCGAGCCGCTTCCTGGCCAGTACGACCAGCGTGCCGATGCCGCCGAGCAGGCCCTGCGCCTGCTCCGCCCGGAAACGCAGGCGCAGATCACCTCGGCAACGCTGTACGTTTTCGATGCTCCGGTGAATGACGCCGTGCGCTCCTTCCTCATCAACCCGGTCGAATCGGGGGAGAAGAACCTGAGCGTCCTGCGCCGTCCGAGCATGGGCGAGATCGAGCCGCTGAACGAGTACCCGGGCTTCACCGAGCTGGATGACGAAGGCCTGGCCGAGCTGCTCGCAGCCGACGGTATGGCCATGTCGCTGGCCGACCTGAAGACCATCCAGGATTACTTCCGCTCCGAGGGCCGCACTCCGACCGAGGTAGAGCTGTCCGCGCTGGATACCTACTGGTCGGACCACTGCCGCCACACCACCTTCAACACCGAGCTGACCTCCATCGAGAACAACGAGCCGCGCTTTGCCGCACAGCTCGACCGCGCGCTGCGTCGCTACGACGAGCTGCGTGAGCTCAACGGCCGCACCCACAAGCCACGCACCCTGATGGACATGGGCACCATCATGGGCCGCGAACTGCGTCGCACGGGTGTCATGGATGACCAGGAAGTTTCCGAGGAAATCAACGCTTGCTCCGTCTACGTCGATGTCGAGGGCGATGACCGCAAGTGGCTCCTCATGTTCAAGAACGAGACTCACAACCACCCGACCGAAATCGAGCCATTCGGTGGTGCCTCCACCTGTCTCGGTGGCGCTATCCGCGACCCGCTGTCGGGTCGCTCGTGGGTCTACCAGGCCATGCGTCTGTCCGGCGCAGGTGACATCAACACTCCGCGCGAGCAGACCCTCGAGGGCAAGCTGCCGCAGCGCGATATTTCCTTCCGCGCCGCAGCCGGCTACTCCTCCTACGGCAACCAGATCGGTCTGGCCACCACTGGTGTGCGCGAGCTGGTCCACCCGGGATACGTCGCTAAGCGAATGGAACTCGGTGCCGTCGTCGCCGCTGCCCCGGCAGACAACGTCAAGCGCCTCGAACCTGCGCCGGGCGATGTGGTGATTATGCTCGGTGGCCGCACCGGCCGTGACGGCGTCGGCGGTGCGACCGGCTCGTCGAAGGCTCACGATGAGGACTCGCTGGGCCGTTCCGGCGCCGAGGTACAGAAGGGCAACCCGGTCAACGAGCGCAAGATTCAGCGCCTGTTCCGCCGCGAGGACGTCGCCACCAAGATTGTCCGCTGTAATGACTTCGGCGCTGGTGGCGTGTCCGTTGCGGTCGGTGAGCTGGCTGACTCCATCGACATTCACCTCGAGCGCGTGCCGCTGAAGTACGCCGGTCTGAATGCCCGCGAAATCGCGATTTCCGAGTCCCAGGAGCGCATGGCGCTGGTCGTGCGCCCGGAGGACGCTGACTTCATCATCGCCGCCGCTGCCGAAGAGAACATCGAGGCCGTCGCGCTGGCAGACATCACCGACACCGGTCGGCTGCGCATGTTCATGGGCGACGAGGTCGTGTTCGACCTCTCCCGTGAGTTCATCGACACCAACGGCGCCGACCGCGCCCAGAACGTCGAGATGGTTGCTGCGGAGGGCGGCGTCGTAAAGCAGGCTCCGACGAGCGTACTGGAGTCGCTGCGTGCGGCGACGGCGGGCTCCCAGGAGGGCATGATTGAGCAGTTCGACTCGACCGTCGGCCGCTCCACCGTGCTCATGCCGTACGGCGGTGCGACGCAGAAGACCGACGAGCAGGCGTCGATCCAGACGCTGCCGGTCGATGGCGGCACGAGCACCGCGTCCATCATGACCTGGGGTTACTCGCCATCGCTTGCCGACGAGTCCCCGTACCTCATGGGCTCCTACTCCGTCGTGGAGGCACTAGCTAAGCTCGCAGCGGCCGGTGGCGATCCGCGCGGTGCCTGGCTGAGTGTGCAGGAGTACTTCCAGCGCCTGGACCAGGATCCGCAGCGCTGGGGCGAGGTTGCGCAGGCTCTGCTCGGTCTGCTCGAGGCTCAGGACGGCTTCCAGGTTGCGGCCATTGGCGGTAAGGACTCCATGTCCGGCACCTACGGCGAGGACCTGCACGTGCCGGCGACACTGGTGACCTTCGCAGTTGCCGCGATGGACGAGACCGACGCCGTATCCGCTGCAATCCCGGCCGGTAACTTCGACCTCTACCTGTTTGCGCACAAGCCGCTCGAGTCCGGGGAACCGAACTACGAGCAGCTCAATGAACTGTTTGCTGCTGTGCGCGAGCTGCGTCCGGCTGCGGCCTCGGCTGTTACCAACGCGGATCTGGCCGCGACTCTGGTCAACATGGCTGTGGGCAATGGCGTGGGCCTGGAGGCATCGCTGCCGGAGGCTCCGCTGGGTTCCATCGTTGTGGCTGTTCCGGCTGGTCAGGCTGTTGAGGGTGCTGTTGAGGGTGCCGTTGCGGAGGCCGTTGCGGAGGCCGTGAAGATCGGTGCCACCGACGAGTCGGGTACCTTGCGCTTCGGTGCGGAGTCCTTCACGGTCGCTGAGGCTCTGGAAGCGATGGAGTCCGGTTACCGCGAGGTCTTCCCGCTCAATGACTACGAAGGCGAGGCTCTGCCAGAGTTCGCCAACCAGGTCAACGAAACCGAGACCGACCTGCAGAGCCCGGGCAAGAAGGATGTCCACGTGCTGCTGCCGGTCTTCCCGGGTACCAACTCCGAGTACGACATGGCCGAGGCGTTCGTCGCGGCTGGCGCTACCTACGAGTTCCACGTGATTCGCAACCTAACTCCGGCAATGCTGGCGGAGGACACGAAGGCGTTCATCGAGAAGCTCAAGGACGCTGACATCCTGGCATTCTCAGGTGGCTTCTCCCTGGGCGACGAGCCGGACGGATCTGCGAAGTTCATCGCCGCGTTCCTGCGTTCCGACGACGTCGCAGCCGCCGTCAAGGAGTTCGTGGCCGGAAACGGTCTTGTGCTCGGTATTTGTAACGGTTTCCAGGCGCTGGTCAAGTCCGGTTTCCTGCCGTACGGTGACCCGGCGCAGCTCCGTGAGGATTCGCCGACCCTGGCCCACAACCGCCAGCTGCGCCACGTTTCCCGCATCGCCACCACCCGCGTGGCTACCGTGAATTCCCCGTGGCTGCGAGGTTTCGAGCCGGGCCAGACCCACCTCATGCCGGTTTCTCACGGTGAGGGCCGTTTCGTGGTTTCCGAGGACGAGGCTCGCCGACTGTTTGAGGCCGGTCAGGTCGCTTTCCAGTACGTCGATACCGATGGCGATGCCGACGGTGGTGCTGAGGGCGTGCCGACGATGCAAGCACCAGCTAACCCGAACGGTTCCTCCTACGCCATTGAAGGCATTGTCAGTGCTGACGGCAGGATTCTGGGCAAGATGGGCCACCCGGAGCGTTTCCGCGAGGGCCTGATGCGCAACATTCCAGGCATTGGTGAGCAGGACATCTTCGGCAACGCTGTCCGCTGGGTCCGCGGCGAGTAGTTCCTCGGTTTCTCCGGTCCGCGCCGGTGCTGGACTCCGGGGGCCGGTTAGACCGGGGTAACCGCAACGAAACCTGTTGTTAATGTGCAACGGATATGTACTTGAATAAGTGCCCAAAAAGGTTGCGTGAACAGGCGATTTTGTAAAACTTCGCAGGATGAGTAAAGTATCTATTCGTTGCAGGGGCCGAGGGAATTACCCCAGAGTCGCTGAATAACAACCAAATGCGCCCGTAGCTCAACGGATAGAGCATCTGACTACGGATCAGAAGGTTAGGGGTTCGAATCCCTTCGGGCGCACAAAGCAGACCCGCACCGATAAGGTGCGGGTCTTTTTGTCTGCCCGACTTGTCGACGGTTCTCCGGCACTTATGCGCGCGGTATTGGCTCTGCCTGCGCTCATGTCGATGAGCTATTCACTTGTGGCCAGGCTATAGCTCATCGATATGTGAATACCTTATCGATAGGTGAGGGGCGGAATTGCCAGGTGAGGGGCGGAGCGGTGAATCAAGCAGGGAACCAGAGTATTCGTGCCTTTTCGTAAGTGAAGTCGACACGAAGTCCGCATTTCCGCCCACCCGCATCCGCAAACGGCCACCGCCACCCGCAAACTACATCCGCAAACCGCACCCGCACCCGCAAACTGTCACCGCCCACCTGCACCCATGAGCCCGTCCACCCACGAGCCACCCCAAACCCCAAAACCCCAAAACCCCAAACCCCAGCGCCTCAGTATTCGAAGCATCTCAAACTCGCAATATCCGACTAACGGTCTAGACTGTGGAACCATGATTCGTACTGAGTCCATTCTTGACCTTGCTACCGTAGCCTCGGGGCAGTCCCACGCCGACGCCCTACAGGGCTCCATCGATTTGGCGCAGACAGCGGAAAGGGCTGGTTATCAGCGTATTTGGTACGCAGAGCACCACAATATGAACTCCATCGCGTCCTCGTCGCCGGCAGTTCTTATCGCAGCCGTGGCTGCAAAAACCGAGAGCATCACCCTCGGCTCCGGCGGCGTCATGCTGCCGAATCATGCACCGCTGACGGTCGCGGAACAGTTCGGCACGCTCGCGAATCTGTACCCGGATCGCATCGAGCTGGGGCTTGGTCGCGCGCCGGGCACGGACCAGGCCACTATGCGCGCCCTGCGGCGTGACCCGCGTTCGTCCGATTCCTTCCCGCAGGATGTGCAGGAGCTGCGCGGTTACCTCTCCGACGAGTCGCTGATCAAGGGCATCAACGCAATTCCGGGTCGCGGCACCCATGTGCCGCTGTACATCCTGGGCTCCTCGCTCTTTGGTGCTCAGCTCGCGGCAGCGCTCGGCTTGCCGTACGCATTTGCTTCGCACTTCGCTCCGGACGCGCTTCGCGATGCCATCGCGGTCTACCGTGAGCAGTTCCAGCCTTCTGAGCAGCTGGATAAGCCGTACGCTTTTGCGGCTATGAACGTGATTGCGTCGGAAAGCGAAGAGGATGCGCAGCAGCAGTACTTCGCTACCCGCAGGAACATGGTCAGGCGTTTCCTCAGCCGCGGTGGGCATCATCTCACTGACGATGAGGCAGAGATTCTGATGGATACCCCGCAGGGGCGCCAGGTGCAGAACATGTTCCGTCATACGGCAGTCGGCACGGTGGCACAGGTGCGTGAGCAGATTGCGCAGTTCGGTGAGTACTCGACGGCGGATGAGCTGATCGTGGCTCATCAGTCGTTGAAGGTTCCTGACCGACTGCGTTCGGTGGAGCTCACCGCGGAGGCCACGGGGCTGACCGCGTAAGGCTCCAGGCCCAGGAGTACGTCGAGGCACGCGGCCTTAAGTCGCCCTCTTACTCCACCGCAGCCAGTGGCAGCGCCTTTTCGCTGGCAAGCTGCATGATTTCGGCGTTGGTGCGCTCGCGGAGGAAATCCGCAAGTTCCTCGCGGTTGCTCGCGCCAGTGGCCTCGGTCAGGGCGGCGGCAAAGTGCGGCTCCAGCGCCGCCACGGCCGCGTAGCCGTCGGCGCTGGGGTAGAGGCCGTACGTCCACAGGCCGCCACCGAGTAGTCCGCCGGGCGCCGTCATGCCGTACTTCAGCGGCGCGGCTCCGGCCTCACCAGCCTGCTTCAGGCCGATGCGGCAGTGCAGTCCAGGCTGCTTTACGACGTCCGCCCCAGCACCCGCCCGCTTAATCAACCCGGCAAGGGCAGCGGTGACCGCAAAGTGTGCGCCCAGAATGTCGCCCAACAGCACCGGGGGCATGGCCGGAGGCGTGAGGGTTCCGGCCTCTGCCTGGTAGGTCAGGTCATGGCCGGGTGTTTCTGGAGCTTCGGTATCACCGACAATGTCGATATGTACCGGCCCATTCGGGCGCTCGTGGAGGCCCGCCAGTCCCATGCGTTCCAGCGCGGAGGGGCGAACCGAGGTGATGACCACATCGGCCTCATCGATCAGCGAGCTCAGCTGTGCGCGCCCCTCATTGCTCTTCAGATCCGCCTGGATAATCTCGTGACCTGCGGACATAGCTTCATACCAGGAGCGGCCGAAGGAACCGAGCGGGTCGCCTGTGGGTGGTTCGACCTTAATCACCCGGGCGCCTAGCTGGCCCAAGTGCTGAGCGGCCAGTGGTCCCGGTACGTTAATGGCGAAGTTGACGACAGTGATGCCTGCGAGGCTGGTGTGCAGCTCGGGGGAAAACATAGTTCTACACTAGAACACATCTATCTGCCCGCCGACGCTTTCGGCCAACTTCAACTGGTTGATCCAGCCGCCCTCGCCGACGCGCAGTCGGAAAATCGGGCGGTGAGCAGGGCGAGCCTCGTAGCGGACACGGGCAATCTGACCGGTTTTGGCCAGGTCCATAGCGGTTCCCTCGGTGGCCAACTGGGTGCGCGCGGCGGTGAGGCGCTCGATGACGTCGTCAAGCGCGGTGAGCACGGGTTCGGTGTTGTTCTCACACCAGGACATGACCATGTCAGGAGCAGCGGCGGCGACGCGGGTGCAGTCGCGGAAAGAGCCGGCTGCAAGCGAAATGGCCAGGGGGCCACCGGCTTCACCGGCGGCGGCAATTGCGTAGGCCGCTAGGTGTGGCATGTGGGAGATGCGGGCGACGCTGGCATCGTGGTGATCGCTCAGCGCTGGAATGAGTTGACTGCCAAGAGCTGCTCCCAAGTTGGCGACCTGCGAAAAGACTTCAATCCACCGCTCCGGGACGGGCTTGCCTGCAGCGTCGGCAGCAGCTGCCAGGTCGTAGGTGATGACCCAGGGGGCGCCGTCGAAAAGCCCTTCGAGCGTGGCGGACCAGCCCGCCTGCGCGGAACCCGCCATTGGGTGCGCGCCGACGAAGCGTTCCTCCATCCCGCGAGCGGAGACCTCGGCGGCGACGGCCGCCTTCACGGAGACCACATCCGTGATGCCACAGCTGGGGGCGTGCTCGTTGATCGCGTCGAGCATCGTGCCGACGACTGTCATGGGGGTGCCAATTACGATGAGCGCGCGGCTGGCCTCAGCGCGCTCGAGCGTGGCTTGAAGATCTGTACTGGCGTCGAATCCCTCCTTCGTGGCTTCCTCGACCGTCGGGGACGAGCGATTCCAACCGAAGCATTCGACGTTATGGGCCCGCAGGTCGCGCATCATGGAGCCACCGATGAGGCCCAAACCGAGGATGCATACCGCGGGTAGTTGTGCAGCTGACAGGGAGGACGAAGCAGGGGAGGGGGACTCGAAATTGCTCACCTGACAAGCATGACATACAGCGACTAGCGTTGTGGGTTATGAGCACGACCTTTTCCGGAGGGTACACCTCCGATGACGACCGCTCCTTCGCGGTTGCCGTAACTATGGGGGAGCGCGGTTGGCGCGTCGTCGATCTTGGGGACGACGCCACCGATTCCCTCGCTGACGCTGCACAGGCGCTGCGCAATCTGCGTTCGGAGCGCGCCGCTGTCGGAATGCTCAATATCGACGACGATTACTTTATTCTCGTGCGCCAGGGCGTTGGGTCGCTGCGCGTTGTGCTTTCCGACGCCACCGCCGCCGTCACCGACGACATTGCGGCAGATGTGTTCGACGAGCTGGATCTGGATATCCCCGACCTCGACGAGGACGAGCTCGACGATGTCGACGCCTGGGCCGAAGGAGATATGGATATCCTCGCTGACCTGGGCTGTTCGGAGGAAGCCCTGGAGTCCATCTGTGACGATCAGTCGCTGTGGGCGTCCGAGCAGCTTCTTGCCATTGCCGAGGAGCTGGGGTGCGCCGAGGAGCTCGCCGATGTCGCCGACCTGGATTACGACGGCGACGATGACGACTATGATCCCTATGACGACTAACCCTGACAAAGGTCATCTGGCCGGGCGGCCAAGCGCCCTTGCGGCCAGCCAGCCAGCTGGTCGGCCAGGCGCCCTGCCCCGTCGAAAACAAGACATTCTCGACGAAGAGTGGATGCGCCTGGCTATCGCCGAAGCTGCTCACACGGCCCCCGGGGATGTGCCGGTGGGAGCTGTGGTCGTGGATGCCGAGGGCAGGGTTGTGGGCCGGGGCTCGAACCGTCGGGAAGCTGATGGTGACCCGCTTGCCCACGCCGAAGTCATTGCGTTGCGCGAGGCCACCCGCGCTGTTGGTGACGGCTGGCGGCTGGAGCAGTGCACGTTGGTCGTGACGCTGGAGCCGTGCGTGATGTGCGCCGGCGCGTGCGTCATGGGGCGCGTGGGGCGCGTGGTCTTCGGCGCGTGGTCGCCCAAGACCGGCGCGTGCGGCTCAATCGCCGATGTCATCCGCGATCCCGCCCACGCATTCACGCCGCAGGTGCGCGGGGGTGTGCTTGCCGACGAATGCTCCGTTTACCTGCGGGAATTCTTCGAGCGGCAACGGCAGTTGGAAGCGTGAGCGGGGTCACAGTTAGGTCACAATTCCCGTCGTGGCCGTGACGGGTCTTCATTTTCACGTACCGTCGGAACTAGTGGAGCTGCTAGACGGTGGCTCTAGAGAATAGATAAGTCGTTTACATAGGAGGCTTACATAATGAGCGAGCTGCAGAACAAGGCCGACGAGTTGGGCGGCAAGGTTAAGGAAGCTGCCGGCGACGCCGTTGGCAACGACGACCTGGCAAACCAGGGCAAGGGCGAGCAGGCTGCTTCGAAGGTCAAGCAGGGTGCTGAGGACCTGAAGGACAAGGCTACTGAGACCCTGGGCAAGCTGACTGACAAGTAAAGCGCTTAGTTCTCGGGTAGAGATAACCCCAACCGTCTCCGCGTCTGATATGCGGAGGCGGTTGGGGTTCTTTGTGTTTCGATGGCCGGCTGCCAGCGTTGGGGCTGGTTACAGCTTCTGGGCCACCAGGTCATCCAGTGGTTCGGCGGACAGTAGGTACGGGGCGATCTCGAAGACGGTACGGGCACCGGTCTCGCCGGCCTGCTTCAGGCGGTAGGCAGCGCGACCGTAGGCAACCTGGACAGCTGCGGTGAAGTCGGGGTTGCGCTCCAGGTCGAGGCCGAACTCGATGACGTGACCGGAAGTACCGGCCTGGCCGCGGGTAATGACCTGGCCACCGTGCGGCATGCCCTGGTGGTCGCGGTCGAACTCCTCCTCGGAGATGAAGTCCACGATGGTCTCGTAAGGGGCAAAGTAATCTGGCATGGTCACGATGGTTTCGCGGATCTGCTCCTTGAGCTTGGCGTCCTCGTCGGCGTTGCCGGTCTCTTCAGCGACGACGAAACAGTGGCGCAGGTGGCATTCGTTGCCCTTCAGGTCTGCGCCCTCGCCCTTCTTTACGGCCTCGATAGCTTCCGGGTTCGGCTTGGTGTACTGGACACCCTTCTTCACTCCCGGCACACGACGCACGGCATCGGAGTGGCCCTGCGACAGACCCGGTCCCCAGAAGGTCATCTGGTCTGCGCCCGGCAGGATAGCAGCGCCCAGGACGCGGTTCAGGGAGAACAGGCCCGGATCCCAGCCGGTCGAGATCATGGCGATGTTGTCACCTTCGCGGGCGGCGGCGTCCATGGCCGCGCGGTGCTTCGGAATCTCGTGGTGGTTGTCGTAGGTGTCGACCGTCGTAAAGTTCTTTGCCAGCTCAGGGGCCTGCTCCGGGACATCGGTGGCCGAGCCGAGGCACACGAACAGTACGTCTACCTCATCCTTGTACTTTGCGACATCCGCCGCCGGGAGTACGCGGGCCTCAGTGTCCAGCGAATCGCGACGGGAGAAAACGCCGACGAGTTCCATGTCCGGCTGGTCAGCGATGACCTTTTCGACGCTGCGGCCCAAGTTGCCGTAGCCGATGATGGCGGAACGAATCATGAGGGAGAACCCTTTCTGTGTGGCTGTACTTCTGTGTTTAAGTTTCTAGATTTCAAGCTACAGACTATTCCTTACATATCTCAGCGGGCGTTGGCCACCCCGAATAGCGCGGTGGAGGGTTGACGGGCTTGGGGTGGCGCAGGATGTAGTGCAGCGAGAGCGGCTTGGCGAAGGCCTGGCTACTCTGACCTGGGGATTTGGTAGATAAAGGGGCTACCTGTAACGTTTTCTAGCGGTGACGTGTCCGAGCGGCCGAAGGTGAAGCACTCGAAATGCTTTGTGCGGTAACCCCGTACCGAGGGTTCAAATCCCTCCGTCACCGCCAATAAAACCCCCGGTGGTTCCTTTAAGTAGGAGCCCCGGGGGTTTTGCATTTAATCGGCCCTGATTGTCTGGGGGTGGTGGAGGTGTGGGAGGTGTCCGTCGTAAAGCGGCAAATGGTGAGGCGCCCGACCTGGAGCACCTAAATCACAAAATTAACATCAGTAACACACACCCCATTGTTCACGTTTATCCGGGAAGTCCGCTACTCTTAGCAAAAGTATTTCCGGTTTTTATGTCGTGCCCGCCCCCAATGACCGTGTCAGCGCCAGAGTTGATGTTGGCCAATCCGGGGTGGTCGCTAGCATCGGAGTAGCGAAGAGGCTTCAAACTGCAGGTGAAGTCCGAGGGAGTGCTTGGGTAGCGCGAACTTGGGGAAGCTGCAGTTGGGGGCGGTCCAGGCGAATATTAGACGTAAGGGAAACTTGACATGGCAAAGGCCTTGTTCAAACTCGGCAGGTTCTCCTACCTGCATAAATGGACTGTGATCATCGCGTGGTTCCTGATTTTGGCGGGGCTGGGCGGTGCAGTTGCCGCATTCCAGAAGGGGTTCATCGACCAGTTCTCGATCCCCGGCATGCCGTCGGCAACGGCTTCGCACGTGATTGAGGAAAAGTTCCCCGATGTTCCGAACCCAATTCGAGAGCAGCGTATTTATGTCGCCTTCGAGGCCCCCGAGGGACAGAGGCTCGATGCCCCACAGAATAAAGAAGCTGTTGACCAGGTCATTAACGGCATCCGCGACAATGTCGGCCAAATCGCCGACGATTTGCAACTTCACAACCCGGTAGACCTCAATCCGAAGATGCAGGCGATGGTCAAGGAACAGGGCATGGCCGCTGGCCTGCCCAAGGATGTCGCCGAGGCCGATGCCAATGCCATGCGTACCGTGTCCGATGACGGTCGCTACGGTATTTCCACCTTCGTTTTCGATGCCAAGATGCCGCAGGACATCGAGCCGGAGAATATGCAGGCGCTTCTCGACGCGATGCAGGCTGGTCGTGACGCAGGTATCAAGGTCGAGGCCTCTGGCCCGGGCATGCAGCCCGCGATTGAGGTGGCTCCGACCTCGGAGATTATCGGTGTGACCGTGGCGTTTATCGTGCTGGTTGTCACCTTCGGCTCTCTGGTGGCTTCGTTCCTGCCTATTGTGACGGCGGTAGTGGGTATCATCATCGGTGTCTTCGGTGTGACATTGATGACCGCATTCACTGACGTCAACTCGATTACCCCGGTGCTTGCCGTCATGTTCGGCCTGGCTGTCGGTATTGACTACGCACTGTTCATCCTCTCTCGCTACAGGGCAGAAAGAGCCCGAGGGATGACCAACGAAGATGCCATCGGCATGGCTACCGGTACGGCTGGCTCCGCTGTGGTTTTCGCAGGCCTCACTGTGATTGTCGCGTTGGCAGCGCTGACGGTGGCCAAGGTGCCGTTCATGTCCCTGATGGGTATTTCGGCGGCAATCACGGTGGCCTTCACAGTGCTGGTCTCTCTGACCCTGCTGCCGGCAGTTATGTCTCTGCTGGGCGACAAGGTCTTCGCTGGCCGCGTGCCTGGTGTTGCCGGCAACCCCTCGCGTAATGCGCGCAAGGGACGCCGCTCTTCCTTCTTCGGCGAGATGACGATGGGACGCCGCTGGGTCACCTTCGTCCACAAGGCCCCAGGGTTGTTCCTGGTCGGCTGTATCGTCTTGCTGTTGGCGTTGGCCTACCCGGCCATGCACTTGAAGCTGGCGCTGCCGTCGGACTCTACTGCGGCGAAGGACAGCACGAACCGCAAGGCCATCACCATGATTGAAGAGGGCTTCGGCGCGGGACGTAATTCACAGCTCATCATTATTGCCAAGTCGGATGATGTGAAGCCCGACGCACCGGTGCTCAAACCGCTTATCGAGTCCCTGAAGCAGACCAACCCGGAACTCTCTGACATCGAGGCCGCCCGTAAGGCTTCCTATAGCTACGCTGTCGACCAGTTCAAATCCAATGTCGGTGTCGAGCACATCCAGATGATTGGCATGAATCATGACGGCACTGCGGTCAAGATGATCATGACCCCGAAGTCGGGTCCGCTCGATCCTGCGACCAAGCAGCTGATGAACGCGGTGCGCGATCAGCAGAAGCAGATTGAGCAAACCACCGGCCTATTCACCGGTGTCACTGGCCTGGTTCCTATCGAAATTGACATCACCGACCGTCTCCAGGGCGCAATGCCGCTCTACTTGGGCGTTGTCGTGGGTCTGGCAGTGATCCTGCTGCTGATGATTTTCCGTTCCCTGATGGTGCCGGTGACTGCTGGCGTGGGCTTCTTGCTCTCTGTCGCAGCCGCATTCGGTGTCACGGTGGCATTTTTCCAGGATGGCCTCTGGGGTGTGATTAGCACTCCGGGGCCGCTGGTCAGCTTTGTGCCAATCTTCCTCATTGGTGTGACGTTCGGTTTGGCCATGGACTATCAGGTCTTCCTGGTTTCCCGCATGCGTGAGCATTACACCCACAACAAGGGTGAGTCCTCACCAGAGTCGAAGTACAACGCGGTCGAAGAATCGGTCGTTGAAGGCTTTACTCTTGGCGCTCGTGTGGTCACGGCCGCTGCGATTATTATGATCTCCGTCTTCGCGGCGTTCGCCGGGCAACCCCTGGCGATTATCAAGGTATTCGGTTTCGCGCTGGGTGCCGCAGTGCTTTTCGACGCCTTCGTTATCCGCATGACCTTCATCCCGGCAGCCATGTTCCTGCTTGGCCGCGCTACTTGGTACATGCCGAAGTGGCTGGACAAGGTGTTGCCTTCTGTGGATGTCGAAGGCTCTGCCCTGGAAGAGGTTTCCGAGGAGCTGGTGGAGAAGGGCCGCCGCGAGCGTATGGCTCGCGGTGAGTCCCTGTTGCCCGAAAGCGAAGGCGCTGGGCGTGGCTTTGGCGACGCTGACGCTGATGAGGACGAAGCAGACAGTGCTGCTGGTGAAGTCGGTGCTGGCGCGGCAGGTGCAGCGGGCGCGGCGGGCGCAGCTGGTGGTACTGCTGTGGCTGTCGCGACCAAGAAGCGTAACCGCTGGATTCCGAAGCGGAAGAAGGCAAAGCTGAAGGAGCTCGAACCCGCTGACCAGTCCGAGCATGCCGAACAGTCCGCGCGCACTGAGCAGGCCGAACTGTCCGCCCCGACGGCGCCAGCTGAGCCAGAGCAGCCGGCACAGCCAGAGCAGGCGGAGCAGCCGGAGCCGACCGAACAGCTCATGCAGCCCGCGCCAGCTGAACCAACCGATGCCCAGCCGAACCCGGAAAGTGCCAAGGACGTCGAGGTCCGCCCGTACTACAGCCCGGCTCGTAAGCGGAAGAAGATTACGGTTGCGGAACTGATGAGGCGCGAAGGACTCGAAGAGGAAGCGCCACGTCGTAGCCGCGCCGTGTGGGACCCGGAAAACGCTGCCCAACCCGAGGAAAACGACAGCGCTGAGTAACGTGCGAATAGCACCCAGGTAACCTCAAGGCATTAGCACTGGACCACAACCAAGGAGCTTCATGTCGCAGTCGAGGACGACGGGCTTTGACGTCGTAAAGCAAATCGAAGGCGCGCGCGGACGTGCTGGCACCATCCACACCCCGCATGGTGATATTGCTACGCCGGCGTTCATTCCGGTCGGCACGAAGGCGACCGTGAAGACGCTCACGCCAGAGCAGGTGCGATCCACCGGCGCGCAGGCGATGCTGTCGAACGCGTACCACCTGTACCTGCAGCCCGGCGAGGAAATCGTCGACCAGGCCGGCGGGTTGGCAAAGTTCTCCAACTGGAACGGCCCGACATACACCGACTCCGGCGGATTCCAGGTGCTCAGCCTGGGCGCAGGCTTTAAAAAGACCCTCGCGATGGACGTCACCGGCATGCAGAAAGACGACATCGTCGCCGAGGGCAAAGAGCGCAACGCGTTCGTCGACGAGGACGGCGTGACTTTCCGCTCGCACATCGATGGCTCCGAGCACCGCTTCACGCCGGAGGTGTCCATGCGTATTCAGCACGCGCTGGGCGCCGACATCATGATGGCGTTCGACGAGCTCACCACGCTGATGAACACCCGCGGCTACCAGGAGGCATCCGTCGAGCGCACGCACCGCTGGGCGCGCCGTTGCCTGGAGGCTCACAACGAGCTGACGATTTCGCGCGGTCAGGTCGATGCGCATGTCCATTCGCTTGACGACGGCCAGTTGCCCATCCAGCAGTTATTCGGTGTCGTGCAGGGTGCGCAGTACGAAGACCTGCGTCGAAAGGCCGCCCGCGGGCTGGTGGAGCTCTCCCGCGAGTTCGAGGACGCCGGCCAGCTCGGCTTCCACGGCTATGGCATTGGTGGGGCGATTGAGAAGCAGAATCTGGGCCTGATCTGCGGTTGGGTCAACGACGAGCTTCCCGACGACCGCGCCCGCCACCTGCTGGGGATCTCCGAGCCGGACGATATTTTCGCCGCTGTCGAGGCCGGTGCCGACACCTTTGACTGCGTGGCTCCGACCAGGCTTGCCCGCCGTGGTGGTGTGTACACGCTCGATGGCCGGATGACCTTGACGAATGCCCGCTTCAAGAACGACTTCCGCCCCGTGGATGCGGAGGTGCCCTCCTATACTTCGCTGAATTATTCCCGGGCCTACCTGCATCATCTGTTGAAGGCCAAGGAGTACCTGGCTGGCACGCTGTGCACGATTCACAACCTGTTTTTCATGGTGCAGCTGGTGGAGAACATTCGCGCTGCGATCCTGGAGGACCGGTTCTTCGAGTATCGCGATGAGTTCATGGGCCGCTACTACGCCAACGGTGGTCGTGCGGTGGGGAATTAGGGGCCGGCTGGGGCTGGGGTGTGCTGGGGAGTGCTTGGGTCGGTTGGGCTGTGGCTGGGCTGGGGCTAGGCTTCTACCTTTTCGCACTTCACGACAGCCATGTCACCTCGTGCCATCTGTGGAGGTGGCATGAGGTGACACCAGTGGCGTGAAGTGGCAGGGAACACCCGAATCAGTCCAGTGGCGTGAAGTGACGGCTGGGCGGGCCCGGGGGGAAGCTCAAAACTAGACCTAGCTCTACTGCGCGAGGCAGTCTCAACCGGCATCATGGAGGACATGATCACGGTTGAACGACTCAGCAAGAAGTATGGCTCGAAATTAGCCGTCGATGACCTGTCCTTCACCGTTCCCGACGGTGTAGTGACAGGTTTTCTCGGCCCAAATGGCTCCGGCAAGTCCACCACCATGCGCTGCATGCTGGGCCTCGATACCCCGACCACGGGCCAGGCCTTGTTCACCGGGACGGATTCCCAGGGCAACACCTACAGCAACCAGCCCTTTTCCACGCTGAAGAATAAGCCCAGCATCGCCGGCGCAATTCTGGATGCTGGTTGGCACAACAAGGCTCGTTCGGGCCGCGCTCATCTGCGGGCCCTCGCCCGCGGCGCCGGCATCCCCGACACCCGCGTGGAAGAGTGCCTTGAGCAGGTCGGTATGACCGAGGCTGCGAAGGACAAGGTCGGCGGCTACTCGCTGGGTATGAAGCAGCGTCTGGGAGTGGCGGCGGCTCTGCTCGGCAAGCCGCAGCATCTGATTTTGGATGAGCCGGTCAACGGCCTCGATCCCGAAGGCGTCTCGTGGATGCGCCACACCATCAAGGCCCTGGCCGCTCAGGGCTGCGCAGTCCTCGTGTCGTCGCACCTCCTTTCCGAGATGCAGCTCACCGCCGACCGCATCGTCGTCATCGGGCGCGGCCGCATGATTGGCGAGTACAGCATGGATGAGTTCCTCGCTGACGGCACGGTCATCGAAGTTGAGGTCGATGATCCGGCACGGCTGCTGCAGGCGTTAGGGCCGGTGGCGCAGGGGGTTGACGTCGATAAGCAATTGCGCATTCCGCTTTACGACGGCATCAGCGAGCAGCAACTCCGCCGCGACATTGCGGCCGCTGCCCTGCGCGAGGGGCTGCTCGTGACGCGATTGAACACGAAGCGCGACAACCTGGAGGAGAAGTTCCTGGCTGCGACCCAGGAATCGCAGGAGTACCGCGCGCAGGCGATTGGGCAGTAGGGGAGTGACTGAGATGAGTTTTGGAAACGCTTTGCGGTCGGAATGGACGAAGCTGGCTAGCCTGCGCAGTACGTGGGTGTATGTGGTGCTGTTGGTCGGGTCGATAGCTGGGCCGATGGCGGCTTTCAGTATGGCGGCCGATGAAGGGGCGACCGTTGATTGGGAAATGCTGCTGTTGGGGACAGTGATCTTCAACATGATTGTGATTGCCTTTGGCGGTTCCACCCTGGCGGGTGAGTACAACGATCAGATGAATGCGCATGCGTTCTTGACACAGGATCGCAGGAGTCTGTGGCTGTCCGCGCGGATGACGCTGACGCTGGTTGTGCTTGCCGCCTGCTGGGTCATCGGTGTGGCTCTCGCCTGGTTGGCGGTGACGGTTTCGCCGCGCGTGGAGTTCAAGGGCGGTGACGCTGCCACGGACATGCTCACCGGAGTGCTTGGCTTTGTCGTGTTTGGGCTGATCGCGATGTCGCTGGGAGTGTTGACTCGCTCGCGCGTGGCCGCTGTCGCAATTCCGCTGGTGTGGATCCTGGTGGTGGAGAGCATGCTGGAGTTCGCGGCGCTCGCGTATGCGATTTTCCGGCCCCTGTGGCTGGTCACGCCGGGTGCACGCATTCAGCAGTTGTCAACGCAGCTGGGCGGTCTGATGGCAAACCCGGAGAATCCACGCCTCGGGTTTGAGGCCGGGATGACGCAGCCGATGTGGTTCAACATCGTGGTGCTGGTGGCCTGGATCGTTGTGGCGGTTGGCGTTGCTCTTTGGGCCAATGCCAAACGGGATGTGAAGTAAAAAACAAAAAGTGCCGCGACTACTCGCATCTCAGGCGAGGTCGCGGCACTTTTTTCGTCGTTAAGCGGGAACGTGCGTGTCGTAGTAGCCTTCGCGACGCTTGACCCACGCGATGACGGCGTAGGTGAGTGGCATGACTACGATCTCGACGGCGGTCTTCCAGATGAAGCCGACGATGACGTAGTTGACGAAGGTGCCCCAGGTGTCGATGCCGATCGCGGTGGCGGCGATGGAGCAGAAGATGAGCGTATCGACGAACTCACCGACCACAGTCGAGCCCATCAGGCGCGCCCAGAGGGCCTTTTCGCCCGTGCGCTTCTTAATGGCGTTGAGCGACCAGGCGTTGAGCAGCTGGCCGACGACATAACCGGCCAGACCTGCGAGAACAAGCTGCGGGACGGTGCCGAGCACGGTGGTGAATGCTTCCTGATTTTCGTACCACGGTGCCGCCGGGAGCTTGATGGCGGCAAAGAAGCAGAGCATTGCGCCGGCGAGGATGGCGAAACCGGTCCACACGGTGCGGCGGGTGGCTTTGTAGCCGTAGCACTCGGAAAGCACGTCGCCGATGACGTAGCTCAAGGGGAAGAGGAAGAAGGCACCGTCGGTGGCCAGGCCGAAGATTTCCACGCCCTTGGTGGCGGTGATGTTGGAGACGATCAGCACGCCAATGAAAATGGCCGTGAACATCGGGTACAGCGATTTCGGTACCGGGATGTGGCGTGGCGTGGTTGCTGTGGATTCGGACTTTACTGCGTTCTCGGGCGCGTGCGAGGTGCTCACAGCGGCAGCCTCGGCGTTGCCCGGCCCAGACTTGGGCAGGTTTTCGTTATTTGTCACGGGAGGGAATGTTACCTGCCGGCTGGGGCTCCAAGCGAGTGCCGATGAAGTCTTCGAGGTTGAATTTTTCTAGCGAGAGCCGAAATCTCCGGGAGTCCAGTCTCTCTGCTAACCGCTAGGGCTTCTTCTCATCGTTAATATTTTTCATACGCATGCTGCAAATAAATAGTGCAATGCAGCTAACGATGAGAGCAACTAGAGAGATTTCAGAATAGAGCAATGCCCTGTCGGCCTTTGCAGTGACAGCGGTTGCGCTCATGTGAGCAGTTTGCTGAGCAAGCTGCCCCAGCGTATACATGCCATTTGCGATACCTAGTATGCAAATAATGCTTACCGCTATTCCTGCAATGGAAATGAACTGTAGTGACTTTAATTGTAAATGTGGTGACATTGCTCACCTCGGAAAGATCCACTTACGAAAAGACGGGCGCACATCATTCCAGGTTGGATATCAAAGTTTTTGAGCGGTGCATGTCCGTTATTCCCTGGTTGAGTAATGCGTCAGCGTTATATGGGCTTGCAGAGGCTGTTCCTGGATGCATTGCGCAAAGAGATGTGACGGTAGCGCTTACAGCGAGGACTAATGATGTGAATTTACGACGGGTTATGTTTCCCTTTTTAGTCATTATTGAGTGTCCTCAAATATGTTTGATAGGCCAACATGGGAAACTATAACAAAATAATTAATGCCCTATGGGGGTTAAGGGCGTTATTTTGGTAACCGTCTAATCTGGGGGTAGCCGATAGTCAATATATAAGATTGTATGAACTTTAATTGGATGAAGGGATTGTCGCATTTCTTCTAGTCGGCTCGCTAATCTGTAATAGTGGCCAATTCAAAGCAAGCGATAACCGTCAACAGTTCAAAGCTCCTACCTCCCACCGGCCGCTACGCCCCTTCGCCGACCGGTCGGCTGCACCTGGGAAACCTGCGCACCGCAGTGCTGGCCTGGGCGCACGCCCGCGCGCAGGGTGGCCGCTTCATCGTGCGTATCGAAGATATCGACCGCCAGCGCTCCCGCCCCGAGTATGAGGCGCAGCAGCTCGCCGATCTGGAGGCCATCGGTATCGACTGGGATGGCACTCCGGTCTGCCAGTCAGAACGCTCTGACCTGTATGAATCCGCGCTCGCCGACCTCACGCAACGCGGCTTGACTTATCCCTGCTTCTGCACGCGCCGCGAAATCCTCGCCGCCTCCTCCGCGCCGCACGGCGTGCCAGGTCAGTATCCCGGCACGTGTCGTTCGCTTGACGACGAGCACCTCGCCGCGAAAAAGGTCGAATTTGCGGCGGCGGGGAGAAGGCCGTCGATACGCCTGAAATCGCAGGTGCGTGAGGGGACTGCGACCGATGAGCTGCATGGCGAGATTACCGCCCCGATCGATGACTTTGTCCTTCAGCGTGCCGATGGCATGTGGGCCTACAACCTCGCGGTCGTCGTCGATGATGCCGAGCAGGGTGTGACCGAGGTCGTGCGTGGTGATGACCTGATGTCCTCCGCCCCGCGCCAGGCGTACCTGGCTGGTCTTTTGGGGTATGCGACGCCTTCGTTCGTGCACGTGCCGCTGGTGGTGAACTCTGAAGGACGGCGACTGTCCAAGCGTGATGGAGACGTGACTCTCGGCGAGGTGCCCGCGGATGCAGTGCAGCGGTGGATTCTGGATTCGCTCGGTGGCGGTAACGGCAGTGATGGTGGCGGTGTTGGTAGCGATGGTGGCGGTAATACAGAGATCGACTCCATCGCTGACCTCCCGGAAGCCCTACGCGCGGGCTTGAAAATTCCTCGCGAACAGGTGATTTTCTAGGGTCCGCTTCGTTACCCTCGGGGCATGCCTACTCTTCTTGTCGTCCACCATTCCCCGACCCCGCTTCTGCAGGAAGTCTTAAGCCACGCGCTCGAGGGGGCCAATGACCCCGCGCTAGAGGGGGTGGATGTCAAGGTCGTCGAGGCTCTCGATGCCACCATCGACGACCTGACCAGTGCTGACGCCATTCTGCTCGGCACCTCCGCCAACTTCGGTTACATCTCCGGCGCGCTGAAGCACTTCTTCGACACCACCTTCCGGGAGGCGCAGGAAGCCACTAAGGGGCTGCCATTTTCCTACTGGATCCGCGGCGGTTTCGACACCACCGGCGCGGAAAATGCCATGAAAACCATCACGACCGGCTACAAGTGGGAGCTTGCGGCCGAACCCGTCGTGTTTGTCGGTTCGCTTGACGACGACATCTCCGACCGCCTGGTAAATCTCGGTGGCACCATGGCTGCACAAATCTTGGGTTGATTGAACAATTGGTATCAATGTTGTGAAATAATGGTCCCATGAATGATTCAGGGACACAGGGGTCGCAAGTGACGTCGTCAAGCAAGCCCATGATGAGTCTGCTGGGGCCTGCGTTTGTGGCGGCGATTGCCTACGTGGACCCCGGAAATGTGGCTGCGAACCTGTCTGCGGGGGCTAGCTACGGGTATCTGCTGCTGTGGGTGCTGGTGGTGTCCAACCTCATGGCGATGGTTGTGCAGTACCTGTCGGCGAAGTACGGCCTGGTGACGGGGCGGTCGCTGACCGCAGGCGTTGCCGACCGCTTTGGTTCGAACCGGCCGGGGCGACTGGCGTACTGGGTGCAGGCCGAGATTGTGGCGGCAGCGACGGATGTGGCGGAAATTATTGGTGGTGCCACGGCGCTGTATCTGCTTTTCGGAACGCCGATGCTGCTTGGCGGCGTCATTGTCGGCGTGGTCTCGCTGGGGCTGTTGCTGCTGCAGGGTGGGCGTTCGCAACGCACTTTTGAAGGCGTGATTGTGGCGTTCCTGCTGGTCATTACGGTGGGGTTCCTGGCCGGGCTGTTTGTCACGGGCTTGAGTCTCGGGGAGATGGCCAGCGGAATTCTGCCACGCTTCCAGGGTGCGCACACCGTGGTACTGGCGGCGTCCATGTTGGGTGCGACCGTGATGCCGCATGCGGTCTACCTGC
Organism: Corynebacterium sp. HMSC061H03; assembly: GCF_001838215.1. Taxonomy (NCBI): domain Bacteria; kingdom Bacillati; phylum Actinomycetota; class Actinomycetes; order Mycobacteriales; family Corynebacteriaceae; genus Corynebacterium; species Corynebacterium sp. HMSC061H03. The sequence goes on from NZ_KV836047.1 coordinate 67,962, forward strand.
ACTCCGGGCTGGTGCGCGACCGCGAGTACAAGGTGGAAGATGATGCCTCGCTGCGCCAACACCTGCGTGCCACGCGTATCGATGTATTCGGTGCGCTCGTGCTGGCTGGGTCGGTGAATATTGGCATGCTGTGTCTCGCAGCCGAAGCACTTCCGGGAGTGGAGGGGACCGACTCCATCGAAGGCGCGCACGCCGCCGTGACCAGCGCGCTCGGCCCTGTAGTGGGCGTGCTTTTTGCGGTTGGGTTGTTGGCCTCCGGGCTGGCGTCGTCCTCCGTCGGCTGCTACGCCGGCGACCTGATTATGCGCGACCTACTGAAGGTGCACGTGCCGATGCTGGTGCGCCGCATAGTCACCATCATTCCGGCGCTGCTCATTATCGCCAGCGGCGTGGAGCCGACGTGGGCGCTGGTGCTCAGCCAGGTGGTGCTGTCGATTGGTATCCCGTTTGCGCTGGTTCCGCTGGTGCGCATGACCTCCTCGCATGCCGAGATGGGTATCTGGGCCAACACCCCGCTACTGCGCCGGGTCGCGTGGGTTATCTGCGGACTCATCATCGCGCTCAACGTGGCGCTGGTGGTTCTGGTGCTGATGGGGAAGGGGTAGTCAGCGGGCGAGGTGGAAGGCGGTAGCTTTCGGGAGTGGAAGGTGGGGGCTTCGTCGTAAAGCGTGCGGGAGATGGTAGACAAAGCTGTCTAGTTGGTGTTAGGGTGGGCGACACGATCACAAGATATCGACGAGAAATGGCCTTTGACAGCGTCGATAGGCAACCGCCCGATTCGCGGACCCGGTGCCCCAAAGGAAGATCAGCCCCACAGACCGCCTGCGGGGAAGAGCGAATAGGAGCGCAAAATGCACACCACAATAAGCGACGTCCACATCATCTGCCTCAGCCGTCACACTGCTGACCTCCTCGTCGACGGCCGACCCGTCGCCATCCGGCTGCAAGAAGCCGACATCGCCCCCCACTCCCGGAATCTCGTCCAACTCCCCGTCGACCCCGCCTTCTACGCCACCCTCCGCGGCCAACAACGCGCCGACTACCTCAGCGCCCACGTCCGCGACGGCGTGCGCTACGGTCGCATCCTCTGGCACGAGCTTGACGACGGCCGCCACTTCCTCACCATCCCCATCATCGGCGGCTACCACGTGCACCAGGTCTTTGAAGTCCGCCGCAGCCGCGAGGGAGTGTGGAGCCGGCACTGAGCTGGTTGCGTGAGCGTGCCTGGCGTGATGAGCGCGGCGCGGATGCGAGCGGGAACCTCTCCGCCTAGCCTTGGGCTATGCAGGTACGAGACTCCGCAACACCCCCGTTCTGGCCCACCGAAGGCGAAGGCGACTTCTACACCGACGCCGCCGCAGCCGTCGACCGGCTCACCGAAATCCACCGGGCAGGGATGGCCTACCTAGTCGAGCAGTACACCGCCGCCACCGAAGGAAATTCCGGGAGTGGGCCGGTGCGCGCCTACTACCCCGAACTACGCTTCACCGTTCCAGCCGGCAGCGCCGTGGAGGATGTCGACCCCTCCCTGTCACACGGCTTCGTCGACCGTCCGGGAGTGTATGCCACCACCATCACCCGCCCGGTGATGTTCCGCACCTACCTCATCGAGCAAATTACCGACCTGCTCGCCAACCACGGCGGCGAAGTCGAGGTGCGCGTCTCCGACCAGCCCATCCCACTCCGGATGTGCCGCGGCTTCGATGCGGCCGCCGAGGAAGCGGCGGGGAGGGAAGGGGCGTCGGCAAGCATGCTGGCGGCAGTGGAGAAGACGTTTACCCCCATCGACTCCGCCAGCATCGACGACACCATCGCCGACGGCGAAGCCGACTACCTGGGCCTGCTCATCAAACCCTTGAGCCTCTTTACCGCCCAGCGCATCGACCTCGCCCTCCAGCGCCTCGAGCACTACACCGGGTCGCACGCCGCAAACATCCAGCGCTTCGTGCTATTTACCAACTACCAGCTGCACACGGACGTGTTCCTCGAATACGCCGCCACCCTCACTCCCGGAAATCCGCACGGGTACACGGCGCTGGCGTGCCCGGGTGGGCAGCGCTACGACATCGGCGCCATCCCCACTCCCGGAATTTGCCGTCAGCACGCGTACGCCTCGCAGATGCCGGCGTACCACTTGCTTCGCGACGACCAATGCGGCATCACCATCATTGACATCGGCGTCGGCCCCTCGAATGCCAAAACCATCACCGACTGCCTCGCCGTCACGCGCCCGCACTGCTGGATGATGGTCGGACACTGCGCCGGTCTCGACGGCCGCATGCGCATCGGCGACATGATTCTCGCCAACGGTTACGACCGCGCCGACGGAGTCCTCGACAACTACGTGCCCCTGGAAAAACCCATCCCGCCAATTGCGGAAATTCAGCTCGCCGTCACCAACGCGCTCGCCCGCGTCTCCGGACTCACCGGCGATGAGCTGAAAAAGCGCCTGCGCACCGGCACCGTGCTGTCGACCTCCGACCGCAACTGGGAGTGGCGCTCCCAGACCGACCTCTACCGAGAGCTGCAGAAATCCACCGCCATCGGCGTCGAAATGGAATCCGCCACCATCGCCGCCAACGGCTACCGCTTCCGCGTGCCCTACGGCGCGCTACTCAGCGTCTCCGACATGCCGCTGCACGACAAACCCAAACTCCCGAAATCCGCCCGCGAGTTCTACCAGTCCTCCAAGGAAGAGCACCTCATGGCCGCTGTGCGCGCGTGCGAGGACATGGCCGCGGCTCCCGACACCCTCCACTCCCGGAAGTTGCGACGGCCGGTGGGAGAGGTCGCGTTCCGGTAGGGCACTTTCGGGAGTGCGTCGTCAAGCCCGTTTGTGCAGATTGTGCATGCTTTACGACGGCTGTGGACAACGCCAAAAAGCGATTGAAGCCGCCCACTCCCGGAAACTAGCCTTAGCCCCATGACGACATTGGGACTGCTCAGCGCGCTGGCGACACGGGGGATTGACGTGCTCGCCGACCTGCGCGCCGCACTCCCGGAAAAATCCACCGGGCACCGGGAGTTGGCAGCCAGCATCGGCTTCGACCCCTTCCGCCTCAAGCGCCTGCTGCGCTGTGCCGAGCGGCTGTTCGGCACGGTCGAGGGCGATATGGATGTCGAATCCCGCGACAAAGCCGTCGCGATCGCCCGGGAGCTGAAGCTGTCGCTGGACACGGTGATGCAGATCGACAAGCGCTCCGGGCAGCTCAACAACGTCGAAATCCGGGAGTACTACCGCCTGGACTTCACCCGCGCTGCCGCGGCCTACGACTTCGAGGGCCTCGACACCTATATGCGCACCAAGGTCAAGGAGCTCAACCGCACCGACGAGCCGCCGCAGCACCTGCGCGCCCACGTCTCCCGGAATCCGGACATCCGCGGGATGAAGCATCTGCAGGTCACTGGTCCGGCGAACATGATTGACGACCTGGTCGCGCCGCTGACCGTGCGCGCAGCTGAAATCGCCAAAGCGCACGAGGATTACACCCGGGATCGGTGCGTCGGTCAAGCGCTGGCGGAACGCTTGGCGCACGGGTCGGAGGGGCCGCTTGACGACGTCGACAAGCTCCGTTACCAGCCCGCGCTCATCGTAACCGCGCAAGACATCGTGGAGTACAGCCCGCGGTTTGCGTCGACCTCCAACGGCTCCGTCCTCACTCCCGGACAATTCGTCGAGGCATTGCTCGCGGACACCGGCTGGGTGCTGGTCTACGACGAGCACAACACTCCGACCGACCTACTCCCGATACACAACCCGCGCCTGGCGACGGAGGAACAGCGCATCGCGATGATCCTCGACAACCCCATCTGCGCGTGGCCCGGGTGCCCGCGCCCCGCCCATGCCGGGCAGGCCCATCACCTGGTCGCCAGGAAAAACGGCGGCGCCACGACTATGGAAAACATGGTCATGACCTGCAAAGAACACAACGCCGCCAACGATGACGACAGGCAAGGCCTCAACGGGCACCTCGAGCGTGACGACGGCTCCGGCGCGGTCTACCGCCACCCGCCGTCTCCGCACGCGCCGCCCGAATTCAACCTTGCCTTCCCGACAGCTCTCGCGGGGCGGGCCTACTCGGGCTACCGTCAGCGCGAATAGCTTTACAGATATACCCGTAGGGGGTATACTTTGGGGTATGGCTAATCAAACTTTTACTGTTACTGGCATGACATGCGGACACTGCGAGGCATCGGTGCGGGAGGAAGTCTCTGAACTCCCGGGAATCACTGATGTCCAGGTTGACCGCTCCCGGAATTTCCTTTCCGTGACCTCGAATGCAGACATTGACACCGCTGCCGTAATCGCAGCAGTGGATGAAGCTGGCTACAAGGCGGTCGCAAACTAAACCCCCAAAGAGGAAAGCGGATGTCTGAGCAGCAACTTCTCACCCTTGATATCCCCGTCGGCGGGATGACGTGTGCGTCGTGCGCAAACCGTATCCAACGCAAGCTGAACAAACTTGATGGCGTTAACGCGAGCGTGAACTATGCGACCGAGAAGGCGCATGTGGAGGCGCCGGCGGACATCAACCCGCAGCAACTGATCGACACAATCGTGGCAGCGGGGTACACCGCTGAGCTTCCGCAGGAGGAGCCCGAACAAGAACCGGGTGCTGCTCCCGAAGGGAAAGACCGGGAGCTGGAAGACCTGCGCAACCGAGTCATCGGCGCTGTCATCCTCACCGCTCCCGTCATCGCAATGTCGATGATCCCTGCCCTCCAGTTCACTAATTGGCAGTGGCTGTGTCTCACGCTCTCGGCGCCGGTCTTTGTGTGGGCCGGCTGGCCGTTCCACCGCGCGACACTGAAGAATCTGCGTCATGGCGAGGTCACCATGGACACGCTGATCACTATGGGGACGACCGCTTCGTTCCTCTGGAGTGTGTGGGCGTTGTTCTTCGGGCGTGCCGGGCTGCCGGGGCTCAAGCACGAGTTCCACTTCACGGTCACTCCTGGTGATGCCGATATGAACATCTACCTCGAGGCGATGGCCGGCATCATCATGTTTGTGCTGATTGGTCGTTACTTCGAGAAGCGCTCCAAGCGCAACGCCGGTCAGGCACTCCGGGAGTTGATGAAGCTTGGCGCCAAGGATGTCTCCGTTCTCGAAAGTTCGGGAGTGGAGAAGCGGCTGCCCGTGGAACAGCTCCGTCCGGGAGTGGTGTTCGTCGTTAGGCCTGGTGAGAAGATCGCGACGGACGGCGTTGTCGTGGAGGGCGCGTCGGCGGTGGATGCGTCGATGCTGACCGGCGAACCGATGCCTGTCGAGGTCGGCCCTGGCGATGAGGTGACGGGGGCGACGATCAATACGTCTGGGCGGCTGCTCGTGCGGGCGACGCGCGTGGGCTCGGAGACGCAGTTGGCGCAGATGGCGGCGATGGTCGAGGCGGCTCAGACGGGTAAGGCGCCGGTGCAGCGGCTGGCGGATCGGGTTTCGGGAGTGTTCGTGCCCGCCGTCATCGCGATCGCCGCGGTCACGCTGGGCGCGTGGTTGTTTACGGGGCACGGCGCGAGTGAGGCGGTCACGGCCGCGGTCGCCGTGCTTATCATCGCGTGCCCGTGTGCGCTTGGCTTAGCGACGCCCACAGCGCTCCTGGTCGGCACGAGTGAAGGTGCCAAGGCTGGTGTGCTGCTGCGTGGCCCGGAGGTGCTGGAGTCGGCGCGGAAGGTCGACACGGTTGTGCTGGATAAGACCGGCACGGTGACTACGGGTGTGATGGAGTTGACGGAGGTCCCTCCCACTCCCGAAAATCTGCTGCCGCTTGCCGCTTCGGTGGAGGCGGCGTCGCACCACCCGATTGCGCAGGCTATTGTGCGTGCGGCGGATCCGGATTCTCTACTCCCGGTTTCGGATTTCCGGGATATTCCGGGAGTGGGGGTTGAAGGCACCGTGGATGGCCACCGCATCGAGGTCGGTCGCTCCGGGGAAAATTCCGGGAGTGGGGGGACGGTGGTTGCGGTGCGCCGCGACGGCGAGCTCCTGGGCACGTTGGAGGTGTCGGATTCGGTGAAGCCGACGTCGGCGGCTGCGGTCGCGAAATTCCGGGAGTGGGGGGTGCGGCCGATTCTGCTGACCGGCGACGCCGCCGGCCCTGCGTTTCGCGTTGCGGATGAGGTCGGTATTGCTCGCGAGGACGTGATTTCGGGAGTGATGCCGGAGGATAAGGTCGCGACGATTGAGAAGTTGCAGGCTGGCGGCGCGTGTGTGGCGATGGTCGGCGATGGCATCAATGATGCTGCGGCTCTTGCGCAGGCGGATTTGGGCATGGCGATGGGCACGGGCACCGATGTGGCGATGGAGGCTGCGGATATCACGCTGGTGCGTGGTGATTTGTTGGCGGCTGCGGATGCGCTGCGGTTGTCACGCCGGACGCTTCGCACGATTCGTTCGAATCTTTTTTGGGCGTTTTTCTACAACGTTTTGGCAATTCCCGTCGCCGCGCTGGGGTTGCTGAATCCGATGTTGGCTGGCGCTGCGATGGCGTTTTCGTCGGTTTTTGTGGTCGGCAACAGTCTGCGTCTGCGCGGTTTTTCTCCGAGTCAACCAGCTATTCAAAAAGGAGTAACTCATGAGTGAGTCTTGTTGTTCGTCGCAATCGCATTCGCTTGACGACGATTCTTGCTGCCATGACACCACTGATCCCGGTTACCTCGCGGAGAAGCGGCGTTATGAATCCCGTATCCGTCGCATTGAGGGGCAGGTTCGTGGCATTGGTCGGATGATTGAGAACGAAGAGTACTGTATCGATGTTTTGACCCAGATTTCGGCGGTGAATTCAGCGTTGAAGTCGTTGGCGTTAACTCTTCTGGATGCTCACCTTCATCACTGTGTGGTGCATGCGGCTGAGGGTGGCCCGGAGGAGTTGGACGCCAAGCTGGAGGAGGCCTCGGCGGCGATTGCTCGGCTGGCTAAGTAACTCCCGGAAAAATTCCGGGAGTGGGGGGCGAAACAGCATTCGGCAACTGGCGTCGGCAGTCGGCAACCGGAGTTGGTTGCTGTTGGTGGCACCGATTGCGAAGAAGTACCGCTTAAATGCCTCGTTTTCCCTGGTAGGGGGCGCGTTTTGGGAAAATGGGGTTTGTTGGGTAGTCTTTAACGACGTTGGAGGATTCGACTAGCGGCCTATGTCACACGCCTGGAACGCGTGCGGGAGTCACATCCCTCGTGGGTTCAAATCCCACATCCTCCGCAGAGTGAAGACCCCCGGTTTACGCCGGGGGTTTTCTTGTATTTATGCAGGTGAGTGGAGGGTTAAGTAAAGAAAAGTGTGTCTTTTCC
>NZ_KV836048.1:0-209325 GCF_001838215.1 Corynebacterium sp. HMSC061H03
CGGAGAAGTCTTCGACACTGTCGCAGAGTTCAACCAGGCACTCGATGAGTACATCGGGTGGTACAACACCGAACGCGTCCAACAACGACTCAAGGGTCTGACCCCGATGCAATATCGGAATCAGACCCTTGAAGCCCTAACCGCCTAGAGTTAAACCAGTCCAACTTTCGGGGGCCAGTTCAGGTTAGGAGCTTTTTTGTATTAGGGGGGGGAGGGCAGCGCAAACCGCTGGCTTACAGCAGGCCGGTGGTTCGCAGAGCTCGCTCCAGTTGGTCGATGTCAGCGTCCGTGTGCAGCGCGGTGATGGTCAAACGCAACATTGCCTCACCACGGGGCACCGTCGGATAGCGAATTGCGGGTATGAACACGCCACGCTCCGCCAACTTCGCTGAGGCCTCCATCGCTTCGGCCTCGTCGCCAATGGGCAGCGGGATAATCGCAGATGCGGGGTCTGACTGTGCGCCAACCAGGGAGCGGACGCGCGCAATATTACGCTGCAATCGCTTGACGACGTCCCCAGCCTCCAACTGCTTCAACGCGGCGCGGATAGCTGCGACGGAACCGGGGTTCATGGACGTTGAGTACACGAAGCTACGGGCTTGATTGCGTAGCAGTTCGCCAACTGGTGCCGAGCAGAGAACGTATCCTCCTTCGGCACCGAGAGCTTTGCTCGCGGTGCCGACCACAATGTCGGGGCGAATGCCCAGGTGCGCTGCAGTGCCACGACCTTGTTCTCCGATAACGCCGACGCCGTGAGCGTCGTCAAGCATCAGCCATGCGTTGCGACGGCGACAGGTGCGCTCGAGTGCGGGGCCGTCAATAACCTCGCCTGACATAGAGAACACGGAGTCGGAGATGACAAGCTTGTGGCGGGCGCTCGATGCTGCGAGGAGATCATCGAGTGCCTGATAGTCAGTGTGTGGAAAGACCGTGACTTTAGCTCGGGCATTGCGGCATCCGTCAATGATGGAAGCATGGTTGGCGGCGTCGGAGAAGACTTCAACGTCGGCGGTGGCGATGGCAGCGATGGTTGAGTGGTTCGCCTGGTAGCCAGTAGCAAAGAGAACGGCATCGTCGAAACCGAAGAACCGCGCGAGTTCATTCTCAAGTGCGCTGTGGATGTTAGTGCCGGTGGTTAGGCGAGAGCCGCCGGACCCGGTACCGAAATATCCAATTGCCTCGGTGGCAGCTGAGATGAGTTCGGGATGCGTGGACAGGCCGAGGTAGTCCGAAGAAGAAAACAGTAGATAGTCGGCTCCGTCAATTCGGCTGTGTGGCAGTTGTGCGGTTTCGAAAGTGCGCAGTGTGCGGGCAAGTCCTTCAGAGGCCCAGGCAGTGTTCCTTTGAGCGGCGATTGCTGAGAGGTCGCTGTTGGGGGCGGTAGCGTCCGACGAGGAGCTGGCGTCAGCTGGGAGCTCGACGTAGACCGGTGCGTTCTCCAGGTAATCGATTAGCTCGGGGATATCGGTCCCGGGTTCAACGATGAAGATGCGAGTACCAAGAGTGCTGCCGTGGTCCTTGATATTTGGGATACGGTGGAAGCCTCCGTCCAGTGCGAGATATCCGCGTGTGTAAAAGGGGTCATCGGAGAGGCAGATTTCTGCGACGATACCCGGGGCGCTGTGAACTTTAGATGCGAGGATGAGTGCCTCGTGAAAATGATCCTTGGTGCAGTCCTTGCTGGGGTGCGAGATGGCATCAAAAGTGGAAACCCGTACACCGCGGGCGGGGTTTGGGTCCAGCCGCTCACCGGAGGAGGCGTCGATGAGGGCGGCGCCGCGGAGACCTGTGAGTGAATAGGCCATCTCGACGGCGATATCGGCTGCCTGTATACCTGCAGTGCGTAGGCGTTGAGCAATGAGGTTGCGTGCGTCGCCAGGGGTGGGGTTCGACTCTAGAAGAGGAGTTAACGCGGGCACGGTGCTGATGGTCGACTCATCAATCTTGTCCGCAGTGATGTGAATTGTGTCGGCTCGCCCCTTGTCGTGGTGAAGTGCACGGCTAGTCATAGCAGAAGCCAACTGAGGTAGTTCGGTGGCCGGTGCAAGACGCTCAGCGCCAGAGATATGGCAGCCATCGGCGCTGGAGCGCATGCGGATGCTGTAGGTACTCACAGAGCAAAACTTTAACACTGTTCAAGTTTTGTTTGAGAAAGTTGGGTGGTGCACGGTGAGGGCGGCATGGGCCCAGAGGGGAGAGGCGCTGGGATCGTCGTCAAGCGAAAAGAGGTGATGGGCGGAGCGCTGTACTAACGGTGATATGGAGGCGTATTGCGACGATGTGGAGAAACGCTGGTAGACTCACTACGTCAAATACTGTCAATTAAAGGTTTGAGGAATACGTCATCCGCGTTGCTTAACTAAAGCGGGAGACTACTGGCGGCTAAGCGGGTAAGTCTTTCGGGAAAAGCGTGGGAGAAGCGGATTTCTTGACCTCGGGAGGATGCACGTGGCTTCCGGTCTCATTGCGGCGTTGCGCGATCCCGATTTGCGTAAGAAGATCTTCTTCACTCTGACGATGATCATTCTGTACCGAATCGGCTCGCAGATTCCAACCCCTGGTATCGACTACCAGTTGGTCAACGCGCAGCTCGAGCAGATTTCGAAAGATCAGTCCAGCGTTTACTCGCTGATTAACCTGTTCTCAGGTGGCGCTCTGCTGCAGATGGCGATTTTCGGCATCGGCATTATGCCGTACATTACGGCCTCGATTATCGTCCAGCTGCTCACGGTGGTGATTCCACACTTCGAGCAGTTGAAGAAGGAAGGGCAGTCGGGTCAGACAAAGATGACCCAGTACACCCGCTACCTCACAGTGGCGTTGGCGTTGCTGCAGTCTGCGGGCATTGTGGCCATGGCAGACCGTGGTGCCCTGCTGGGCGGCTCGCAGTCGCTGCTGGTTAAGGATGCGGGTGTCTTTGACCTCGTGGTGATGGTCGTTGTGATGACCTCCGGTGCCGTGCTGGTCATGTGGATGGGTGAGCTCATCACTGACCGGGGTGTCGGCAACGGTATGTCACTGCTGATTTTCTCCGGTATCGCCGCTGGTATGCCGGCGCAGGGAGCGAACATTCTGCGCTCCACTACCGGTGTCGTGTTCGCCACCGTGATTGTTGCCGTGCTGATTCTCATCATCGGCGTTATTTTCATTGAGCAGGGACAGCGCCGTATTCCGGTGCAGTACGCAAAGCGCATGGTTGGTCGTCGTCAGTACGGCGGATCTTCCACCTACCTGCCGCTGAAGGTGAACCAGGCCGGTGTTATCCCGGTCATCTTCGCGTCCTCTCTGATTTACGTGCCGGTTCTGATCACCCAGATTGTTCAGTCCGGTCAGTCGAATCCGAACATGGACAACTGGTGGCAGCGCAATGTCATTCAGTACCTGCTGGCGCCGTCCAGTTGGCAGTACATTCTGCTGTTCTTCCTGATGATCATCTTCTTCTCCTTCTTCTACACCTCCGTGCAGTACGACCCGCACGAGCAGGCGGAGAACATGAAGAAGTACGGCGGATTCATTCCGGGCTTCCGCCCGGGGCGTCCGACTGCTGAATACCTGTCCTACGTCCTGATTCGCCTGCTGACTGTCGGCTCGCTGTACCTGGCACTGATCGCTGTTCTGCCAAATGTCGCTCTTGATATGGGGCTTGGCGACGCGAACGCTGGTCGAGGCGGTATGTTTGGAGGTACAGCCCTGCTGATTCTGGTCAGTGTTGCGCTGACGACGGTCAAGCAGGTTGAAAGCCAAATGATGCAACGTAACTACGAAGGGTTCTTGAAGTAATGCGACTCGTACTTGTAGGTCCTCCCGGTGCAGGCAAGGGCACTCAGGCAGCTATCCTCTCGGAGAAGCTCGGTGTCCCACACATCTCCACCGGTGACCTGTTTCGCGCAAACATCGGTGAAGGTACTCCGCTCGGCATTGAGGCGAAGTCCTACATCGACGCCGGCAACCTTGTTCCGGACGACGTGACTGTGCGTATGGTCGAGTCCCGTCTGAACGAGGACGACGCTGCCAAGGGGTTCCTGTTGGATGGCTTCCCGCGCACTGTTGGTCAAGCAGAAGAGTTGAAGCGTCTGCTGTCCAACCTCGGCACTGAGCTGGATGCGGTCGTACAGTTCGACGTTTCCGAGGATGTCGTAGTCGAGCGCATGCTGGCCCGTGGTCGCGCAGACGACACTGAAGAGGTCATCCGCAACCGCATGCATGTGTACACCAATGAGACCGCTCCTTTGCTGGATTACTACTCGGAGAAGATCATCAAGATTGCCGCTGAGGGATCCGTTGAGGAGATTAACGAGCGCACGATGGCTGAGCTGGAGAAGCTGAACTAAGCTCCTGGCGCGCCGGATAACTAGACGCTCTAGCTTTTTTGCTGGCTGGGGCCGATGGGTTTGCCGGTTGTAGATGGTTGTTGAAGCCGCCCTTTCGAACCGTTGAGGTTTGGAAGGGCGGCTTTTGTGTGTGGCTGTTGGGGTCTGGGGCGGGGGTGGGGGCAGCCGATAGTGAGGGCTACTGGAAGTCCTGAATAATCTGGTCGATGAGTGGCTGTGCGGCCTCGGCACCAATATTCGCGAAAACGAACTCTTGGTAGATGCGGTTGGCCTCGTCAATGACCATAACGAAAGGGGACCCCTTGTTGATGCCGCTAAATGCGTGCTTGCCGGGTAGCTCGTATGGTACGTAGTTTTCGACGGACTCAGCCTTTTCGTTAATGCGCTCGACAGTGGCCGGGTCCTCGGCCGTACTGAGCATTGCGGTGCCACCGTCTCCAACTGCCATTACGCAGGTGAAGCCATGTACGCTCTCGCTGCCAAAAATGACGGGTTTAGAGTCATCCGACTCGACGCAGCTGCCAATCGCCTCCTTAATTGCATCAGGTGTGAAGTTTTGGATTGACTCAGGCAGTGCAGAGGTGCCCATGAAACCCGAGGTGCTTCCAGGGGTCTCCGGCGATTCCGCGGCAGGGGAAGTGGAGGGGATAGTCGGCGCTGGCGACGGTTCGGGATTGCTTGAGCAAGCGCCAACCAGGAAAAGTGAGCTGGTGACAATAACAGCGCCCGCAGTCTGCGCGGACTTCAACAGTGAATGCATGCCAGTTATCGTAGGGCAGCTCAACTTTGGGTGTAAACCGCCCGAAAAACGAAGCAAGCCGATTGCAGATTAAGCGTCACGAATGAACATCCATAAAGATTCCCATGCAACGCCTCGTAGAAATACATGAAGCAGAGCGCTGGCTGGGGGAGCGATGCCCTCGTAGGTGGCGGGATTCGGCTAGCCGGTGGTTCCCTTCTAAGTCAGAGTAGACTCAACCAGCGTGATGAGTTTTCGACGCCGCCGCAAAGTAGTTCCTGCCCGCACCGAGGGAGAATTGGATGCGATGCAAGCGGCCGGCGAGATTGTCGGTCGTGCATTGCTGGCTTGCAGAAACGCTGCTAAGCCGGGGGTGACCACGGCAGATCTCAATGAGATCGCGCACCAGGTCATTATCGATGCTGGCGCAACGCCGTCCTTCCTTGGCTATGAAGGTTTTCCGGCGTCTGTCTGCGCATCTGTGAATGAAGTTGTTGTCCACGGCATTCCGTCAAGCTCTACGGTTCTCGCCGATGGTGATTTAGTCTCAATTGACTGTGGCGCAATCCTGGATGGCTGGCACGGTGATTCGGCACTTACGTTCGGCGTCGGAAAGCTGAGTGAAGATGTCGAAAAACTGAACATTGCGACATCAGAGGTCCTCACCGAAGGTATTAAGGCCATGGTTCCGGGCGCTCGCCTCACCGATATTTCGTATGCGCTTGAAATGGCCACCCGTGAGGCTGAACTGCGCCACGATATTGAGCTCGGCATCGTAGATGGATATGGCGGGCACGGCATTGGGCGGGAGATGCACATGGACCCCTTCCTGCCCAACGAGGGCAAAGCTGGAAAGGGCCCCCGCATCGTCGAAGGCTCCGTATTGGCCATTGAGCCGATGCTCATTCTCGGCGGCGAGTGGGGTAGTGATGAGCTTGACGACGGCTGGACGGTCGTCAGCGCGGATAGAATGCCGGCCTCCCATTGGGAGCATACAGTTGCCGCCACGGCGGACGGCCCCCGTATTTTGACTCCTCGATACGAATAACTAGTGCGTGAGGGCCAAGCGAAAGGTCAGAATGTTGCCATAAAGGCTGCGATGAATTCTGAACGGGTGGAGCGAACCAGCCTGCCGTCGCTTGCAACCGGTCCCATAATGGTCGTATTTGGTAAAAACGCAGGTCGCGTGTAGAGTTGGGCGATGGTGTGGGCGCAGTGTCGCTGCAGTGATGATTATCCCTGCACGGAACTGCTAAAACACCAGGCAGAGTAGAGATTTCCCAACTGGTGCCGGGATTGTCCCGGGTATCCGCCAGAGAGACGTGGAGGACATGGCTAAAAAGGAAGGCGCAATTGAGGTTGAGGGTCGCGTCGTCGAGCCCTTGCCGAACGCGATGTTCCGAGTGGAGCTGGACAACGGGCACAAGGTGCTCGCCCATATCAGTGGCAAGATGCGCCAGCACTACATCCGTATTCTCCCGGAAGACCGAGTCGTAGTGGAGCTCTCTCCCTACGATCTCGAGCGTGGGCGAATCGTCTACCGCTACAAGTAAATCGACCTGACCACTGTTGGTAGTGGTTATGGGCTTATTTACTAACTAGACAGAAACTCCACCGTCCTAGCTGCTTCTGGTGACGGCCGCGTGATGTTGAGGCCTGGCGTCTCAGCAGATTGGCGCGGCGGTTCTTTATGAAAGCTTTTCCACAGAAGTAAGCGAGACTACCTCCGGCAACGGTGGCTGGAGCCTTTCTATAACACCTGCGCGACTCGGCGTCCGACCGAGTGAGCCGGGCCTGGGAAGGGTGGCAGTGGAGTAAACCACCGCATCAACCGGAAGGAAATTGCCGTATGGCACGCCTTGCTGGAGTTGACCTGCCACGCAACAAGCGTATGGAGGTCGCTCTTACCTACATTTATGGCATCGGCCCTGCCCGTGCCAATGAGCTGCTGGAGAAGACTGGCATCTCTCCGGACCTGCGTACCGATGCTCTCACTGATGAGCAGGTCGCCGCGCTGCGTGACGTGATTGAGGCCACCTGGAAGGTCGAGGGTGACCTCCGCCGTCAGGTTCAGGCTGATATCCGCCGCAAGATTGAGATTGGTTCCTACCAGGGTCTGCGCCACCGTCGTGGCCTGCCGGTCCGTGGTCAGCGCACCAAGACCAACGCTCGTACGCGTAAGGGTCCGAAGAAGACGATCGCCGGAAAGAAGAAGTAAAACATGGCAGCTCCGAAGTCCGCACGCGGCCGTCGTACCGGCCGTCGCGTTGTAAAGAAGAACGTGGCTCAGGGCCACGCATACATCAAGTCCACCTTCAACAACACCATCGTGTCCATCACGGACCCGAAGGGCGCTGTTATCTCGTGGGCCTCCTCGGGTCACGTCGGTTTCAAGGGCTCCCGTAAGTCCACTCCGTTCGCTGCCCAGATGGCTGCCGAGAACGCTGCTCGTAAGGCCATGGAGCACGGTATGAAGAAGGTTGACGTTTTCGTTAAGGGTCCGGGTTCGGGCCGCGAAACCGCCATCCGTTCCCTCCAGGCTGCTGGCCTTGAGGTGTCCTCGATCTCGGATGTGACCCCTCAGCCGCACAACGGCTGCCGTCCGCCGAAGCGTCGTCGCGTCTAGGAATAGGGTAAGGAGAGAACAGAAATGGCCCGTTATACCGGTCCCGCAACCCGTAAGTCCCGTCGTCTCCGCGTCGACCTCGTCGGTGGCGACATGAACTTCGAGCGTCGTCCCTACCCTCCGGGGCAGGCTGGTCGCGCTCGTATCAAGGAGTCGGAGTACCTGCTCCAGCTCCAGGAGAAGCAGAAGGCACGTTTCACCTACGGCGTGATGGAGAAGCAGTTCCGTCGCTACTACGCCGAGGCTCACCGTCGTCCGGGCAAGACTGGCGATAACCTCGTCGTCCTGCTGGAGTCGCGTCTCGACAACGTTGTCTACCGCGCTGGTCTGGCTCGTACTCGTCGCCAGGCTCGTCAGCTGGTTTCCCACGGCCACTTCACCGTTAACGGTAAGAAGATCAACGTGCCGTCCTTCCAGGTAAGCCAGTACGACATCATCGACGTGCGCCCGAAGTCGCAGAAGATGATGTGGTTCGAAGAGGCACAGGAGAACCTGGTCGACGCTGTCGTCCCGGCATGGCTTCAGGTTGTTCCTGAGTCCCTGCGCATCCTCGTGCACCAGACCCCGGAACGCGCACAGATCGACATTCCGCTTCAGGAACAGCTGATCGTCGAGTTCTACTCGAAGTAATAACTAACTTCGCTTGCATCCATTCATTCCCTATGGCGTCATATAGCGGTCGCCACCTGGAGGATTTTCGAAAATGCTCATTTCCCAGCGCCCAACGCTGACTGAGGACTACATTGATTCCTCTCGCTCCCGGTTCGTTATCGAACCGCTGGAGCCGGGTTTCGGTTACACCCTCGGTAACTCTCTTCGTCGTACGTTGCTGTCGTCCATTCCGGGCGCTGCAGTCACCAGCATCCGCATCGACGGTGTGCTGCACGAGTTCACCACTATCCCGGGCGTGAAGGAAGATGTCTCCGACATCATCCTGAACATCAAGGGTCTGGTGCTCTCGAGCGAGTTCGACGAGCCGGCTACCGTTTACCTGCGTCGCGAAGGTGCAGGCGCGGTGACCGCTGCAGACATTGAGTGCCCAGCAGGTGTGGAGATTCATAACCCGGATCACCACATCGCTACTCTCAACGAATCCGGTCGCTTGGATATTGAGATGATCGTTGAACGTGGTCGTGGCTACGTGCCGGCGACCCCGAACTCCGGTGGCGAAATTGGCCGCATTCCGATGGACCAGATTTACTCGCCAGTTCTGAAGGTCAGCTACAAGGTGGAGGCTACTCGTGTTGAGCAGCGCACCGACTTTGACAAGCTGATCATCGATGTCGAGACCAAGAACTCGATCACCGCCCGCGACGCAATGGCGTCGGCAGGCAAGACTCTGGTTGAGCTGTTCGGTCTGGCACGCGAGCTGAACGAGGCTGCTGAGGGCATCGAGATTGGCCCGAGCCCGCGCGAGGCTGAGGATGTCGCTGCGTACCAGACTCCGATTGAGGATCTGGACTTCTCTATGCGCTCCTACAACTGCCTAAAGCGTGAGGAGATCCACACTGTCGGTGAGCTCGCTGCTCGTACCGAGTCGGATCTGCTGGATATCCGCAACTTCGGTGACAAGTCCATCAATGAGGTCAAGGAAAAGCTCGCTGAGCTTGGCCTGGCTCTGAAGGATTCCCCGAACAACTTCGACCCGGCTGCTGTCGCTGATTTGGACGCTGCCTCGGGCGATGACGCTGACTGGACTGATGGCGCAAGCGCTGGCTACGACGAGTAGTTCACCGACGCGACTTCATTAAAACGAGGAGATACCTATGCCTACCCCTAAGCAGGGTTCCCGTCTCGGCGGCTCCGCTTCGCACCAGAAGAAGATTCTGGCCAATCTCGCGAAGCAGCTCATCGAGCACGGCAAGATTAAGACCACCGACACCAAGGCCAAGCTGCTGCGTCCGTACGTTGAGAAGCTGATTACCAAGGCAAAGCGCGGCACTCTCGCAGATCGCCGCAACGTTGCAAAGCTGCTCAACGACAACTACGCAGTTAAGAAGCTGTTCGACGAGATCGGTCCGCAGTTCGCTGATCGCGACGGCGGCTACACCCGCATCATTAAGCTGGGTAACCGCAAGGGCGACAACGCCCCGATTTCTCTGATCGCTCTGGTTGAGGAAGAGACCGCAACTGCTGAGGCAACTCGCGCAACTCGCGCCGCTGCTTCCAAGCAGGCTGAAGAGGCAAAGGCCGAAGAGGCCGAGGCTGAGGCTGCTGAAGCTGAGGCTGCAGAGGAGGAGTAAATCCCCTCGCCGACGGCTTTTGGCCGTCACAGCTTTGAACCCCCGTCGAGTAGTTCATATCTGAACTCTCTACCGGGGGTTCTTTGTGCTTGACGACGGCGCACAGCGCCCGACCCCAGTTCTGTCTCCGGTTACACCGAAGATTACGTACCAACATTGGGAGCTGTACGGAGGCCCTTCGGTGGAAACTGGTGATTTTCTAATCCGGGGTCGCGGCTACAATCTGTTAACCGTGACATCACTTACGCCAACGACTCCGGATACCCCGTGCGATTCTCCCGATCGTGCCGCTACGGGGAGTACCGCCTCCGACCTGGTTCGGTTGCGTTTTGACATTGCCTATGATGGGACAGATTTCCACGGTTGGGCTGCTCAGCGCGATAAGCCTACGGGAGAACCGGTGCGGACTGTGCAGGCGACGTTGGAATCCACTCTGGAGAAGGTGTTGCGCACTCCAGTGCAACTGACTGTGGCCGGTCGTACAGATGCCGGCGTTCATGCCTCCGGTCAGGTGGCTCACGCAGATGTTCCTGTCTCTTGTTTAGACACACGTTCTATCGCAGGGGACCCGGGTAATTTGGTTCGTCGTGTAGCGCGACTATTGCCCGCGGACGTGACGCTTCGGGGCGCCTCGTTTGCGCCCCCGGGTTTCGATGCCCGCTTTTCCGCGTTACGTCGGCATTATGTCTATCGTGTCACTAGTTGCGTCAGTGGCCCGCTTCCTACCCGTGCTCGCGATACGGCCCACTGGCGACGGTCAGTGGATATCGACCGTATGCAGGTGGCAGCTGATGCTCTACTGGGGCTCAATGACTTCGCCGCTTTTTGTCGACACAAGCCACATGCCACAACCACTAGAGATTTACAGCGGTTCCAGTGGTTCGACGTATCTACGCGGGAAGAACCGGAGCTGTACGAGGCCCATGTGACTGCCGACGCGTTCTGCTGGTCTATGGTGCGCTCACTGGTAGGGGCCTGCCTTAGCGTCGGTGAAGGGCGGCGTGAGGTTGGATTCACTGAACAGTTGTTGAGTGAAGAGAAGCGTTCCCCGTTGGTCCCGGTGGCAGAGGCGCGTGGGCTCAGCCTGGTAGGTGTTGATTACCCCGCCGATGCTGATCTGGCGGCCAGGGCGGAGCAGACCCGTGAGCGTCGTGATGCCCGGACAGATGTGGACGAGGCTTAAATGTACAAGCTCTCGGTAAAATTCCCTGAAGAAAGTGACCGTAGGAGGAGTGTTCGGTAGTGGTGTGGGCAATTGTTAGCTTGGTTGCGCTGCTCGTAATCCCCGGCGCTGTTGTAGTGCGAGCCAGCGGCGTTCGTACACCGTGGGCGCTGGCCCTCGGTCCTGCGGTGACGTTTGGTATCGCAGGCACCGCAGGGTGGGTGCTCGGCGCTATCGATGTGCGCTTCACCTTGGTCAGTGCGTCTATCTGCTGCGCCGTGACATTACTTCTCGCGCTGTGCTGGCGTGGCGGCAGCGCTTTGATTCGGCGACGGCGCGGTGGTGTCAATCGCTCGGTGTCGGCCGAGGCGCAGCCGCTCGCCGCAAGTCGATGGCGCGAGTTGGGTTATGGGCTAATCGCAAGTATCGGGGTCATCATCGCAGCGGCGGTTCTCACGTGGACCGCTATCGGCCGCATCGCTTCAATGTCCGAGGGGATGGCGACCATCCAGCAAGGCTGGGACACACTCTGGCATGCAAGTGTGCTCCGTTCGATTACGGAAGATGGCATGGCCTCGGCCACTAGGATGGGCGAGATCCAGAATGTGGAAACTCAGGCGGTGTCCTACTATCCCGCCGCATGGCATGCGTTCGGTGCGCTTTGGGTACTGATTGTCCGTCTACCAATCACCGAGGCGGTCAATTACCTCGGCATTATCATTCCGGCCGTGACCATACCCACGGCTGCTGCGGCGCTGACCTGGCGAATTATTGATCGCCAAAAGCTGTCCACCGCCGTTGCCGCGGGGGTTGCGGCGCTTGTTTCCGCAGCGCTTCCGGTATTGATGCCCGTCGGGGTCTTCGTGGGGGCTTGGCCGTACCAGGTCTCGATTGCGCTAGCGATTACCGTTTTTGCCTTTGCTACGTCGCTCCCACACGCACCTCAGCGCATCTTGAGCGCCGCTCTTGCAATAATCGGTATCGGAGAGCTCCATCCGGCATCGGTGCCTACAGTTGTTATGCTCGGTGCAATCTGGTGGTTGTGCTACCGCCTGCCGCGTCCCGCGCATCCTGAACTGGGTGCGGTTCGCGCCAAGCTTTACGACGTCGCGGTGATTGCAGCCGCCTTTGTGCCAGCAGTGGCAGTTCTACTGCCGCAGTGGCTTACGGGAACTTCTCAGACCGAGGATGTGCGCGCGGTTAGCGCTGAAGTAGACGACCTCGATCGTTTCGATGCGTGGTATCGAGGCGCCACAATGCTGACTCGCCACACTGAGGAATTCCGGCCGTTCTGGCCAATTATTATCCTCGGTTTCATCGGAATGGCGGTTTTGGTTTTCGCAGGTACTTCGCGCCGACGGGTGTGGGTAGTACCGGCCTGGTTTGTTTCGGTGTTGATGACGACCCACGCGCTCAATCATTTTGGTGGCATGCCGGGCGATATTCTCGCGTTGTACACGGAGCTTCACTATTCCACGCCTCACCGGTTGGTGATGGTCACCGCGTATCTGTATTCCGCGTTTGCGGGTATCGCCGTGGCGTGGAGCTGCGCGTGGGCGGCTCGAATTAGTGAGTCAAAGGTGCCATCGACGGGGCGGGTTCTGGGGTTGAGCTTAGCGACGGTGAGCTCTGCTGTACTCGTCGTCTATGGAGTGGCGTCTAATGCTAGCGCTGCAGATTTCGCCTACAAGAGCCCTCGAGAATGGCAAATCATTTCCAATGCTGACCTGAAGGCATTTGATTGGTTGGCCGAGCAGCCGGAGGCACATAAGTACCGCACGTTTACGAATCCGCCGGAGGGGTCCAGCTGGATGTACGCTCGCAATGATCTGCCGGTAGTGTTCCCGCACTATGACTGGCCAGTTGCGAATAAGTGGACTGCCACCTCAATGCTGTATTGGCACGCTGATTACCTCGGTTTTCCAGACCCCGATCGGCCGGATGGGGCGAACGATGTCGACCGCTCAGCCCGAAAGCTGAACGTGGGATTCATCTATTTGTCACCCCCGGGTATTTGGGATTCCAAGGAGGATTTAGAGTTTCCTGGTGAAGGGCTCTGGGTAGCTCCAGGGGTAACCCCTGTTTATCGAGATAGGGAAGTAACCATCTTCGCTTTCAATGATGTGATCACGCCAGAACGCATCGACGAGATGCGAGCTAGTTCTCCGGAAGTAATTCCTCCCTCGGCTACTAGGGGATGGAGCGATGGTCGGGTAGGTTAGGACATCATGCGGATGAATAAATTTATGGCAACGATCGCAGCCGGTGTGATGATGACTTTCGCGCTGGCCGGATGTGGAGACGACGAGCCGGCTAAGCCGGAAGTCTCGAATCGCTCCGTCAGTTCTTCCGCAAAGACTAAATCCTCGACTCCGCCGAAACCGACTGAGGAGTCGACGAAATCGACAGAATCAGAGACGCCGACGGAGACTCCTGCAATCACCCAGGTCAATGATGCGGATTACACTCCGGCGGACGGCCCAAATACTCGACTCTTTCAGTTGGAGGATGGCACGACACGTTGTTTCCTCAACGATTTGAGCGGTGACGCCTACTTGGCCTGTCAGGTGAATCTTGCCAATCCTCCGATGGTCGATGACGGCACGGGGAACGAGGTTCCCGCCAATGCTGTGTCCTGGAATCCGGGAGGAGTTACTTACGAGGTCCTTACTTTCCCGCCGGCGGGTGAGATGAAGACGCTGCCAGCGAATTCTCAGTTGAGCGCATTCGGATACAGCTGCGCGGCCTATGGCCCGTCGACTCTGGAGTGCTCGGGACCAGCGGGCGCTGCCACTATCGACAATGGCAATGTCACCGGTGCACAGATGCCGAAGGAGGATGTGCCTCCTGCAGCAGGCGGTCAGCCGGGTGGCCAAGAAAATGGTGCTCCGAATGACCCAGCGCAGCAGGGTGAGCCTGACGGCTCCCCGGCGCCGGGCGGTCTGCCAGATTTGGGCGCGTTGATTCCGGGACTGAACCGCTAGTTGCCCGCATAGCCAGTGGCTGCAGTTCATCGGTAGTGCGGGAGGTAGATAGCGTCCAGGTGAATTCGCCCATCACCAGTCGAGGGCATGAAGCTGGCATTTCCGATGCTGCTGCCGTGGGCGAACCTGCACGACTGACCTCGATGATTCTCGCGATTCCCGTACGCAGGTCGGGCTCATACTCTTCGACGACAACCACATCGACGGTGTCGTCTCCAGCTCGCGCGAGAAGTACTGCGCCCAGATCAAGAGCCACAGTAAAGAAATGTGGACGGGACGTGCGAATTCCTACTCGATAGCCGAGCGAGAGCATTCCGATGAGCAACTCACAAATGTCCTGATTTCCGCAGTCGACCTCCAATCGGGGAAGGTTCGCGGGACACATTGTGATGGTTTGTCCGCTGCTCCCGACCCCTATGACCTGCGCTGGACCATTAGTGATAGCGACGTCACGTTGTCGGCTTAACCACAGGTGCGGTTTGCGCCCCAACGCCGCCACATGATGAGAGCGTCCAGTGCGGCGCAGCTGTACTACCTCCGCAGAGCTCTCAGTCAGAGCACACTCCTGTGCCGTTAATCGCCGTGCGCGAATGCCAAGGGTCCCCAGCCTGTGGATGAGGAAGCGTAGGGCTTTGTCAGTGGAGGCTTCCACCGGAAGAGTTGCCACCAGATGTGTCCAGGGCTCAGGGGTTGTGCCGGAGCGTTCGGCCGCTCGGAAGTAGCGGTGCGCATGCTCTCCGCGGATTTCCGGCGCAATGTGATAAAAACACAGCGCATCCAGGGTCACTGGGCTGTCGTCGGCAAGCGAGACGATATCCGCAGCGCTTAGCTGGCTACGCAGACCTGGTGAGAGACGTAGTCCGATGAACTGTCCTGGTTCGGTGCGTCGCAGCCGGTCGCGAAGGCTGCGTCCGCGCACAGGGACATGCGCGCCTGCAGTGATGATTATTGCTGTAATGAGCAGCCACAATGACAATGGCATGTGAAAATCCCCCCAATATGTTCCCCACTAAAATTCCCCTGGTCGCACAGTAGCGCGGCCTGGCTTACTCTGCAGGGTAGAGATTATTTGGGGGAATAGTTTTGGGGGAAACTCATGCCACGTACACCGACCACGCCTAGCCAGGTCAGCGGTCATCGATTCTTGATTCGTCGGATTGAGCATGCGCTTGTGCGTGCGGATTCGCGAATGCTGCACGACCCTCTGCGCACGCGAACCCGAGCACTGTTTATCGGCTGTGCGCTGGTGGTTTTACTGGCCGCCGGTACTGCGGTGCTGTCGTTGGTGCGACCGCAGGGCGGTTCTAGCTCCAATGAGAAGCTGATTGTCGTGTCAGGGTCGGAGGGCCTACATGTACGTGTCAATGGTCGATTGCATCCAGTCGCGAATCTCGCATCGGCGCGGTTAATTTTGGGCAATCCTGCTGAGCCGAAACGGGTGCGCAGTAGCGAGTTGGACAAAGAGGACATCAGTTTTGCTGTCGGGATTGAGGGCGCACCAGCAGTTCCGGCCACGCCGGCAGGCTCTGGGGCCTCGGGAGCTGCCAAGACGGGCAGCGTAGGTGCGCCGGAGCTGGCACTGTCTTTATGCGAGCGGACGGTGCAAGACCTCGGGCAACCGTGGATTGTTGCAGAGTCACTTGCGCGTCTTGAGGAAGTACGTGGGGAACCGCAGCAGCTTACCCGGACCCACTCGGACAGTGCCGTTGTTGCCGATGGCCAAAACCACTGGCTGATTACGCAGGGCTACCGCTCACGGTTGGATGTCAACCACCCGGAGCACGCCGCTGTTTCTCGAGCGCTGGGTTTGGAGCGCGCCGCAGTCCGGCCTGTTAGCCCTGCGTTGCTCAGAGCGATTCCGGAGGTTCCGATTCTGGCCGCGCCAGCAATTCCAAACCGCGGCGCACCCACACACTTCGCCGCACCATTCGACACAGTCGGCAATGTGGTCGAGGTCGGGCAGCGGCGCGTTATCGTGCTTGACGACGGTGCCGCGATTCTCTCCCCGGTGCTAGGAGAGCTATTAGCTGCACATAGCCCAGTTCTGCAGGCCAGTGAAGGGCAGCTGGCGGCAGTACCCGTTGCGAATGCACCAGCAGTCCCGGGACTACCTGAAAAGTCGTTGACGTTTGCCGATGCTGATGGCTGGTTGTGTGCCGGCCGGATAGCAGGACGGCTGCAAGCTCTCGTGCAGTGGTCGCAGCATGCTCCGGAGGGGCGGCACGTGGATTACCCGCATGCTGACGGGGCGGGTGTGGCCGTCGACGGTTTCGTGGATGGCCGCAGTCGTGAGCGCAGCTCGATTGCAGTAAGCGTAAATGGGGCTGTACACGTCATTTCGCCAGAGGGAATGCGCTTTGCTGTGCACGATCGCACGACGTTGGCTGCTCTCGGGTTTAATGCATCATCCAACGCCGACAGCGGTGGTACGCGGCCAGTGGACTGGGAAGTTCTGGCCGCGTTGCGTGGAGGCCCTGAGCTGAGTAAGCAGGCGGCGCTAGGGCCGCTGTCTGGGGCGCGAGAGCAGCCAGGCACCTAGGCCCAGTGCGCATATCAGGAGCAGCCCAGTCGCCCGGAGCGGTGCATTGCGCTCCTGCGAAGAAAGCAGATCTGGTGGAGCCGGCGCGGCAGCGGGATTGGCGGCGTGCTGCGCGGCGGTGTCCGCAGTGGTCCAAATCAGAGCGTCATACGGTGCAATGATGCCGCGGCCAAGGCCAAGCCCGGAACTAATTGGGCTCGCGGAATTAAGGATGATGTCGCGAACCTGTGCTGGGGAAAGCTCTGGGTTTCGTGCCAGCAGCAGGGCAGCCGTTCCCGACACGGCTGGCGTGGCAAAACTGGTGCCGGCGATTTGCTGAGCTCGGGTGTTATCCCCGGACCCGAACACGTGGCGGTCTATGAGGCCGGTAGGGGTGCGCGGATCGGGACCGAGTACGGGACCGCCGGGAGCGGAGACATTGACCCATTGTCCCGTGATTGCATACTCCGCGGGTTGTGCTTGGCCAGCATCGTCGAACTGTACTGCTGATACTGCGATTACCTCCGGCAGGACTGCGGGCCACGCTACGGATCCGGCCTGACAACTATCGCCCTTATTTCCTGCCGCTGCGACCACTACTGCGCCTGAGACTTCCGCACGTGCGACGCTCTCGGCAACATCCGTTGCACCTTGGGGCATTACACCTGCCGGGGCACACGATGTGAGCGAAATATTGATAACCCTCGCGCCCTCCGCGACGGCCCTGTCGATAGCTTGTGCCAGCGACTCCAAATTGCCTTCGCCATCGGCCGTTTGTCTTATCGACAACACGTGCGCGTCGGGCGCCAGTCCCGCAAAACCATCGGCACCGGGCCGGCCTGCAATAATGCCGGCTACTAGAGTTCCGTGACCGTCGCAGTCTACGAACCCGCTGTCGCCGTCGACAAAATCGCCACCGTCGAGAACCTCGCCTAGGCGCTCATTGGGTGAGACCCCGGTATCGATCACCGCCACCGTAATCCCCGCACCCGTCGTCAGTTGCCATGCTTGGCGAAACCGAAGAGTTTTTTCGATCACTGTCGGTTCACGCAGTGCGCTTTCCGACGACAGCATCGTGGCCACGCAGTCCTGGCTGTTCTGGGCAGCCGCTATTGGTGCGATGCCCGACGGTGCTACTGCGGTGGCCGCCGTCAACGTGGAGATAAGCACCGTGGAAAGTGCGGTCGTGGCGGTGAGACGGGTTTTTATGGCATTCATGAAAAGTGGGTTTTTCACTGGAAGAACCCACTTACGAACTCAGGGAATTCGGCAATGATGGCCGCAATGGGCAGAATGACGGCGATGCTGCAGGCCTCGGTTAGCTCAGCTATGCGGCGCGTTGTAGGTGAGATGCGTGACGCTGGAAATGCGGCTAAGACGGTGGCTGCAAGCATTGGGACGACAAGGCCAGCGGAAACTGGCCAATTGCCTTCGAACCACTGTTGAAAGGCGACAGCCACAATGACGGCAAGACCAGCTAAAGCAGTGCAGGTGGAAGCTACTTTCCGGGCTTGGCCACGGGAGTGAATTGCACAAAAGACTATGACAGCAGCAGCCATGCCCAGAGGCCACCACCTGTTCGCATAGGCTCCGGAGAAAAGTACCACCAGGGTGAAAATGCTGAGACTTCCGGTGCCACTGCAGACGATGCCGTCGAGAATCCAACCCGCTCGCTTAGGTGCGTTGTGGGATATTTCGGGAGTGTCGCTGTCATCGAAGCTCTCTCCGGCGGCAGGGACTTTGGGTACGCGAATACCGGCAGCCTTGATAGCCAGGGAAGGTGCCAGCAGTATCAGGATGACTGCACTAGCAGCGGTGAGTGCTCCTGATTGAACCGAGTTCTGGAAAAGTGCGACAGCCGCAGCGTAAATACCGAAGGTAACTGCAGCGCTGAGACTCGCGGCGCCCAGGGTAACAGTGATGCGGTTGTCGCCGTCGTCGGTGTTGGAAATGAGAAAAACCAAACCGGTGACGGCAAGCGCGACGCTAATCGCAGCAGTCGGCGGCCAGTCGGTGAGTATGCGGTGTAGGTCGAGGCCAACGAAGCAGAGCCCCGAAGCGGTGCCCAGAATGAGCACTTGCAGCTCCAGGGACATGACAATCGCCGGTTTTGCGCTACACAACAGAGCCAGGCGCAGTCCACCGGCTACTGCCAGCAGTGCGATGAAGCTGATTGCCGCGGCCAGTGTGGAATCGGTACTGCTCAAGCTCAGTGAGGCAGCTGCAATTGAAGCTGTGGCTACGAGGGCGGCGGTACAGCCAACAACTAAATCAGCCGTACCGATACCGTCGGTATAGGTGGTGTCGGTAATAGCATCGGCGGCATCGAAGAGCCGAGGTTTGGGCACGGGCCCTGGGTCGTTGATAACAACCAGGCGTTCGCCTGGCGCAATACCGGCATCGTTCAGGGTGTCGTCGGCAAGCAATATCGTGCCGGCGGCGGTCCGTAGCTGCCACTGTGCCAGCGGGAAGTCCGCAATGTCGATATCGAAAATTTGCAGGATATCCGGTACGAGTGCGGCGATTGCGACGTTGGTCGGTAATGCAAGGTCTGCGTGTGCTCGGTTGGCGTCTTCGGGCATGTGTGCGGCATCAATGCGCACGCGAATGAGTTCCCCCAGCATGTATTTCCCCCATGAATTCTGCATGCTTTAGTCCCTCTAGAGTGGCGTACAACTCGTTAGAGCGCTACTCGGGGTAGTAACTGCGCGTGCCCCCGCTAACAGTCTCGGCCATGCGCTGCGAGAATCCGGAGTGTGTTTTAAGCTATGTGCACACCGATTGGTCGGGGGATTGGCCGTCGAGTGAACACAAGGGGCGACACATAGCGGGGGGATTTTTGTGACTAGTGCACGGGCGGGGATTTCGGCTACCCGAAAAGCGGGGCCGCAGCCTATGACGGGCACAATCGCGCCGGATGCGCCACCGGAAGCGCCGGAGCCACAGCCGGTGCCGCTGATGCGTGCACTCATGCCGTTGATCATGGTCGTGGCGGTGGTTGGCATGGTGGTGTTGATGTTTGTCTCTGGGATGGGACGTAACCCGATGTCGTTTATGTTTCCGCTGATGATGGTGTTTTCCACTGTGGGCATGATGGTGTCGGGAGGGGCGGGAAATAAGGACATGGCACCGGTGCGGAAGGACTATCAGAGGCATTTGTCCAGTATTCGCCGCGCGGTGGCGAAAGCAGCGAGGATGCAGCGTGAATCGGCGCAGTTTATCCACCCTCGGCCTGGAACTCTGTGGCAGCTGGGGGCGATGGGGCGGGCGTGCGAACGCCGAAAGGGGGACCCGGATTTCTTGCAGCTGCGCATCGGGGTGGCAACGCAGCAGCCCGCAACGCCCGTAACACCACCGGCAATTCCGGCGCCGGAGAAACTGGATCCGGTTTCCGCCGTAGCACTGCGGGAAGTTATTCGATCGGCTCGTCAGGTTGAGGGCGTGCCCTTTGCCATAGATGTGTCAGCCTTTGAGATCATCGCGCTCACTGGAGATACCGCGGCGCAGGGGCTGGCTCGAGCAATGGTCGCCCAAGCTGCTGCGCTGCATCATCCGGAGGATTGCCTGATTGCAGTTGTGGGAGATGAGTGGGAATGGCTGAAGTGGACGCCACACCACGGACACCCCGCAGTTACTGATGCCTGTGGCCCAGCGCGGTTGCGGGCGGCGACGTGTGCGCAGCTGACTGAGCTGCTCACGGCTATCGACACACTGCCAGCTGCAGTGCTGATTGTGCTGGCGGATTCGAACGGACAGCACGATGTCACTGAACTGACACCGATTTTTGACGCGGCGGGGTCGGAGACCTCGGTAGTTTTGCTGACCGTCGTGGAAGCGCAGTCAACGTTGTGGGAGGCAGCGGTTCACCATGGCATCGCGCTGGTTGTTTCCGCTACTGCTGTGCATGCGGAAACTGCGTCCGGACGGGAGGAGATTGGCGTACCTGATCAGCTGAGTCCAGCAGAAGCGGAGGTGCTTGGACGGAGCTTGGCGCGTTTTGAAGTGCCAACAAGCGCAGATGATTCTGTTAAGACCTCGGAAGACCCGGTCATGGAGGAGCTCGGGCTGTACCCGCCTCCGACAACTCTGCGCTACCGACCGCGCTACGGCAGTGCTCGCCTGCGCATTCCTGTTGGAGCTGATGACGGTGGTGCTCCGGTCTATCTGGATTTTAAGGAGAGTGCTGAGGGCGGCATGGGGCCACACGGTCTGTGCGTTGGTGCCACAGGGTCGGGTAAGTCGGAATTCCTCCGAACGACCGTGGTAGGGCTCGCAGCTACGCACAGCCCGGATCAGTTGAACTTTGTGCTGGTGGACTTCAAAGGCGGGGCGACGTTTCTGGGACTGGATCAATTGCCTCATGTCTCGGCGGTGATTACCAACTTGGAGCAGGAGCTTATCCTGGTCAACCGCATGGAAGACGCACTGCGCGGTGAGATGACGCGGCGCCAAGAGCAGCTGCGCGCTGCAGGGAATTTCGCCGGTGTCAGCGATTATGAGCAAGCCCGGCGCGCTGGGCAGATAGATGCGCCACCCATGCCCGCGTTGCTGATTGTGGTGGATGAGTTTTCAGAGCTGCTCTCCGCACGCCCGGAGTTTGCTGAGCTCTTCGTTGCGATTGGTCGGTTGGGGCGCAGTCTGCACATGCATTTGCTGCTGGCCAGTCAGCGTCTGGAGGAAGGCCGCTTGCGCGGGTTGGAAAGCCATCTTTCCTATCGTATTGGGTTGAAGACCTTTTCCGTCGCGGAGTCCCGCAGCGTGCTGGGCGTTCCGGACGCCTATCATCTGCCGGCCATCCCGGGCATTGGATATATCAAATCTGCTGCCGCCGAGCCGGTGCGGTTTCGGTCGGCGTATGTTTCCGGCCCGGTGGTCCGTCCGCAGCCTATTGACGGTGCGACGGCTGGGGCAGAGCAGGGGCTGCAGGGCCAGGCCGTAGCTGTCGCTGAATTTACCGCTGAAAATTGGACGCGGGAGGCTTTCGGTGCGTCGTCAAGCGATGGTGGAATGGCCGATCCGCCTGCGCAGACATCGGAGCAGACGGTGCTCGGTGCCGTGGTGGCAGCGGTGTCGCACGTATCGACACGTGCGCATCGGGTGTGGCTGCCACCATTGCCGGAGGCCATCGAGCTTCAGCCCGACGAGCAGC
Source organism: Corynebacterium sp. HMSC061H03 (assembly GCF_001838215.1). NCBI lineage: Bacteria > Bacillati > Actinomycetota > Actinomycetes > Mycobacteriales > Corynebacteriaceae > Corynebacterium > Corynebacterium sp. HMSC061H03. The sequence continues at coordinate 21,753 of NZ_KV836048.1, forward strand.
TGCCGCGACAGCGATTGACCGGTGTGATTGGGCTGGTGGACAAGCCGCTGTTTCAGCGTCAGGACCCACTGCGTATTGACCTGCGTACGACCGGTGGGCACGTGGCAATCGTCGGAGCGCCGCGGTCAGGAAAGACCACTGCCGCACGCACAGCGATCCTCGCGCTAGCCGACGGTATCAGCGCTCGTGACCTGCATTTTTATATCGTCGATTGTGGTGCGGGCGGCCTGAGCGACCTGGCTGAGTTGCCGCATGTCGCGTCGGTTGCACACCGCGGAGACGAGGAGCTTATTCGCCGTACGATTGGTTTCTTGCGTCGTGAGGTAAGTCGTCGGGAACAGCTCTTTCGCACTAATGGATGGCTCTCTCCGGAAGCAGCACGGGCGGCGGGTCAGCCGGATTCGGTGTTGGTCATTGACGGCTGGGGTGCGTTCAAAACGGAGTTTCCGGCGCTGAGTGACGATGTGCAGGCGCTGGTTGCAGATGGATTGGCGGTGGGAATTCATGTCCTGCTCACGGCCTATCGCTGGACGGACATGAGACCTGCCGTTCGCGACCTGATTGGTACTCGGATTGAGCTGCGGCAGGCGGAGTCGATGGATTCAATGATTGACCGCAAGGCAGCGGAGCTGGTGCCGGAGAGCCCAGGACGCGGAGTCGCGCCGGGCGGGTTTGCGATGCTGGTAGCTCTCACCGGCGCTGCAGACACTAAGCGGATTGCAGAGACAGCGCCGCACGGTGAGCAGGCACCAAAGCTCCAGTTGTTGCCACGGCGGATTGATATTGCGCGTTTGCCGCGACCAGCGGCCGCTGCGAGAGGTGCGATTGCAGTGGGGCTTGAAGAAGCCGGTCTGGGCGCGGTGATATTCCATCCAGAAAAGGATCGCCACCTACTGATATTCGGTTCGGCGGGCAGCGGCAGAACCGCCGCGCTGAGGGGCATCGTTCACCAGCTGCGGTACTCCCAGTCGGACTCGAAATTCGTCGTGATTGACTACCGCCGTGGGCTAATGGAGGCCGTGCCCCAAGAGCGGCTGGCCGGCTATGCGGGCTCGGCTGCGGTGGCGACACCCATGCTGGCAGAGCTGGCAGAGGTACTGAAGGCTCGTCTCCCGCAACCGGATATCACCCCAGCGCAGTTGAAGGCCCGAAATTGGTGGAGTGGTCCAAGCATCAATGTCATCGTGGACGACTATGACCTCGTGGCTGGCTCGCGGGGTAACCCCTTGCAGCCGCTGGCGGAAGTCATCGCTCACGCCGCCGACATTGGGCTCAATATCTTTTTTGCCCGTCGAATCAGCGGGGCGTTGCGGTCCCTCCACGACCCGGTCATGGGTGCGGTTAAGGACCAGGGTGCCAGCGTCTTTGTTATGGACGGCACACGCGACGACGGCCCCATCCTCGGCGTAAAGCCTTGCGAGCAGCCGCCGGGCCGTGGCTATTGGGTGGCGCACGGCCAGAGTCCGCAGATTGTGCAGTTGGGTTGGTTGGATACCGCTGGTGACCAGGAGGACAGTTGATGATTCGGGTCGAATCTTCTTCCACCACCCAGACCCCGACGCTGCGCCACGGCACCTGGCACCTGTGGGGACTCGCGGCACCTGCAGACACCGCAGAACTGGCGGTGCATGGCCCTAGACCGCTTCTCGAGAGCATGCAAACAGTCATTGTGCCCAGCTATTGGGGTGCTGTGCGACAGTGCCGGCTGGCCTCCGCGCTATTGGCTACCGAACTCAATCCGTACATCCTGACGCTTGCCGACGCCGTTGTGGAACTCGATGAGGCAACTGTGTCTCATAGCGTGTTGGTGGAAGTAGAGGAAACGCGTGTCTGTGTCACTCGTCTGAGCGGGGGCCACATTGCCAGTCGGATGACACATTTGGTCGGAGCGAACGACAGCGCACCATTGGTGGAAACAGTCATTGCGCTGGCTTATCAGCTGACCATGTATCCGGATGCGCCCCAGGGGATACCCGATGATGTGGAAGTTAGTGGTGGGCGCGGTATCACTGAGTATCCGCCCCGCTGGCAGGAGGATATTGAGTTCATCGTCGGCGAAGTTCCACCCGGGCTAGCGAACCCGCGGCGAGCTCTACTAGTCGATCGTCTGCGCGACCGTGGATTTTTAGTCTTCGACTGCCCAGCATCGCGGCTCGGGGAGTGCGTAAATCCGGCCTGGTTGAAAAACATCGGCGACGCTGAAGCCGGTGAAGTGGAGCCGTCGGAGGATTTCGCGGGGCGGCGTCCTGCAGCCAGGGCAGAAGTCAGCTCAGCGTCGAATCAAAGCACAGTTGTGTCAGTAGCTGCCGTTGGTTTGTTGACGGTGGTGGTTCTGATTGTTGGGATTGCTGCATGGCTCATTAGTGGCGGCATAGTTAGGGAGAACGAAGGGAGACAGAAGCAGCGTGAGACATCGCACGCACAGGCTCCTCCTGTAACTACGCCTCCTGTAACTACGCCTCCATCCACATCGAAACCAGTTCCCGATTCTGCTCCAATAGTCAAACTGACCAATGCGGGCGTGGAAGCTCGGTTTCCCGGCGGGTGGGAGCTTGACTCGGCAAGTCCGTTAGACCGTCTGATTGCGGTGGATGGCGGAGATATGCGCGTCTTGGTGCTCGCTAGCCCGCTTTCGCAGGACATGGCGCTTGAACATCTAGCCGCCGCTTTGAGCAGCTCCGTTGCCGGGGATGAGACAAAGTCCGCGCCGGAACGCAGACAAGTACTGGGCACCGATGTCGTAGTCGTAGAGGAGCGGCTGCCGTCAGGTAATTCGATAGTGCTCTGGCATCACAAAGTGATGTACGGAACTCAAGTCAGTGTGGGGTGCCAGTTCAGAGGAAGGACTATTGCGCCGGTACGGCCCGTATGCGACCAGGCAGTAGTAAGCGCTCGGCCGGTGCCGTAATACGCGAGGGGCGTAGAGAAAGTGACTGGGGGATGGGCGGGGGTAGGCAGGGGTAAAGGTTGGAAAACCAAAATGGAACCGAATCGGGGTTTTTCGCGCCAAACAATATGACGGGTTTTTAACGCGGGAAGCTGGCTGGCTCGCGCGGGGAGGTAAAAATGCCGTCGTTAATCAGTCACTCAACACGAATAAGGGGGAAACAGTGGCAAACCTATTTGCAGCCGAATCAGATCAAATGACCACTACCGCGGGGGACGTCGATGGCGTCAACTCGGAAGTACAGGGCGAGCTGGGTCGCATTCGAGGCGTCGTGGACGGTCTGGCGGGGGAATGGAAGGGCCAGGCTAAAGACAGCTTCGATGATCTGATGCTTCGTTGGGATGACGCAGCTATGCGTCTATCCAATGCGCTGACGGATATCGCGGATAACATCCGCGCAAATTCCAGCAGCTTCGATGCGGGCGAGGACGAGGGGGCGTCGTCGTTCAAGCAGGTGGCAGCAGCGGGTGCGTCGTTGCTGAACCTCTAAACGTTTTGTCGAATCGCACAACCACAACACTGAATCACACAACACACATCACCTTTTGGGGAAAGGGTTCTTAATGCAACCAATTAGGTACAGTTTTGGCGGCATCGACGGTGCTGCCGATGACATTCGGTCCACTTCTGGCACCATCAACGGGCTGCTCGGAGATTTGAAGAAGCGCATCGCGCCGATGGTCTCTACGTGGGAGGGTGAATCGTCGGATTCTTACCAGGAGGCTCAGCGTGAATGGGACACAGCAGCGGAGGAGCTCAATATGATTCTCACGACTATCGCGGATACGGTCAGCGCAGGTAGCCAGCGAATGGCGGATATTAACCGCCGCGCGGCAGCTAGCTGGGGATAGCTTGGTTCCTGCTTGAGGCACTTTTGATTGAGCTATGTAACCGGGGGAGGGGAGGACATTGCTCAATTGAGATCTTCAGTTAGGTATCTGCCTTTGAAGTATTCTTGCTAGCAGCACTCCAGGGGGGGGGAGGCCAGTCTCAGCAGTTTGTGGCTGAGACTGGCTTTGGCATTTTTGTTCTAGCGCCATCTCAAGGTAAAGTAGTCAAACTGTGTGCGCACACGTGAATGTTGCCTCGGGTCTCCACCGGCCGCCGGGGAATAACAACAGTGTGCACGGTGGCTGGCAAATCTACACGGACCCTAAAAGGAGTCATGTTGTCTACTTTCCATCCGAAGGACGGTGACATCGAGCGCAAGTGGTACGTCATCGACGCTACCGACGTTGTTCTCGGCCGTCTGGCTACTCACGCCGCAGACTTGCTGCGCGGTAAGGGCAAGGCTTACTTCGCCCCTAACGTCGACTGCGGTGACCACGTCATCATCATCAACGCCGATAAGGTGCACGTCTCCTCGAACAAGCGGGAACGTGAGATGCGCTACCGCCACTCGGGCTTCCCGGGCGGCCTGAAGTCGATGACCCTGGGTCGTTCCCTCGAGGTTCACCCGGAGCGTGTTATCGCTGAGGCTATTGAGGGCATGATGCCGCACAACAAGCTATCGCGTGCGTCCATCAAGAAGCTGCACGTCTTCGCCGGTTCCGAGCACCCGTTCGCCGGTCAGAAGCCTGAAAACTACGAGATCAAGGCGGTGGCACAGTGACCAACCCACAGGACGTCAATGAGAACCAGAACGTAGAGGCCACCGAGGCTTCCTACGATGATGTTCAGGCTGCCGCTGCTGCTGCCACGGAAGAGTTCACCTCTTCCATCGGCGACGCAGTTGCTACCGAGACCGAGGCTGAGGCTGCTCCGGCTGCACCGCTGACCCTGGATCGTCCGATTCAGACTGTCGGTCGTCGTAAGCGCGCTGTCGCCCGCGTCGTTCTGACCGCTGGTTCCGGCAAGATTGTCTGCAACGGCCGCGAGCTCGAGGATTACTTCCCGAACAAGCTGCACCAGCAGGAGATCAAGGATCCGTTGGTCCTGGTCGAGCGCGAGAGCCAGTTCGACATCAAGGCCAACATCAACGGTGGTGGCCCGTCCGGTCAGGCCGGTGCTCTGCGCCTGGCTATCGCTCGTGCCTTGAACGAGTTCAACCCGGAGGAGCGCAGCGTTCTCAAGAAGGCTGGCTTCCTCACCCGCGACGCTCGTGCTGTCGAGCGCAAGAAGGCTGGTCTGCACAAGGCCCGTCGCGCACCGCAGTACTCCAAGCGTTAAGCTTTACTGCTTCGAAAAGCACCTCAGTTTGCGTATTACACGCAAGCCGAGGTGCTTTTTTGGTTAAAGTCCGCAGTGACCAGGCATGGCTGCATTTTTGGGACAAGCCCCGTACGTTAGACTTTTATCCGTTAAAAACTGCCACGAGAATCGTTTATCGCGGTGCGATTGCAGTGCGATGAAAGTGCGATTGCAGTGCGATGGGAAGAAGGAAATCGTATGGCGGTGAGCACCACAGCCACCAAGACCTCCGACACGAAGAGCTCCTCTAGCTCGTCGTCGGTGGCGAAGCATCCCTTCCGCATTCGACGCGTACCAGGCATTGATGGGCTGCGCGGTCTGGCCGTTGCCACAGTGGTGATCTACCACTACTTCGATAATGTGCTGCCCGGTGGCTACATCGGTGTGGATATCTTCTTCGTGCTCTCCGGATTTCTCATCACCTCGCTTCTGGTGCGCGAACGCGCGGTCACTGGGCGCATCGATCTAAAGGACTTCTGGCTCCGTCGACTGCGCCGCATCGCTCCGGCTGCGATGTTTGTGTTGTTTATTTCCATCGCCGTCGCAGGTCTGGTCGGCGGGGATCCCGCTGTTGGCTTGTCGACGCAGTTTCTCGGCACGGTCTTTTTCGTCAATAACTGGACGCAGATTGCGGGTTCTCAGTCCTATTTCGCGGATTCCGGAGTGCAGCTGTTAGCGCACTACTGGTCACTGTCGGTGGAGGAGCAGTTCTACTTGCTCTGGCCATTGATCTTTGTGGCTCTTCTCGCCCTGAAGCTGGCATCTCGCAAGCTGGCAGCAGTGGCGGGCATTGGGGCGGTTGCTTCTTTCGTGTGGATGGTCTCGCTCTACGATCCGAAGGTCGACCCCACGAGGGTCTACTACGGTACCGATACTCACGCCTTTGGACTCCTGTTTGGCGCGGCCCTCGCATTGTGGTTGACATCGACGTCGTCACGCGCAGAGGCGGACTCCTGGCCACGCACAGAACCCCTTCTGCGGGACTTCTTTGGCAGTTCCGCCCAAGCTTTCGTAGTGGCCTCGCTGCCTCTGATCTTCCTTTCGTTGGTTCTGCTGATGATGTCGGATACCGCGTCGGCGACTTACCGCGGTGGGTTGGTGTTCGCCTCGTTGCTGTCGGCGGCGATTCTCTATCTTGTCGTTCGCGGTGTCTCACCCGTGCGTCAGATTTTCGAGTTCAAGCCACTGTGCTGGCTGGGAAAGATTTCTTTCTCGCTGTACCTGTGGCACTGGCCGGTCATCGTGCTCATCCGTGAACTGCTGGAGCGCAGTGAGGCCATGCAGTATGAGAACCTCGCTGCCTGCGCAGGTATTGCGCTATCGCTGCTTTTGGCGAACTGGTCATACAAGAATGTGGAATCGCCAATTCGCCGGATGGGTTACCGCCGTTGGATGGCGCAGTTTTCGGGCACGCAGTTTGCCGGTTCCTGGAAGCCGCGCGTTGCAGCAGGGCTGGCGCTGGTCGTCGTGGTTGGTGCAGTTGTGGGAATGGCTACGGCGCCGAAGATGACACGTCTGGAGGCGCAGCTACAGGAGGCAGCTGAGCGCCGTGCGCAGGCTCAGAAGGCGGAGGAAGCCGAGTTGGCCAAGCGCGTTATGCCGCGTGGTGACCAGATCACCGCTATCGGCGACTCTGTGATGCTCGCCTCGGCGTCCGCGTTGGAAGAGAAGCTGCCCGGTATCTATATCGATGCGGCTGTTTCCCGTGGTTATCCGGCCGCCCCGGAGATCATCGCGAGTATGAAGGCGGCGGGTACGCTCGATCCATTCGTCGTGCTGGGTCTTGGTATCAATCAGTCGGCTGCGGCATCGGACGAACACCTGTTGGATGAGATCCTCGATTCGCTGGGTGAAGACCGCATCATTGTCCTAATCAACCCGTACGGTGATCGTGTGTGGATGCCGCAGTCGGAGAGGGAAGTCCTCGACGCGGCAAAGAAGCGCGACAATGTCTATGTGGCTGACTGGTGCCATGGTGTGCGTGATGATTTGTCCAAGCTGCGCGCGGACCTTATCCACCCGACCCCCGATGGCGCCGAGGTCTATGCCAATGCCGTGGTCGATGCTTTCCAGCAGTATGCGAAGAACAAGAAACGCATTCCGGACACCTGCGGAATCTAATAAAAATCTAGTTAGTAGTGTTTCCACGGTAAAGTAAGTGGCTGTGGCCAAACAAAAGTCTTCCTCCAGTCACCGTGGATTAAAGATTTTCCTCGGCATCGTCCTCGGTATCTTCGCGCTCTTCGGTGTGTTTTACGCTGTCGATTACGTGCTGAACAAGGACCATGTCCCGCGCGGGTCTACCGTTGCGGGTATTGACATCAGCACGCTGAGCGCGAATCACGCTGAGGCGAAGCTCGAAGAGCAGCTCGGTGATCTTTCCACTCATCCAGTGGCGTTTCGTGCCGGCGAACGCACGGCGGAGGTTCTGCCCGAGGAGGCGGGGCTGAGCATCGACTGGGAGAAGACGGTCGCGCAGGCGGGTAAGCAGACGGCGAACCCAGTTACCTGGGTGCGCAGTTTCTTTACTACCCGTGAGCTGGATTTGGTCAGCGATATCGATAGCTCTAAGTTCGAGCCGCAGGTCGACCGTCTCGTCGGCGAACTGACTATTGCTCCCGTCGATGGTGAGGTCAAGCTTGTCGACGGCCGCGTGGAAACAACTCCACCGGTCATCGGCCAAGATGTCGACCGCAATGCGGTCAGCGGGGATTTGGCCGCCAAGTGGTTGTCGCCGGAGGGTATCGATGTAGAGACCACCGCGCACGACCCGGCTATCGGTGAGGAGCAGGTCCGTGAGGCAGCTGAGGGAGAGGCCGCCGATGCGGTGTCGGGCCCCATTGTTGCCAAGGGCCGTGATGGCAAAGATGGTGTAATTCCTCCGGAGCGCATGGCTGAAATCATCAGCTTTGTGCCGCGCGACGGTGGATTGGCCGCCGATATTAATGTCGACCGCGCACGCGAGATCCTCGAGGAGGGGCTGGCTGCTTCCGAGGTTGATAAGCGCAATGCGTCGATACGCTTCAGCGGTGGTTCGCGTGAAGTGGTCCCCTCGGTTGATGGCGTAGCCGTGAAGTGGGATGAAACTATGAAGGACTTCGCCGAGCGTGTGACTTCGACGGATGAGCGCGAGTTCGATGCGGTCTACGAGGACAAGCCCGCCACCTACACCACCGAACAAGCGGAAAGTGCCACCTTCGATGATGTCATTGGTGAGTTCACCACCGGTGGCTTCAGCTCGGCATCGGGAACAAACATTGCCCTGGTGTCGCAGATGGTCAACGGCGCATTCGTGGCGCCGGGCGATACATTCAGCCTGAACGGCTACACGGGTCCGCGCGGTACTGCGCAGGGTTTTGTCGAGTCGGGCATCATCCTCAACGGCCATGCGGATAAGGCTGTCGGTGGTGGTATTAGCCAGTTCGCTACCACTTTGTACAATGCTTCGTACTTTGCGGGCATGGAGGATGTCGCGCACACTCCGCACAGTTACTACATTTCGCGTTACCCGGCCGGCCGTGAGGCGACGGTGTACGAGGGCGCAATCGACCTAGCGTTTAAGAACAGTTCCGACACTCCGATTCTCATCGAGGCCGTTACTACTGGTTCCGACGTCACTGTGCGCATCAAGGGTGTGAAGAAGGTCAACGTCGAGTCCATCAATGGTGGCCGTTGGGCATACACGCAACCACAGCGTATGCAGGTCAGTGGCAGCTCTTGCCAGCCGTCGTCGGGTGCGCAGGGCTTCACCACTTCTGATACACGCGTTATTCGGGACCTCTCGGGCGCGGAAATCTCGCGTGAAACTCAGACTACGGTTTATGACCCGCAGCCAATTGTGTCCTGTGGCTAGTCTGGATTCGCCTGCGCGACCGGCTAAAGTAATACAGCATTGACAATGCAATAGTCCGCGATACCAAAACTCATAAAACCCCCAAGGAGTGGTCTAGCAACAATGGCACGTCTTTTCGGAACTGATGGCGTCCGCGGTTTGGCGAATAAGACTCTGACCGCACCGCTGGCAATGCGGCTGGGTGCTGCTGCGGCCACTGTGCTGACTAGCGGCACGAATCCGTCGGGGCGTCGTCCCCTGGCCATTGTTGGCCGCGATCCGCGTGTCTCCGGTGAGATGCTCGCCGCAGCGCTGTCTGCCGGCATGGCTTCCCAGGGCGTCGACGTTTTGCGTGTCGGCGTGCTGCCCACTCCGGCTGTCGCTTTCCTCACCGACGACTACGGTGCCGACATGGGTGTGATGATTTCGGCTTCTCACAACCCCATGCCGGACAACGGCATCAAGTTCTTCGCCGCGGGCGGCACCAAGCTTGACGACGCGGTGGAGAAGGAAATCGAACACGCTCTCCACAACCTGCCGGAGACCGGCCCCACGGGCACCGGAGTGGGGCGTGTCATCGAGGAGGCCCCAGACGGGCTCGACCGCTACCTGTTCCACCTCTCCCGTGCGGTCAGCACCAAGCTCGACGGCATTCGCGTCGTAGTGGATTGTGCAAATGGTGCTGCTTCGCAGGCCGCCCCCATGGCGTACGCGGCCGCCGGTGCCGACGTCGTCGCTATTCATGACAAGCCGAACTCCTACAACATCAACGACAACTGCGGTTCCACCCACATTGAGGTTTTGCGCGCGGCAGTGCTGGAGCACGGCGCGGATCTGGGTCTGGCTCACGATGGCGATGCCGACCGCTGCCTGGCTGTGGACTCGCAGGGCAACATCGTCGATGGTGACCAAATCATGGCCATCCTGGCCGTCGCCATGAAGGAAGAGGGGCTACTGCACCACAACACGCTGGTGGCCACTGTGATGAGTAACCTCGGCCTCAAGCTGGCGATGGAGGAAAACGATATCGCCCTGCGTACCACCAAGGTCGGCGACCGCTACGTGCTGGCAGATTTGAACGCCGGCGGTTACTCGCTCGGCGGTGAGCAGTCGGGGCATGTGGTCATTCCGGATCACGCCACCACTGGTGACGGCACCCTCACCGGTCTGTACCTCATGGCGCGGATGGCACGCACCGGTAAGTCTCTGGCTGAGCTGGCCTCCGTAATGAAGGTGCTGCCGCAGACTCTTATCAACGTGCCGGTGTCCAACAAGGCCGCAATTCTGGAGTCTGATGAGGTCAAGGCCGCCATCGATGCAGCCGAGGAGAAGCTGGGTTCCACCGGTCGCGTGCTGTTGCGCCCGTCCGGCACCGAGGAGCTCTTCCGCGTCATGGTGGAGGCCGCCGATGCGGAATCGGCCCGCAAGATTGCCGGGGAGTTAGCTGCGGTTGTGGCCGCAGTCTAGAGTCAGGAGTGTGGAAATGAATGACGCGCCAGAGGACATTAAAGCCCGCTTTGCCCCGGGTGAAGCCGACATCCAGGTAGAGGTGGTCGATCGTGACGGTCGGGTTCTCGGTACCGTCGGCAAGCTTGAAGCACACGTTCCGCCGGGAATTTTGCACCGTGCTTTTTCTCTTTTCCTCTTCGATGAGCAGGGACGCATGCTGCTGCAGCGCCGTGCGGAGTCGAAGTATCACTCACCACTGCTACTGACGAATGCGACCTGCTCGCACCCACTGCCGGGGGAGCCGGTGGCCGATGCCGTTGAGCGTCGTGCGAAGGAAGAGCTCGGTGCGGATGTCTCCCAGTTGGAGGAAATCGGCATTGTTATCTACCAGGTCATCGATGATCGTTCGGGATTGGCAGAGCACGAGTACAACCACGTGTACGCCGGCATCGTCGATCCGAAGTCGGTGGATATCAACCCCGATGAGGTCGATGAAGTGGTGTACGTGACCCCGCTGGAGCTAGCAGAACGTCGTGCGAACGAACCGATGACGGAGTGGTTTAACCACGTCTGGGGTGTTGGTGCGGAGAAGTTCTCCAAGTACGGTTTCGACATTGCGGGTGTGCCGGGTATCCATGGCCCCGCGGAGGCGCAGGCTGCCGCACAGTCGGTTTCGGAAAAGGATGTGTAGCTTCGTGACCAGCGTAGAAAACGCCAGCGTCGACGACTTCGGCCTCGACAAGTCCGAGGAATTGGAGACCGGGGAGTTCTATGCCCTGGCCAATGAACAGGGTGCCGCATTCGGTGAAGGCCATGCCAAGTCGATTTTGTTGGGCGAGCACTCTGTCGTCTACGGCAAGCCGGCTATTGCGCTGCCGGTGACGTCGCTGCGCACGATGGCGTGGATTGACCGCGTGGAGGATTCTCCAGTCCTGTTTTCCATGGACGGCGAGGTCATTGACATCGACGAGCTGCCGGAGCGCTTTGCCTCCATCGCCGCTGCACTCCGCGCTGGCCTGCGCACCTTCGGTATTCCCGAACGCGACCTGCTGGTTCGTCTCCGCTCCGGTATCCCGCCCGCCGCAGGGCTGGGTGGTTCTGCCGCAGTGGCACATGCGCTTATCGACGCAGTGCGTGACCTCGCCGATGGCACTTTGACCGAGCGTCAGCGCTTTGACCTGGTGCAGGAAGCTGAGCGTCTGGCGCACGGTAACCCCTCTGGCCTGGATGCCACGGTTGCCCGCGCATCGCGTCCGGTTTACTTCAAGCAGGGTGAGTTCCATCCGCTGAAGGTGGCCAAGAAGATGTGGCTAGTGCTGGGGGATACCGGTGTGCGTGGTTCGACGTCGCTGGCCGTTGCCCGCGTGCGTGGTTTCGTCGATTCCCACCGAGTCCACGGCCAAGAGTTGCTGGACCACTTGGGGCAGCTGGCCGATGGTGCGGTGCACAACCTGGCCAAGGGCGATTTTGCCCGTCTGGGGCATCGAATGGACTCGGCGCAGGAAGCGCTAGAAGAACTAGGTGTTGGACATGAGTCCATCACCGATCTCGTCACTGCCGCCCGACTGGCAGGTGCCCACGGGGCAAAGCTCACTGGTGCCGGTTGCGGTGGCTGTGTGATGGCGCTGGCAGAGTCCGCCGATCACGCGGAACTGATTAGCCATGCCATGATGGGCGCCAATGCCGTTGCTACTTGGACTGTGGAGGTAAATCCCTCGTGACCACGACCGCTACCGCCGTCGCTCATCCCAACATCGCCCTGATTAAATACTGGGGCAAGCGCGATGAGGCCGTGCAGCTACCGGCCACAGGTTCGCTGTCCCTTACTCTGGGCATCGCTCCGACGACGACCACGGTGTCGCTTATCGACGATCCCAGCGTCACCGCCGACTCGGGCACTCTGAACGGCCAGGAGATGGTGGGCAAGGACCTCTCCCGTGTCCAGAAGTTTTTGGATTTGGTCCGCGAGCGTGCGGGCAGCACTAGCTTCGCAGAGGTGACCAGCACCAACGAGATTCCGACGGGTGCGGGTCTGGCTTCGTCCGCGTCGGGTTTTGGCGCTCTCGCGCTGGCCGCGGCGAAGGCCTACGGCCTGGACTACACCCCGGAACAGCTCTCGGCTCTGGCCCGTCGCGGTTCGGGCTCGGCCTGTCGCTCTATTTTCGGCGGCCTCGTCGAGTGGCTGCCCGGCGATGACGATGCTTCCAGCCACGCAGTGGCTCTGCCGGATTCCGGCCTGGATCTCTCCCTGGTCGTGGCGGTTTTGGCCCCGGGGCGCAAGAAGATTGACAGCCGTGCCGCCATGCGTCGCACGGTCGAGACATCACCGTTCTTCCCGGCCTGGGTGGAGCAGGTGCCCCGCGATATCGAGGACATGAAGGCCGCCATTGCCGCTGCGGACTTCACTGCGGTCGGTGAGCTCGCCGAGGCCAATGCCATGCGCATGCACGCCACTATGCTGGGGGCTCTTCCTCCGGTGCGGTACTGGAATCCGGATTCGGTGGCGGCTCTCGATCTCGTCGCTACGCTGCGTGACGAGGGCACCGAGTGCTACGCCACCATGGATGCCGGCCCGAACGTGAAGGTGCTGTGCCGCAGCGGCGATGCCGAGAACATCGCGGATCGTTTCCGCGCAGAGTTCGAGGATATTGACGTGCTGGTTTCCGGTTCCGGCCCTGGCGCTTACCTGGTGTAGCTGGGGGAGTAGTTGAGCAACGCTAAAGGCGGACCTATCGAAGGTGAATCGATTGGCCGCGGCTGTGGCAAACTGTATCTCACCGGCGAATATGCGGTGATGGATGTCGAGGGACTGGCCGTCATCGCAGGTGTCGACCGCTATGTGACAGTTCGGTGCCGCGATGCCGAACCATCGCAGCCGGTCTCTCGCGTGTACTCCAGCTATTACGGCCCGCAGGGGCGCGTCATTGATATCGATGCACCAGATGACATCGCTACCCATACGATTTCCCTGGTCTATCGCATTGCTGCGGGCGAGTTGGAAAACACCCCAGAGCGCCCCATAAATATCGTCATTGAATCAGACCTCGATGACGCCGACAGTGGTGCGAAGTATGGCCTGGGATCCTCCGGGGCTGTCGCTGTGGCTGTAACTCGTGCGCTGGGGACGCACCTGGGTCTGGAGCTGGATTCACTGGACGTGTACAAGATTGCGATGGTGGCCACGCTTCTGGCTGGTGCAGCTGGTTCCGGCGGCGATATCGCGTGCTCCGCGCACGGCGGGGTGGTGCTCTATCGCCGGCCGAATCCGACGGCGCTCGCAGAGCTCGTGGCGGCTGATCCTGTCGCTGCCGTGGCGGCACCGTGGCCGAATCTTCGCATTGACGCCCGCACCGACCTCGGTGGGCTACAACTGTTGGTCGGCTGGACGGGCAGTCCGGTGAAGACGGACTCGCAGTTGAAGAAGGCCGGTGGCGCAGACCGTGATTTTGTGCGCGGGGTCTCGTCGATAAGCGAAAGACTCTGGCAGGCGCTTGCCGACGGCGACCACACCGCGGCGTTTGCCTGCCTGCGTGAGAATCGGACGCTGCTGCAGGACTATGAGCGTGAGCGTGCTGTGTGCATCGAGACGGAGAAACTGAAAGCGCTTGCCGACATCGCCGATGGCGCGGGGGCCGCGGGCAAGAGCAGTGGCTCCGGTGGTGGTGACTGCGGAATCGCGCTGGTGGGAGTCTCAGATGGTGTCGATGCCGAGGAGACTGCCGCGGACATCACCGCGCGCTGGCAAGCAGCTGGCATCCGGCCGTTGCCGCTGAAGCTGGCCGCTCAACTTTGACCACAGTTTTTTGACCGTAGAATTTAAGACAGCTGAAATTTACAGAAGCTGGGAACCGAAGCTGCATGCAGCTAGAAAGGGTCGCTTAGGACAATGGCTGAAAAGAGCTCGCACGACCTGGAATATGCACACGTACCACTGAGCTGGATTGGTCCGGTGCGCATTAGTGGCAACGTCATGAATGACGAGGTGAAGATTCCGCTGGCGACTTACGAGACCCCGCTGTGGCCGTCTTGTGGTCGCGGTGCGAAGGTCTCCCGCATGATCGAAGGTGGCATTACCTGCACTTTCGTCGGTGAGAAGATGACCCGCTCGGTGATTTTCACTCTCGATTCGGCAGCTGATGCCGTCGTTGCGCGCGACAACATCCTGTCTCGTTATGACGAGCTGAAGAAGGTCGTGGAGTCCTCTTCGCGTTTTGCCAAGCTGGTAGATATTCACTTCCAGATCGCATCACGTCTTCTCTTTGTCCGCTTTGACTTCTTCTCCGGTGACGCCTCGGGCCACAACATGGCCACGCTGGCGTCTGAGCGTTTGATGTCCTACCTGATGGAGCAGATGCCAGAGTTGGGCTATGGCTCCATCTCGGGCAACTACTGCACCGATAAGAAGACCTCCGCCGTCAATGGCATTCTGGGCCGCGGTAAGTACGTGATCGCCGAGGCCGTCATTCCGGAGCCGGTTGTCCGCGAGCGTCTGCGCACTACCGCCAAGCGCCTGGCTGAGCTCAACGAACGCAAGAACCTCGTCGGCTCCATCATGGCGGGCTCACTGCGCAGCGGTAATGCGCACTACGCCAATATGCTGCTGGGCTTTTACCTCGCTACCGGTCAGGACGCTGCGAATATCGTCGAAGGCTCGCAGGGGCTGACGCAGGTAGAGGCGCTTGACGACGGCTCCGTGCGCTTTAGCTGCACCCTGCCACATTTGATCGTCGGTTCCGTGGGCAACGGCAAGGGCTTGGACTTCGTGGAGAAGAATCTCACGGCGCTGGGCTGCAAGGAGGACCGTGAGCCGGGCGAGAATGCCCGTCGTCTAGCAGCGTGCTGCGCGGCAATCGTCTGGTGTGGTGAGCTTTCCCTGCTCGCGGCACAGACGAACCCGGGTGAGCTGATGGAGGCACACGTTTCTATCGAGCGTGCGAAGTAGTGGTTTGTGAATAGTCGTTTGCGACAATTCGCAAAACCTAAGACAAATCTCAGGTAAACGCGCTAGATTTCTGTAGTAGGCAATTAACATTTTGTGGGCAAAATATCCCGTGGTCTGATGACTGCTCTGATGGCCGTTCTGATGACATAGGGATGTTTCGTTGCCCGTTATTTCTTAAAAATCTGTAGAGGTAGTGAAGGCACGGTTTTGATGACAACAAGCAATGTGACCCCGATCGGTATTGATGACATCGCCTTTGCGACGGGTTCGTACTGCATTGACCTCGCCGATATTGCGCCCCGACTCGGAGCGGAACCGGCAAAGTACCACAAGGGCCTGGGGCAGGAACGCTCCAGCGTGGTTGCCTCTGATGAAGATCCGGTGACGATGGCCGCGACCGCGGTGAAGAAGATCGTCGACCGCCACGGTATCGACGGCGTGCGCACCATCATGTTCGCCACTGAGACCGGTATTGACCAGTCGAAGGCCGCTGCTGTCTATGTGCATGAGTTGGTCGGTCTTGACCCGCATGCGCGCTCTGTCGAGCTGAAGCAGGCCTGCTACTCCGGTACCGCGGCGCTGCAGTTCGCGTGCGCTCTGGTGGCCCGCAATCCGGAGGAGAAGGTCATCGTTGTCGCCTCCGACATTGCCCGCTATGACCTGGACTCCGCTGCGGAGCCGACCCAGGGTGCAGGTGCTGTAGCCATGCTGGTGACCGCTAATCCGCGCATCCTGGCTATCGATGCGGCTTCGGGCGTCTTTACCCGCGAAGTTATGGACTTCTGGCGTCCGAACCACCGCAGCCAGGCGTTGGTGGAGGGCAAGCTCTCTATTAGTGCTTACATCGACGCTGTTCAGGGTGCTTACGAGGACTACCGTGCCCGCGGCGGTGTGGACTTCAGCGAGATTGACTACTTCAGCTACCACCAGCCGTTTACCAAAATGGCCTACAAGGCGCACCGGCAGCTTTCGGCCAATAACGGTGTGGAGCTCACCGCAGAGGACGAGGCCCGCCAGCTCGGCCCAACTACTGAGTACAACCGCATCATCGGTAACTCCTACACAGCATCGGCCTACTTCGGCCTGCTCTCGCTGCTGGACACCGAGAAGGACCTGGCTGGTAAGAAGGTCGCTGTTGTCTCCTATGGTTCCGGCTCGGTTGCTGAGTTCCTCACCGGCAATGTGGTCGAGGGCTACGAGTCCCAGCTGCGCGCCGAAGATAATGCTCGTGAACTGGATGAACGCGTAAAGCTCGATGATCCGACCTACTACCGCCACGCTCAGGTGACGCATGAAGATCCGGGTGAGTACTCCAACCTGGGAGACGACGCCCTGATTGGCACCGGCCCATTCAGCTTCACCGGTGTTGAGGGGTGTAAGCGCATCTACCGCGCTCGTTAGCCCCGGGGGCACCCGCGCTAGTACCTCAACGGAACCGAATCCCCTTTTTTCGCGCCTAACAGTAATAAGAACTGTTTTTCGCGGGGAAGGGGATTTTTCGTGTCCGCACGTTTTACTGGAGGCAGTGGCGGAGGCTTGCTGCACTTTTCGGAAGATGCAGTGACAGCGGCTGCCCGAGAGATCGAGCAGCGCGGCCGTGAAGGCCATGAGCGGTGGGGAAGCGCTCCCGATATTTCCGCGGCAGACTGTGGCCAGGGTTTTGCCGCCCAGGGGCGTCGTCTGCAGCAGGCGGCAGCGCGGCTGCGTGAGCACGGGCAATCGATGTACGCGGGACTTGGCAATCATGCTCCGGCAGTGCGGGAACAGTGGCGTGTCTTTGCAGGCTGTGACAGCGACGGGAGCGCCGACCTCGGTGGAATTGAGGTAGTGGACTGATGCCATGGGTTGCTCGAATTCTTCCGATATTGGTGCGTGTTATTGGCCGTGGAAGCCGTATTGGAGCCAAGCGCGGGGTTGGCGGCATCGGCAAGAATCTGCCCAAAGTCTTGGATAAGGTGCGACGCGCTGACGGCTGGAAGGGCAGCGCCCTATCCAAGTTCTCTAACTCCGTGGGGTTGATAGCCTCCGCGATAACTATTGCTATGGCTTTCGATTGGGGCGGTTTGAAAGGCGATGCCGCCGACGCCGCCAAGGAACGCTGTGATAAAGCCGCGCAGGACTGTGCGAATCAGGATGAGCAGTCCGCCAATGGCGCGCAGAGCGTCGGCGAGTGCGGCAAGAAAGTCGACGAGGTCCTGGAGGATTGCGAAAAGCAGGCCGAAGATATGGCTGAGCAAACCGACGGCATCCTCTCTCAGTGCGAAGCGCTTGTCGACGATCCGGAGGTCGGCGCCGAAGCCGCACAAGTCGCCCAGCAGGTGTGCAACAGTCTCGTCGACTCCACTGGTCAGCTCTACGATGCTCGCAATGTCTGCATCGAACAGTGTCTTGAGCAGGCAGCGTGTGACACTGAGGCCGTGGTGGTCGCCACCCCGCCGCAGCCTCCTACTGTCCCTGCCAGTTCGGGTGCTACCTCGGCGGCCTGTGCAGAGGTGGCTGAGTCTGTGAGTGGCGAAGGAGCTACTGTAACCGGTGGCAACGGTGCTATCGCTGGTGGAATTGGGGTCGTTGCCAACGTTGATATTGGGATAGAGGCAGGCGTTGCTGCTGGGATATCCGTTGGAGGTGCCATTGGCGCTGCCGGGGCGGCCAGTATCGCTGGAATTGCGGGAGCTGTCGGGGTTGCAGGCAGTGTCGCGTCCTCACTGCTCAACTTAGACATGTGCACGGAGACGGAAGAGCCAGTGTGCGAACAGGCACCAGCACCAGCACCAGCTCCTGCGCCGGAGAACTGCAAGCCAGAACCGGAACCCGAGCCCAAGCCCGAACCTGAACCCGAGCCCGAACCTGAAAATGTTCCTGAACCGCCTCCTCCAGCTGAGAAACTAAAGCACTTGGGAATCGAGCTGCCACAGGAACCGCAAGCAGAACAGCGAGCGGAACCGCAGCCAGAACCACAAGCAGAGCCGCAGCCAGCACCAGCCCAGGATTCGGCAGCATCAGTGCAGGAATCTGCTTCAGCTGTGCCCGAGCCCCCTGAGCAGCCCAACGCCCAGGAGCTTGTGGGCGCGGTCAATTCGCCAACGGCAGGTGAGTGGTAATGGGGAGTAAGCATGCCGCGAAATATGACCGGATTGGGCAGGACTATTACGACGCTGCTGCAATGACCAGGCAGGAGTTCGATACGGCGATACAGAGGGCACAGAAAGAATTGCAGGGTTTGGAGGAGCGTCGTAAAGCACGCGAAACTAAGGAGAGGGAGGTGGCGGCGGGCGTCGAAAAGCAACAAAAAACCGCCCGACCGAAGGGAACCGTTACGCGGTTGTTCGGGCGGGCGGGGAAAGGGACGCCGACGGTGAAGTCGATTCGGGGCGTGTCCTGAAGCGTGGCCTAGTGACTACTTGCCGGGAATCAGCGAGTGCTCCGGGTTTTCCGGCAGCTCCTTGATGAGCCACTCCATGTCGCGGTTAGTTGTGCCCTTGATAGTGGCGGTCGGGTCTGCGAAATCCGAGTACTTCTTGTCGTCACCGACCGTGGCCAGCAGGAAGCCTGTGAGTGCGGCGCGCGCGACCTCCTGGTACTTCACCTTGGAGGAAGAGAAGCCCGCTAGACGACGGAGAAGAGTTGTCTCCGAGAAGCTGCCCTGGTCAGCCTTGTCTACTTCGCGGTAAACGACATCGCCCTTCCACTGAACAGCCAGGCGAGCCGGGTTACCGCGATCGAGCCACTGATCCTCGCCAGGGGCCAGGACGAGGCCCGGAGCCGAGACATTAGTTGCAGCGGCGCTGGAGGAAGGCGCGGTAGTTGCGGGGAAGACGCAGCCAACGCCGGAGATGAGGTCGTGACCAGCGGCGGCGAGGACGGCTACGCCAGCGCCCATGCCGTGGCCGGCAACGCCGAGTTTCTTCGGGTGGACGACGACCTTGCCCTCTCCGAGGCGGACACCAGCGAGAATCTGGAGCGCTGTCTCCAAATCGTTGGCGAGACCACGGTGGTCTGCCACAATGCCATTTTCGGTGTCCGGAGCAGCGACCGCGATGCCCCACGAAGCTAGGTGACGCAGCGTGGCGTGGTACTCCTCAATCGGTGTGCGCCAATCGTGTGCGAAGGCGATACCGGGGATGCCATTGCCCTCGGCAGGCGTGTAGACCTTTCCCGGCAGGCCAGTAAAAGCGAGATCACCGACCATGACGCGGTGCGGTCCACGCTTGGAAAGATTAGATGTCAGAGTCTTCAAGTTGTCAGCCACAGTGAATAGCTTAACTATAAGGTGCATACCTTTGCTGAAAAAGTGCCAGGATGAGCGAGAATGTCTATTTCGTTATGACGATTTTCCGCTTCGCGGGTTATTCTGTAGGGCATGTGTGGAATCGTTGGATATGTGGGCCATCAGCCCGCCCTGGATATTGCTGTCGATGCGCTACGACGCATGGAATACCGTGGCTATGACTCCGCGGGTGTTGCCATTGTCGACAATCAGGGGCATATCACTGTAGAGAAGAAGGCCGGTAAACTCGCCAACCTCGAGGCTGCCCTTGACGCGGATGGGCGCGACAAAATCACTGGAACCACCGGAATTGGGCACACCCGCTGGGCTACCCACGGTCGCCCAATTGATGAGAATGCCCACCCACACCAGTCCTATGACGGCAAGGTGGCTATCGTCCACAACGGCATTATCGAGAACTTTGCTCCGCTACGTCAGGAGCTGGAGGATGCCGGCATTGAGCTGAAGTCCGAAACCGACTCCGAGGTCGCCGCGCACATGCTCGCCCGTGCCCTGGACGGTTCCGACGGCGGATCTACCGCTGGTG
This sequence comes from Corynebacterium sp. HMSC061H03, assembly GCF_001838215.1. NCBI lineage: Bacteria > Bacillati > Actinomycetota > Actinomycetes > Mycobacteriales > Corynebacteriaceae > Corynebacterium > Corynebacterium sp. HMSC061H03. The sequence continues at coordinate 41,927 of NZ_KV836048.1, forward strand.
ATTTCGAGGCCTCTGCGCTGTCCGTGCTCAACCGCCTCGAGGGTGCTTTTACGCTGCTGTTTACTCATGCAGACCACCCGGACCGCATCATCGCTGCTCGTCGCTCCACTCCGCTGATTGTCGGTGTGGGCGAAAACGAAATGTTCCTCGGCTCCGATGTTGCGGCTTTCATCGCGCACACCCGCGAGGCCGTGGAGCTGGGTCAGGACAACGTCGTCATCATCACCGCAGATGATTACCGCATCCTGGATTTCGCCGGCAACGAGCAGCAGGGTCGGCCATTCACCATCGACTGGGATCTCGCCGCAGCCGAAAAGGGTGGCTATGACTCCTTCATGATGAAGGAAATCCACGAGCAGGCTGCCGCCGTCCGCGATACGTTGGCCGGTCACCTCGTTGACGGCCGCATCGTTCTCGACGAGTCCCGCCTGAGTGACCAAGATCTGCGTGACATCGAGAAGGTCTTCGTCGTCGCCTGTGGTACCGCATACCACTCCGGTTTGTTGGCCAAGTACGCCATTGAGCACTGGGTTCGTATCCCGGTCGAGATTGAGGTCGCTTCCGAGTTCCGCTACCGCGATCCGGTGCTGGACCGCCAGACGCTGGTGGTCGCTATTTCGCAGTCGGGTGAGACTGCGGACACCCTTGAGGCCGTGCGACACGCAAAGAGCCAGGGCGCCCGCGTGCTGGCTGTCTGTAACACCAACGGTGCACAGATTCCGCGTGAGTCTGACGCCGTGCTCTACACGCACGCCGGCCCGGAGATCGGTGTTGCTGCAACCAAGTCGTTCCTGGCGCAGGTTGCCGCAAACTACTTGGTCGGATTGGCTCTGGCCCAGGCACGCGGCACTAAGTACCCGGATGAGGTCACTCGCGAGTTTGAAGAGCTGGAGACCATCCCGGCACTGATTGACAAGGTCGTCGCTAAGGGCGATGAGTTCATCGACATGGCCAAGGAAATCGGTGCTATTCCGACGATGCTCTTCCTCGGCCGACACGTTGGTTTCCCAGTCGCACTTGAGGGTGCGCTGAAGCTCAAGGAGCTTGCCTACATTCACGCAGAGGGGTTCCCGGCAGGCGAGCTCAAGCATGGCCCAATTGCACTCATCGAGGATGATCTTCCGGTCGTCGTCGTAGTGCCATCGCCGAAGGGGCGCGCCGTGCTGCACTCCAAGATTGTCTCCAACATCCAGGAAATTCGAGCCCGAGGTGCCAAGACCATCGTGATTGCCGAAGAAGGGGATCAGTCGGTGGTTCCTTTTGCGAACTACCTGATTGAGATCCCGGAGACCTCCACGCTGCTCCAGCCGCTGTTGTCTACGATTCCAATGCAGTTCCTGGCAGCTGAGATTGCTCGCCAGTGCGGTAACGAGGACATCGATAAGCCGCGCAACCTGGCTAAGTCAGTCACCGTCGAGTAGTTCGTCCTGCTTTCGTCGGTACTGCTCAATCTCCGCATCGAGTTCTTCATCCGTGAGGGACTCGATGCGTTTTGCTTCTTCCTCGGATAGGTCCCAGACCTCATCGGATACATGGCAAAATGACAACATCCAATCGAGGTTGCGTTTCTGAATCGTCTTCATCTTCCGTGTCACACGCTGATGAAAAGTTTGCTTGCCGACGTTCTTTAGCGGCCCAACCGGAACGCTAGTCGCGGTGTCTCCATCACGGGAAGTCCACACTTCTGTTCCATCAGGGAACCGATCGATGTCCCAGCCCCCGTGCGTTTTTAGGTTGTGGTGTCGGCGGCAGAGACAGTGCAGATTCTCCGTGTCAGTAGGCCCGCCCTGCTTGGGATTGTCGTGGTTGTACGGCTGAATATGGTCCAGGTCGCACTTGGCTGCCGGGACGTCGCAGCCGGGGAAGCGGCAGGTACCGTCACGCCCACGGACGCGAGCCACCTGGCTCTCGGTGGGGCGGTAACCATCCACCTTGCTATCGGCGGAGATACGGATGTGAGTTGCGCGAGCAATCCATTCTTCGGTGGCTACCTCGCTCAACCAGCCGATGCCATCAATCCATGCTGGCCCACCGCCGACCTCGCGGTAGACATTGATGACAATCTCGGCATTGGTCGATTTCTGTGCCAGCTGTAGTAGCGCTTCCGCCTGCGTGCACTGTTCACCGCGATTGATTGCGGTGTTGCGAATCCCCTGGATTCTTGCCATGAGCTCGGTCGCGCGGTCGTTTTCAAGGATTGCTGTGACCTTTTTGTGCTTGCCATCGCCCGTGTCGGCGAGTGCGACCGCTTCGCCTTCTGGCACCCGTTGGGTGCCGTCGTTGCGGGCGCAGTCGTTGTACTCAGAAACCAAGTCGCCGATTAGACGAGACAGCGTGTAGACACCAACCATTGCTTGTCGAGGTCGCGTCGGAGTGAGCATTTCCAAAAGATGGGGCTCTACCGTGTCGAACTGATCTGGTGACAGCCCGGCAACGCCATTGGCGATGGCGCGGAGATGGGCTAACGAGAAACAGAAGGTGGATTCGATGAGAGCCCGGACCTTTGGTAGGCGTTCGAACATCAGCGCAATTTCGCACAGCGTAGAGCACTTGCCTCGGCTAAGGCCGGTTCGAATGCTTATACGGGCAAGATGGTGATTGACATCGACCTCGTCACCGGGAGCGCAGATATCGATGAGTTGAAGGTCTGCGGCGTTGATGGCACGGGCCGCGATGCTAATGGGATCGTCGGATTGCTGGTTGGCCCATGAGGGCTTTTGACCTGGTGCTGGAAGTTCTGTGGGCGGCGATGACATTGGTTATCCCCCTGATTACTACGTGTCCGCCGGAGAATTGAAGATTGAGTTCTGTGGTGGAGAGAAGCGTGGTGGAGGCTGTTTCAACCAGTCCCGCCGACTTCTGTGCACCAGACAAAGAACTTTCGCTTACAAATTTTCCCTACAACCCAAATCGTACACCTGTTTGAAAAACTGTCAATAGAATTCTGGAAATACGTTCTAAAATTCTGTGCTGAATTAGATCCGGCCCCTCTGCCCGGACCCCCTCCGCCCGGACCCCCTCCGTCCGAGCCCCCTCGGCAGGGCGCCGTACAAAGGCAGGACTCGCTGTCGCGGATGATGCGGAACATCACCAGCTTCAGCGCCATCCAGTTCCTCCAAGAACTCGTGAATGCGTTCGAGCGTATTGGGGGAGTAGAGCAGTGCGAGGTGATCAGACCAGTCGCCACCGCCAGTGGCATTGTTGACGTTCGTAATGTGGTGACCCTCTTGTTCGGGCAAAAAGGCGCCGGTCCACGGGCGAACCACGGTGTCAAAAGGGGTGCCGATATTCAGGTAGTGCGGACCACGTCGGGTAATGCCACGCGCTGCGCGGTTCAGAGTCGCAATGTAGTCAGAGTCCAGCAGCTGTTGAATGCAGGCACGGCCGACAAGGCGGTCGACGAGTTTGTGCATCGGTAGGCCGCATCGCTCAAGGGCACTGAGCCTTCGGCGCATGCCCCACGCAGTAGTGCCTCGGTGGTTTCCCGCTAGCGAGATGACTGCACGCACGGGGCTGTTGTCGGAGGCGTACTGCTCGGCCTCTTCTTCGTTGAGGCCATGGTTGAGTGCGTCGTCGTAAAGCGAATCGATGCTCGCGTTAGCGTAGCTGCGGCAGTGTAGACCGCCCTGGGAATGACCGATGAGGTCGATGCGGGGAAGGGAGAGTTGGGCTCGGAAGCGGTCGAGAAGGTCGGTGACTTCAGCGAGCGCATCGCTCAAATCGGTGGTGGCTTTGACGCTACGGAGACGGCTGACCAGCGCGGCGGGGTCGGAGCCGTAATCGAGTGAGAATACGGGGCGATTCCGGGCGAGAAACGGCCCCAACATGGCGAAGGAGTTGAACGAGTTCATCCAGGTGCCGTGAACCAGGACAATTGGTGTGCGACCGTTGTATCTGTCTAGGTCAGGAGTGACTTTGCCGTCGAGGATTTCGCGAACGTCCTGCACGCCGTGGGGGATCCATTCGGGATGACGCAACGAGCGCAGATATGCCTGCGGAAAGGCGCGCAGTAGAGGGCCGAAAACTCGCGTGCTCGGGGAGTAGTCATCCATAGGGGCTAATCGTAGGCTGGGGTTATGACGTACTGCTACACAGCTGCCGAAATTCGCGCCGCGGAACAGCCCTATCTGGACGCACAAACGCGTGACGACGAACTCATGCGCCACGCAGCCGCCGCTGTGTCGGAGGTGGCGGAGCGGATGCTCTCAGAGGCATCTCCGGAGCCTGGTCGCGGTCGCGTGCTGCTGTTGGTTGGATCGGGAGGCAATGGTGGCGATGCACTCTATGCTGGCCGAAACTTGTCCTCGGATGGGCATGGCGTGGATGCGGTTTTGCTGGGCTCGAAGCCGCATGAACGGGCGCTGAAAGCTTTTGAACTCGCAGGTGGGCGGGTGCTGCCGTTGGGGTGTGACCGGGAGACGGATTTATCGAAGATTCTGTGGTCGATTAGTGAAGACTACGCACTGATCATCGACGGCATCGTGGGGCTCGGAGGTCACGGCGCGCTGCGTGAAGAGGCCGCGTGGTTGGTGCGCGAAGCGCGGTTGGGCAAAGTTCCCATTCTCGCGGTTGATGTGCCGAGCGGCGTAGAAGCCGATACCGGGCGAACTTTTGACCCGCCTGCCCAGACCATCAATCCAGACCCTGATCTGGAGGAAGGACAGAACCCGTACCTGCCATCCCACGTCGAGGCCACGACAACGGTGACTTTCGGCGGTCTGCGCTACGCGCACTCGCTGTCCGAATCCTGTGGCACCGTCGAATTACATGAAATTTCCCTCGACTCCTTCTCCCTCGAACTTCCAGGACTGGGGCAGACGCTCTATGAAAACGGTACCTACAATGCCGTCCACCACCAGACTCCGACCGTGGAGTTCTACGAAGCCCTAGGCGGGAGCTTTCCGGCACCACTTGGCGCGATGACCCCGCTCGAACCCGGTGCTGCAGACCACAAGTACTCCACTGGAGTTACAGGAATCGCCGCCGGTAGCGAGGCGTATCCCGGTGCAGGTCAGCTGTGCGCCACCGCTGCCGTGCATGCGACCAGTCCTGCGGTCATCTATGTCGGCGACGCGGCCGCACGCAACCGCATCACCGCAGCCTTGCCGACGGTCATTACGCAGCAGGACTCGGTGGATCGCAAAGAGGTACGCGTCGATGCCTGGGTCGTCGGTCCCGGTCGGGGCACTGATGAGAAAGCCGCCGAGGAACTGCGAGACATTCTGGCCACTGACAAACCAGTGGTCATCGACGCTGACGCACTGACACTGCTGTCGAAGCATGAGGACATCCGACAGCTCGTTCGTGAGCGCGGCCAGGAGCGCAACCTGCGCACTGTTCTCACGCCGCACGCCGGTGAATTCGAGCGCCTGACCGGGCACGAGGTCACTAACCCCATCGCAGACGCCCGTGAACTTGCCGAGCAGTTCTCCTGCGAAGTGTTGCTCAAGGGGCGCCGTACCGTGATTGCCAATCCGGCAACGCAGCGCACAGTCGTGGTTGACGCGGGTAGCTCCTGGGCAGCCACGCCGGGCTCTGGCGATGTACTGTCCGGGCTCCTCGGCGCCTGGGTAGCGCGTGGCGAAGCCCTCTATGTACCAGCAATTATTCATGCGCGCGCCGCATTTTTGGCCGCGCAGACAGAGTTCGGACCAGCACCCTGCAGCGCCCAGGACATCGCCGAATCCATCCGAGATGCCACCGCATGGTTCACCAACGAAGGCAGCAGTGGCAAAATACGGCTATGACTTCCTCGGCACCAGCCATCCTGACCCATACCGTTAATCTCGACGCAATCACCCACAATGTGAAGACCGTCAAGGCCATCGCAGGGGTGTCGGAATTCATGGCCGTCGTCAAGGCGGACGGCTACTCGCAGGGTGCGCTGCAGACCGCGCAGGCCGCGCTGGCCGGCGGGGCAACACAACTCGGTGTCGCAACAATCGACGAGGCGCTCTCCCTCCGCGAGGAACTCCGCGCCACGCTTGACGACGGCCACACCATCCCCATCCTCGCCTGGATCTGGGACGCAGCAGCCACCTCGTTGGTGCAGCGCGCTGTGGCTGCAGATATTGACCTCGGTCTGCCGTCGATGGCTCATGCGCTGGCCGTGGCCAATGCCGGGCGGGCGCTGTCGGTGACACCACGTGTGACGGTGATGGTCGATACGGGTTTGGGCCGCTCGGGATTCTCTATGGCCAATGGGGACTTTGAGCATGCGGTCGCTCAGCTGGTTGAGCTGCACAAGACCGGTGCTCTGAATATCACCGGTGCTTTCACGCACTTTGCGTGCGCGGATGAGCCGGGCAACGAGAGCGTCGATAAGCAGGCACAGAATTTCCGTGCTGCGATTGCGGCACTGCGTGAGGCGGGGCTGGACGAGCTGATTAACCATGCGGCGAATTCGCCGGCATCGTTGTCGCGTCCGGACCTGGCCTTCGACATGGTGCGCCCAGGGCTGGCGATTTATGGTGGCGAGCCAATTGTGGGTGCCACCCATGGATTGCGTCCGGCGATGCGGTGGGAGGCGTCGGTCATTTTGGTCAAGAAGCTGCCGGCGGGGCAGTCGGTGTCCTACGGGCAGACGTGGACAGCTGACCGCGATACCACCGTCGGCATCGTGCCCTGTGGCTATGCCGACGGCATGATGCGCTCGGCCTCCGGGCATTTCGAGGTCAGCATCAATGGCACACGCTATCCGCAGGTAGGGCGCGTGTGTATGGATCAATTCGTCGTCGACCTGGGACCCGACACCGATGTCGAGGCCGGCGACACTGCGGTTATCGTTGGTGATCCCGCACTGGGGGAGCCCGGTCTCGATGACCTCGCGGAGGCATCCGGCACCATTAACTATGAAATCCTCACCGCGCCGAAGGGACGCAGCGAGCGAAAGTGGGTGCGCAGCCGCATCGCGCCAACCGCAGAGGACATGCGTGACCTCGGCGAGGAAATTGGCCGGGAGTTGGCAGCTGGGGATCTGGTGATTCTCGATGGCCCACTCGGCGCGGGCAAAACGACCCTCACGCAGGGCATCGCCCGCGGCATGAATGTGCGCGGTCGCGTGACGTCGCCGACGTTCACAATCGCCCGCGAGCACCGTCCGCTGGCAACCGACGGCGTCACCCTCATCCACGTCGACGCCTATCGACTCTTCGGCGAAGAGGGACCCGGCTCCGATGGCGAGGCCTTCGATGCGCTGGACTCGCTCGATTTGGACACCGACCTTGAGGACAGCGTCGTGGTCGCCGAGTGGGGAATGGGGCTCGCCGAGGTGCTCTCCGAGCGCTATCTACAGGTGAGTATCGATCGTTCGCGTGACGACGATGCCCGCGTCGTCACCTGGACGTGGAGCAAGTAGCTTCAAGTCGGTTCAAGTAGGTTACTGAGTATGAACATTTTGGCCGTTGACACATCGACTCCACAGGTCACCGCGGGAATTGTCCGCGATGGTGAAACCGTGGCCGAAAAGCTGCACCTGGATGCCCGTGCGCACAACGAGGTGCTGGTGCCGCTGATTCAGCAGTGCCTCACTGACAGTGGGGTGGCGGCAACCGAGCTAGATGCCGTGGTTGTCGGCTGTGGGCCGGGGCCGTTTACGGGCTTGCGCGTTGGTATGGCTACCGCAGCCTCCTTCGCCGACGCTCTGGGAATTCCCTGCTACGGCATCTGCAGCCTGGATGCGCTCGCGGGTGGTGTTGGCGATGAACTGGTCGTCACCGATGCCCGCCGCCGCGAAGTGTACTTCGCCGCCTACCGCGATGGCCAGCGGGTTTTTGGTCCGGCAGTGGCCAAGCCAGCCGACGTCATGGAGCTGCTCAAGGAAGAACTTGCAGCAGAAGTCGCCGACTTCGCGCCAAGCCACGCCTGCGGCAGCCTCAGCCACATCGAGCAAATTGCCGGGCTTGAGGTTCCTGCCGAACAAGTCTTTCCCACTCCGAAAACCATGGTTGAAGCGGTCGACTTTGACTCCGCGCCGGGCCCACCGGTGCCGCTGTACTTGCGCCGTCCGGATGCCGTTGTCCCGAAGGCTATGAGATGAGCGTCGTCAAGCTAGTGCGTCTCGGACCTCCTGCGGCCAAGGCGTGTGCGGCGATTGAGGCGGAGCTGTTTGCCGGCGATGATCCCTGGCCGGAATCGGCCTTTATGGCAGAGCTGGCCGCGCCGAACAATTTCTACATCGGGCTGATCGCAGAGGCGGACGGGGGCGAAGAGCTGTGCGGCTATGCGGGGATTACCAAGCTGGGGCCTGCGGGGGCCGCCGAGTACGAGATTCACACTATCGGTGTGGGACAGAAGTGGCAGCGCCGGGGGTTCGGCGCACAGCTCATGGATGCGCTAATGGCGGCTGTGGCGGAGGATCCGGGCCCGGTTTTCTTAGAAGTTCGCACAGATAACGAACCCGCGATTGCCATGTATCGGCGCTATGGCTTCGAGAATATGGGGCTGCGAAAGAACTATTATCCGGGCTCTGGGGCGGATGCATACACGATGTGTCGGCCTGAGTCAGCCAGCTAGATGTTGACGTATTGACTAATCTGCGTTAAACCAGGCACATGGCTAAAACCTTTGCAAAACAGCTCGTAGAAACCCTAGAGAAGCAGGGTGTCAAGCGAATCTTCGGACTCGTTGGAGATAGTTTGAACCCCATTGTCGACGCTGTGCGCGAGTCCTCCATTGAGTGGGTGCACGTTCGCAACGAAGAGGCTGCCGCCTTCGCCGCCGGCGCGGAGTCCCTGGTCACCGGCGAATTAGCAGTGTGTGCGGCCTCCTGTGGCCCGGGTAATACCCACCTCATTCAGGGCCTGTATGACTCCCACCGCAACGGCGCAAAGGTGCTGGCGCTGGCATCGCACATTCCTTCCCGCCAGATTGGCTCGAACTTCTTCCAGGAGACCCATCCGGAGTTCATCTTCAACGAGTGCTCCGGTTACTGCGAGATGGTCAACTCCGCTGAGCAGGGTGGCGTCGTTTTGCATCACGCTATCCAGTCGACCATGACTGGCCACGGTGTTTCCGTGCTGGTTCTGCCGGGCGACATTACAACGCATGAGGTGGAGAATGATGAGTTCGTCACCTCCACTATCAGCAGCGGCCGCCCAGTCGTATTCCCTGACGCCGGTCAGGCCGCCGCGCTTGCCGACGCAATCAACGAGGCTAAAACGGTCACGCTTTTCTGTGGCGCAGGCGTGAAGGACGCCCGCGAACAGGTGCTCAAGCTTGCGGAGAAAATTAAGTCGCCGGTGGGACATGCGCTGGGTGGCAAGATGTACATCCAGTACGACAACCCCTATGACGTCGGCATGTCCGGTCTGCTGGGCTACGGTGCCTGCCACGATGCCTCCAACGATGCTGATCTGTTGATTCTGCTCGGTACTGACTTCCCCTACAACGACTTCCTGCCGACTAAGAACGTCGCACAGGTCGATATCGATGGTCGTGCCATCGGTCGTCGTACCACGGTGAAGTACCCAGTCGTCGGCGATGTGGCTGCCACAATTGAAACCATCCTGCCGCACCTGGATGAAAAGACCGATCGCTCCTTCCTGGACAAGCAGCTGCGGAACCACGAGCGCCTGCTCAGCCACGTCATCGAGGCATACACCCACGACGTTGAGAACATGCGCCCGATTCACCCGGAGTATGTAGCCGACCTGATTGATAAGTACGCCGATGACGATGCCGTCTTCACCGTCGATACCGGTATGGGCAATGTCTGGGCTGCACGCTACGTCACGCCGAATGGCAAGCGAGAGCAGATTGGTTCTTTCCGTCACGGCACTATGGCCAATGCACTGTCGCAGGCCATTGGTGTGCAGGCTGCTGACCGGGACCGTCAGGTCATTACCTTCAACGGTGACGGTGGCCTGTCAATGCTGCTCGGTGAGCTCATCACCGTGAAGCAGGAGCAGCTACCCATCAAGATGTTTGTGTTCAACAACTCCTCGCTCGGCATGGTCAAGCTGGAAATGCTGGTTCAGGGGCTGCCGGAGCACGAGACCGATCACGACGCAGTGGACTACGCCGGAGTCGCAGAGTCGTTGGGTATCAAGGCCATCCGAATTGAAGATCCGGCCGATGCGCCTCGCCTGATTCAGGAGGCGCTGGCATACGACGGCCCGGTGCTGGTGGACATGATCACCGACCCGAATGCCCTGTCCATCCCGGCAAACATCACCTGGGACATGCTGATGGGATTCTCCAAGGCCGCTACTCGCACCGTCTTCGGCGGCGGCGTTGGTCAGATGATCAACATGGCACGGTCGAACCTCCGCAACATCCCGCGGCCATAGTGGGGGTAGCGCTCTCGAGATGCGGGAGCGGGTGCGGTGCGGTACCTCTGTTTCCATGATTAAAGGTTTTCTGGTGAACCCTGACCTGACGCATCGCATCGTCGAATTTGAGTTGGAGGCCGCTGCTACATTCCTCGGCGGAGTTTCCTCCGACCGTGTTTCGGTGGCGTTTCAGGAAGACGGCGCCGATTACGCCGCTCTCTACAACCCGACGGCCAAGGCTGAGGGCGCTGAACCGAATCCGGTCGCGTCCCTCGGCCGCAATGAGGCTGCTACGGGCAACTCGGCTTTCTTTACCGACCCCACCACCGCAATTTGCGGAACGGTCGTATTTGTCGACGCCGAGGGCAAGGATATCGGCGACGAGGAAATCGAGCGTATTAAGCACGGTATGCGCGCCGTGCGCCACTACCGCGATGACTACCCAGAGGAATACGCTCTCTGGCGTGCCGCTGTGCGGAACCTCGGTCGCCTCGAAATTTAAACTCGGTCGCTGGTAAGCGACCCGGTGGTGCGCTAGTACCATGACTGCTATGACCGAGTTGACCCTGCTGGCAATCGAGAGTTCCTGCGATGAGACTGGCGCTGCAGTGATGCGTGTGCGCTACGACGACACCGACACCAGCGCCCCCGCCATTCCCGAGGTGGAAGTGCTTGCCGACGTCGTCGCATCCTCCATGGAACAGCACGCCCGCTTCGGTGGTGTGGTCCCGGAGATTGCTTCCCGCGCTCATTTGGAAGCCCTGCAGCCAGTAGTCTCCGAGGCGCGCGCGCAAGCAGCTGCCAAGCTCGGTATCGATACTTTTATCCCAGATGCCGTCGCCGCTACCGTGGGACCCGGTCTCGCCGGTGCGCTGCTGGTCGGTTCGGCAGGCGCGAAGGCTTATGCCGCCGCCTGGGGTGTGCCTTTCTACGGCATTAATCACCTTGGTGGCCACGTTGCTGTCGGAGCTCTCGACGGCGCGGATCTATCCAACGCAGTGGCGCTGCTAGTTTCCGGCGGGCACACGCAGCTGCTGCGCGTACAGGGGGTTGGTCGTCCGATGGAGGAGCTCGGATCGACGCTTGACGACGCGGCCGGAGAGGCATACGACAAGGTTTCGAGGTTGCTTGGGTTGGGTTACCCGGGCGGCCCGATTATCGATAAGTTGGCTAAGCAGGGAAATCGCAAGGCCATCGCGTTTCCTCGCGCCATGATGCGCCAGCAGGATGCGCGCCATGATTTCTCCTTCTCCGGCTTGAAAACCGCCGTGGCCCGCTATGTCGAGGCGGCGGAGAAGGAAGGTCGTGAATACTCCGTAGAGGACGTCTGTGCTTCCTTCCAGGAGGCGGTCTGCGATGTATTGACCAAGAAGGCCGTTCGCGCAGCTCAGGATGTGGGGGCCACTACGCTGCTGCTCGGTGGTGGTGTGGCTGCGAACTCGAGGTTGCGTGAACTCGCAGCGGCGCGAGCTACCTCGGCGGGAATTACGCTGCACGTGCCACCGATTAAGTTGTGCACCGACAACGGTGTCATGATTGGCGCAGCTGCCGCCTACCTTATTGCCGCGGGGGTCAAGCCCTCTGGCTACGCCTGCCCGACCGACCCATCGATGCCAGTGGAAAATCCTGTAATGCAATAAGCAGTGATTGCCCCTCGGATCCATGTTAAATTTCGTTAACTGACTTTGACTTGTTTCTCTGCCATGGATCGCAGGACAATTACAGGAAAGCGCTTGCCCAAAAATGAGTAAAGACTACAGCGAGTGGGAACTTCAGCCATCCGATAATTCGCATAATCAGACTGAGCTGTTTGCACCGCAGGGCGAACCGCAAGTACCGCAAACACCGCAAGCTAAAGAGCAGCGCGGTCGTGGTCGGGGAGTGTTATGGGCAGTCGTCGCGCTGTTGCTTGTGGTGATCGTCGCTCTGGCAGCGGTGCTTTACCTAGTTGCGAGTGGTCGAGGTGAGCAATGGTCTGGTGCAGGTGCAAAGGATGAAGTAACACCGAAGCTCACTGTTACTGCGACTGCGACAGAGACCGTGAAGGTGGAGTCGCCGGAGAAAACCAAGACGAGGGAAACTACGAGTACGGCTACGCCCGATTATCCGATCAGTGGGGATTGCGAGGCATCGGCGTTCCCGACTACGGAGGAAAACTTTACGATTGTCGCCTGTGACGGATGGTGGGCGCTGGGTGGGCGCGCAAACAGTGGTGGACTGGCGGTCTACCAATGGGATGAAGGTGCCTGGCAAAGGAGGGAGCCAGACAGTCGTTACACAACCGGTTCTGGTGGTCCGTGCTTTAGCGATGAGTACATCAAGGAACACGGAATGACGGTTACTGCGTTCGGTCGTATGGCGTGTAACCCCGACAAGCTGACCAATTAGCATTAGCGCTCACTATTGTTGAGTGTTAGCACTTGCAGGGGTAGAGTGCTAACGAAGGTTGTTTGACACACAGTTGTTCACCCGCGACGACGGCTGTGCACGGCAGACCAACCGGCACAAGAACATCACATCACCGCATGTATGGAGGAATTCATCGTGGCGAACGTCAACATCAAGCCGCTGGAGGACCGCGTCCTCGTCCAGATCAACGAAGCAGAGACCACCACGGCTTCTGGCCTGGTTATCCCGGACTCCGCTAAGGAGAAGCCGCAGGAGGCTACCGTTATCGCAGTTGGTCCGGGTCGTTGGGCCGATGACGATGACCGCATTCCTATGGATGTCAAGGAGGGTGACATCGTCATCTTCTCCAAGTACGGCGGCACTGAGCTGAAGTACCAGGGCGAAGAGTACCTGCTGCTGTCTCAGCGCGACATCCTGGCTGTTATCGAGAACTAAAGGGAGGACGTACCCACACATGGCGAAGCTTATTGCTTTTAACGAAGAGGCTCGCGAAGGCCTCAAGCGCGGTGTGGACACGCTTGCCGACGCAGTCAAGGTCACGCTTGGCCCGAAGGGTCGCAACGTTGTCCTGGACAAGGCCTTCGGCGGTCCGCTGGTCACCAATGACGGTGTGACCATCGCCCGCGACATCGACGTTGAGGATCCGTTTGAGAACCTCGGCGCGCAGTTGGTTAAGTCCGTAGCGGTCAAGACCAATGACGTTGCCGGTGACGGCACTACTACCGCAACGCTGCTGGCACAGGCGCTGGTCCACGAGGGTCTGCGCAACGTTGCAGCCGGCGCAAACCCGATTTCGCTGAACCGCGGTATTCACGCTGCATCCGACAAGGCGGTTGAGTTGCTGAAGCAGCGCGCCACCCCGGTCAGCAGCTCTGCTGCCATCGCACAGGTGGCAACCGTTTCCTCGCGCGACACTGAAATCGGTGACCTGGTTGCAGGTGCCATGGACAAGGTTGGCAAGGACGGCGTCGTCTCTGTGGAGGAGTCGCAGTCGATTGCCACCGAGCTGTCCGTGACCGAGGGCGTGTCTTTCAACAAGGGCTTCCTCTCGCCGTACTTCATTACCGACGTCGAGGCTCAGCAGGCAATTCTTGACGGTGCACAGGTGCTGCTCGTTCGCGAGAAGATTTCCTCCCTGCCGGAGTTCCTGCCGATTCTGGAGAAGATTGCCGAGTCCGGCAAGCCGACTCTGATTATGGCTGAGGATATCGAGGGCGAGGCTCTGTCCGCACTGGTCATCAACGCTATGCGCAAGACCTTGAAGGTTGCCGCAGTGAAGGCACCGTACTTCGGTGACCGTCGTAAGGCGTTCATGGATGACCTGGCAGTTGTCACCGGTGCAACCGTCGTTACGGCTGACACTGGCATGCAGCTGAAGGACGTTGGACTTGAGGTGCTGGGTAACGCACGCCGTATCACCATTACCAAGGACGAGACCGTTCTGGTTGACGGTGCCGGCACCGCTGAGGCTGTGGAAGAGCGTCGTAACCAGATTCGTGCCGAGATTGAGCGCACTGACTCTGACTGGGATCGCGAGAAGCTGGAAGAGCGTCTGGCGAAGCTCTCTGGCGGCGTGGCTGTCATTAAGGTCGGCGCTGCTACCGAGACCGAGGTCAACGAGCGCAAGCTGCGCGTCGAGGACGCCATTAACGCTGCTCGTGCGGCAGCTCAGGAAGGCGTCATCGCCGGTGGCGGTTCCGTACTGGTGCAGATCTCCCGTGAACTCGAGGCATTCGCTGACGAGTTCGAGGGCGACGAGGCAGTCGGTGTCCGTGCAGTTGCCAAGGCTCTGACCCGTCCGGCTTTCTGGATTGCTGAGAATGCTGGTAAGGACGGCGCTGTCGTTGTCTACCACATTGGTGAGCTGGAGAACGGCAACGGCTACAACGCTGCTGCTGACACTTACGAGAACCTGATTGAGTCCGGCGTCATTGACCCGGTCAAGGTCACTCACTCCGCAGTCGTCAACGCAACCTCCGTGGCGCGTATGCTGCTGACCACCGAGGCTTCTGTTGTGGACAAGCCGGAGGAAGAGCCGCAGCACGATCACGCTCACTAATTGTCAGTGAGCTAGTGCCCGGGCCTTTGGCACGTAAAATGCTCCCCACCTTTCAATCTGAGGGTGGGGAGCATTTTGGTTTTTATGTGAACTGGATGGAGTCCGAGAGAGGAGAGGGACTACATGGCAGTGACTAGAACGCGTTCAAGTTCGCGTTCACGTGCGGCCGGCTTAGCTCGAAGGATTTCATTTCGTTCAGATTCGCTGAGACCGCCCCAGACACCGTATGGCTCACCAACCTTGAGTGCGTGACTACGGCACTGCATAAGAACAGGGCAAGAACGGCAGATAGCCTTCGCACGGGCTTCACGCAGGCTGCGTGCGCGTCCGCGCTCGCCTTCCGGGTGGAAGAAGGTCGCGGAGTCCTGCCCGCGGCACGAGCCGTGCAGCTGCCAATCCCACAAATCCGCATTGGGCCCGGGCAAGTGGTCGATGTACGTCATCGGAATTGATGTCTCCTTCATTGAGCTTTCTTGAAGCAGTGAGCTCAAGTGTGGAGGTCAACAATGAACGGTTGGTAAACCTAAGGAGGCCAGCCGGGATACTACGCAAACAATTCCGTCAAACTCTTACCAAATTTTTAGAAACGGCCAGGTCGTCGAGAACGCAAACCGTCGACAAAGCCTGCGCAGTAGTCCCATGGGGCGTAACGGGAGGGGTCTGGATCGAATTGTGGCTCGTGAACCGGAGATGCCTGTCCAGACAGGAGCATCAGGTAGTGGTTTTCCAAAACCTCCCAGTTGTAAAAGTGCTCGTCACCGCAGTCCTCACACAACATACAGACGCCCAGTAATCCCTCTGGGCTCAAAGCGGTACGGAATAGGCGAACTGCGGCCAGATCTTCAAGAACCTCTCGACGTTCCTGGTCTGTCAGTGGAGCAAACGGCTCATCCGGCTCGAGAAAGCTTGCCGGGTCATTGGGATCTCCTTCGAACGGATCCCGCGGCATGGATGAGAAAAAGTTGTGGTTCACAACCACTACCGTAACAGCTCTGTACGGCAATCCTGTCGATTGGCGATGCACTTAGTTGGGGTTTAGTTCACCTTGGAATAACCCTCAGCTAGCTTTCGGCTAACCCTTGTCGGGCACCTGTCGCTCCGCCTAATTGTCGCGTTTCATCACTGAAGGACTACCCTGTATATAACGTTTGGCAACCACGAAGCGATAGCGCCCCTGGCCGGATGTCGGCAAGGGTGGAGCAGGAGGAGTCCATGACCAACCCCACGGGAATTAGCCTCGGCGGAGACAATCCCAACAAGATTCCACTAGTCGGCCTTACATTCGATGACGTCCTGCTGCTGCCGGATGCTTCGGACGTTATCCCCTCCGGCGTTGATACTTCGACGCAGCTCACTCGTGAGCTGCGTCTGAACATTCCGGTTGTGTCCGCTGCTATGGACACCGTCACCGAGGCCCGCATGGCTGTTGCCATGGCCCGCCAGGGCGGTATGGGTATCCTGCACCGCAACCTGTCTATCGAGGAGCAGGCTCAGCAGGTCGAGATTGTGAAGCGCTCTGAGGCTGGCATGGTGTCCGACCCGGTGACCTGTTCCCCGGATGACACCATCGCCGAAGTAGATGCCAAGTGTGCTCGTTACCGCATCTCGGGCCTGCCGGTCGTCGACAAGGACGGCAAGCTGGTCGGTATCTGCACCAACCGCGACATGCGTTTTGAGGCAGACCTGAACCGCAAGGTTTCCGAAATCATGACCCCGATGCCGCTGGTCGTGGCTGAGCAGGGTGTGTCTGGCGATGCGGCGCTGAACCTGCTGCGCGCTCACAAGGTGGAGAAGCTGCCGATCGTCGATGGCGAAGGTCGCCTGACTGGTCTGATTACCGTCAAGGACTTCGTCAAGAAGGATCAGTACCCGAATGCTTCCAAGGATAGTTCCGGCCGTCTGCTGGTCGGTGCTGGCATCGGTACCGGCGAGGACTCCTGGAAGCGCGCGCACGCCTTGGCTGACGCAGGCGTAGACGTGCTCGTTGTTGATACCGCTCACGCCCACAACTCAGGTGTACTTGAGATGGTCTCCCGCGTTAAGAAGGAATTCGGCGAGAACATCCAGATTATCGGTGGCAACCTGGCTACCCGTGGCGCTGCACAGGCCATGATTGACGCGGGTGCAGATGCCATCAAGGTCGGTATCGGCCCGGGCTCGATTTGCACCACTCGCGTTGTCGCAGGTGTGGGCGCCCCGCAGATCACCGCCATTATGGAAGCCTCTGTCGCAGCTAAGAAGGCTGGCGTTCCGATTATCGCCGATGGCGGTATGCAGTTCTCCGGCGACATCGCCAAGGCTCTGGCAGCCGGTGCATCCTCCGTCATGCTCGGTTCGATGCTGGCAGGTACCGCTGAGGCTCCGGGTGAGGTCACCTTCGTCAACGGCAAGCAGTACAAGATGTACCGTGGCATGGGCTCGCTGGGTGCTATGCAGGGCCGCGGCCTGACCGGTGAGAAGCGCTCCTACTCCAAGGACCGCTACTTCCAGGCTGATGTCAAGAGCGAAGAGAAGCTGGTTCCGGAAGGCATTGAGGGTCGTGTTCCGTTCCGCGGCAGTATCGACTCCATCGTTCACCAGCTGGTCGGTGGTCTGCGCGCAGCTATGGGCTACACCGGTTCCGCTACCGTCGAGCAGCTGCACGACGCACAGTTCGTCCAGATCACCGCTGCAGGCCTGCGCGAGTCGCACCCGCACGATATCCAGATGACTGTCGAAGCGCCGAACTACTACCAGCGCTAAACTGGCTTAGTCGAGTTAAATTCCACGGAAAGGGCATGTGAGGAAAGCTCATGCGCGACATCGTTGAAATCGGTATTGGCCGCGAGGCACGCCGGACCTACGAGTTGGACGATATTGCACTCGTTCCCACTCGGCGTACCCGGTCGTCCAAGGACGTCGATACCTCCTGGCGAATTGATGCCTACGATTTCGAACTCCCGATGATGATGCATCCGACAGATGCCATCGCCAGCCCGGAATCCGTCGCTGAGTTTGCTCGCCTGGGCGGTTTGGCGGTTCTCAACGCCGAGGGTATCTGGGCCCGTCACGCCGATGCGCAGGACAAGATCGCCGAGCTGGTGGAGTTGGCAAAGAATGCCGCCACCAAGCGTGAATCCGAGGCAGTGAACCGCAAGCTGCAGGAACTGCACTCTGCTCCAATTGATACTGACCTGTTGGTTGAGCGCATCAAGGAGATTCGCGCAACCGGCGCGATCACTGCAGTTCGTGTCTCCCCGCAGCATGCCCGTGAGCTGGCTCCGCTGGCTATCAAGGCCGGCATCGACTTGTTGGTTATCCAGGGCACGCTGATTTCCGCAGAGCATGTCACGGCTCAGGGTGAACCACTAAACCTCAAGGACTTCATCGGCAGCCTGGACGTTCCAGTTATCGCCGGTGGCGTTGTCGACTACCAGACTGCGCTGCATCTGATGCGTTCAGGTGCCGCTGGTGTGATTGTCGGTACGGGCTTTACGACGTCCCCGGATGCGCTCGGTATCGATGTGCCAATGGCTACCGCTATTGCGGATGCTGCAGCTGCCCGTAAGGACTACCTCGATGAGACCGAGGGGCGCTACGTCCACATCATTGCCGATGGCGGCATTGATACCGTCGGTGACATTGCCAAGGCAATCGCCTGCGGTGCGGATGCTGTGGCACTGTCCAGTGTGCTGGCAACCGTCCACGAAGCTCCGGGGCAGGGCTACGCCTGGCCGTCTGTTGCGGCACACCCGAAGTACCCGCGCGGTGCGGTGTGGCCGGTCGTCGACGATGAGAAGGAATTGGTCAGCCTGGAAGAGGCTCTGTTTGGCCCTTCCGCTTCGCCGTTCGGTGACCGCAATCTCGCCGGTGGCCTGCGTCGCGCAATGGCCAAGTGCGGCTTTACCAACCTGAAGTCCTTCCACCGCGTTGAGCTGTCGGTACGTCCAAAAGGTTTTTAATTAAAGTAATCGGATGGTTTTTTCGCAAAACTACCTTACTGAAAAGCCACCTCCGCTTAGGGTTAGGAACATGAGTTCCGCGCATTAGCGTTACGCCCTTAGAGAAGGTGGCTTTTCCCATGAGTAAACAACGTGATTTCGATGTTGTAATCGTCGGTTCCGGTTTTGGTGGTTCTGTTTCTGCTTTGCGGTTGACCGAAAAGGGCTACCGAGTGGCAGTTCTCGAAGCTGGTCGACGGTTCGAAGATAAAGACTTTGCCAAGACCAGCTGGCGGCTTCACAAGTACCTGTGGGCTCCTAAGCTGGGACTCTTTGGTGTCCAGCGTGTGCACATGTTGAAAGATGTCATGATTCTCGCTGGTGCCGGCGTCGGCGGTGGTTCTCTTAACTACGCAAACACTCTGTATAAGCCGGGTACTGAATACTTCCAGCACCGTCAGTGGGGGCACATTACCGACTGGGAGTCAGAACTCACTCCGCACTATGACAATGCATCTCGCATGCTCGGGGTGGTCACCAACCCATCCGACACGCCTGCCGACGTCGTCATGCGTGAAGTAGCCGAAGATATGGGGGTGGGTCATACTTTCCGCTCGACTCCGGTGGGTGTGTTCTTCGGAGCCAAGACAGGTGGACAGGGTGCGCCAGGGCAAACAGTTTCCGATCCTTACTTCGGGGGGATCGGCCCGGACCGTACTGCTTGTACGGAATGTGGTGAGTGCATGACTGGTTGCCGTCACAATGCCAAGAACACCCTGGTTAAGAACTACCTCTACTTGGCGGAGAAGTTTGGTGCGCAGGTCTTTGACCGCACTACCGTTACTGGCCTGCATCCTCAGGCTGATGGCTCCTGGGTTATTGACACTGAGCGCACTGGCCGTTGGGTAGCTAAGGACAAGCA
Source organism: Corynebacterium sp. HMSC061H03 (assembly GCF_001838215.1). NCBI lineage: Bacteria > Bacillati > Actinomycetota > Actinomycetes > Mycobacteriales > Corynebacteriaceae > Corynebacterium > Corynebacterium sp. HMSC061H03. The sequence continues at coordinate 61,508 of NZ_KV836048.1, forward strand.
GCAGTTTAGCGCTAAGCGCGTCATTCTCGCCGCCGGTGCCTGGGGCACACAGAATTTGTTGCATCGCCAGCAGGCCGATGGGCACTTGCCGCTGCTGCCGAAATCTTTGGGCAAGCTGACCCGCACCAACTCCGAGGCTATTTTGGGCGCGATGGGTACGAAGGTGGACCCGGAAAATGACTTCTCTAACGGTGTAGCCATCACTTCGTCATTCTTCCCGGACGAGGACACCCATATCGAGCCAGTGCGCTACGGTAAGGGCTCTAATGCCATCGCAATGCTGCAGATGATTATGACCGAAGGAGGTCGTCGGACTCCGCGATGGTTGCAGGCTGTGGGAACCGTCGTAAAGCATCCTAACTACCTGACGCAGCTCGTGAATCTGCGTAAGTGGTCGCAGCGCACCGTGATTTCTCTGGTGATGCAGAATCGCGACAACTCGATTACGACGTACCTGCAAAAGATCGGGCCGGTGCGTTTCCTGATGAGTAAGCAGGGCGAGGGGGAGCCGAATCCGACGTGGATTCCGTCGGGTAACGAAGCTACGCAACGTGCGGCGGACAAGCTCAGTGCACGTGGTCGGAATGGTCGTGTGCTGGCTGGGGGCACTATCGGTGAGTTGGCAAACATTCCTTTGACAGCTCACTTCATTGGCGGCGCAACGATTTCGGATTCACCCGAAAACGGCGTTGTTGATCCGTACTTGCGTGTGTGGGGTTACCCGACGCTCTCGATTCACGACGGTTCGGCGATGGCAGCCAACCCGGGAGTGAACCCGTCACTGTCGATTTCCGCGAATGCGGAGCGTGCAACGTCGCTGTGGCCGAATAAGGGTGAGGAAGATCAGCGTCCGGCGCAGGGTGAGTCCTACGTGCGCCTGGATCCGATTGCTCCGGTGAACCCGGCTGTGCCGGAAGATGCTCCGGCTGCACTGAACCTGGGTATGCCTGCAGTCCGTAAGTCTTGATAAGCTTTAGGGCGTGTCTGAACAGGTGACTAAGCCCGTCCTCGTCGTGGACTTCGGTGCGCAGTATGCGCAGCTCATCGCGCGACGTGTGCGCGAGGCAAAAATTTATTCCGAAGTGGTCTCGCATGATGCGACGACCGAAGAAATTAAGGCCAAGAACCCGGCTGCGCTGGTGCTGTCCGGCGGCCCGTCCAGTGCCTACGCCGAAGGTGCCCCGAAGCTCAACCCAGAGTGGCTTGAGCTGGGCATTCCGGTGTTTGGTATTTGCTACGGCTTCCAGGCGATGACTGAGGTGCTCGGCGGCACGATTGCTGCTACCGGTGACCGTGAGTACGGCCGCACGCAGCTGAACGTCGTCGACGGTGGCGGTGTCGCTCACACTGGTGTGCCGGAGACACACGAGGTGTGGATGAGCCACGGTGACGCGGTGTCTAAGGCGCCGGAGGGCTTCACCGTTACGGCGTCCACCAAGGGTGCTCCGGTAGCGGCTTTCGAGTGCTTGGAAAAGCGCATGGCCGGTGTGCAGTACCACCCGGAGGTCAACCACTCGCCGTATGGTCAGCAGGTTCTGGAGAAGTTCCTGTATGAGATTGCTGGCCTGGAGCCGGACTGGACTGCCGCTAACATCGCGGAAGAGCTGATTGAGCAGGTCCGTAATCAGGTCGGTGAGACCGGTCGCGCAATTTGCGGTCTGTCTGGCGGCGTTGACTCCGCAGTTGCCGCCGCGCTTGTGCAACGCGCTATTGGTGACCGTCTGACCTGTGTCTTCGTCGACCATGGGCTGCTGCGCCAGGGTGAGCGCGAGCAGGTTGAGAAGGATTTCGTTGCCGCAACTGGTGCGAAGCTGATTACCGTCGACGATTCCAAGGTCTTCCTGGATGCTCTGGCTGATATCACCGATCCGGAGACCAAACGTAAGACCATCGGCCGTGAGTTCATCCGCTCCTTCGAGCGCGCTGTCGCACAGGCGCTGGAGGGCGCTCCGGAGGGCGAGACCGTGGACTTCCTGGTCCAGGGCACCCTGTACCCGGATGTGGTTGAGTCCGGTGGCGGTTCTGGTACCGCCAACATTAAGAGCCACCACAACGTCGGCGGTCTGCCGGATGACGTTGAGTTCACCCTCGTTGAGCCGCTGCGCCTGCTGTTCAAGGACGAGGTCCGTGCGGTCGGCCGCGAACTGGGGCTGCCGGAAGAAATCGTCGCTCGCCAGCCGTTCCCGGGTCCGGGTCTTGGTATCCGCATCATCGGCGCTGTCGATGAGGAGCGTCTGGATACCCTCCGTCGCGCCGACGCCATTGCACGCGAGGAAATGACGGCCGCAGGTATGGACGAGGTTGTCTGGCAGTGCCCGGTCGTCCTGCTTGCCGACGTCCGCTCGGTTGGTGTCCAGGGTGATGGTCGTACTTATGGCCACCCAATCGTGCTGCGCCCGGTTTCCTCTGAGGATGCGATGACCGCTGACTGGACCCGCGTTCCGTACGACACTTTGGAGAAAATCTCCACCCGTATCACCAACGAGGTGCCTGAGGTCAACCGCGTGGTCCTGGATGTGACTTCCAAGCCACCGGGAACCATTGAGTGGGAGTAAGCCACTAGTTGGCAAGGGCCGTGTCTGTGAGTTGTGCAAACTCGCGGGCACGGCCCTCTTCCGTCAGGGCCGAATTGTTCTTGGCGATGGTGATGCGCTTATCGGCGGCTAGGGTGTGGAGAGCTGCGCTCACGGCATCGTCGTCAAGCACGGCGAAATAGGGGAGCTGGTCGGTGAAGAAGACGTAGCCGTCGCGTAGACGCGCGGTGAAGAGGACCGCGAGGATGCGGGCCTCTGGTGAGTCGGCGGGGTAGGGGCAGCGCTGGGCGAAATTGTCAGGAAGATGCGCGGCGAGGGGGGAGGAAGCCGAATTGCCGCGGCAGGATTGCGCAGGTAGCGGTGATGACGGCCAGAACTAGGGTCACGATGCAAGCGACCGGTGTAGAGGAGATTCGTTCGGCGACGGCGGCAATGATCCATGCTCCGGGGAAGATGAGCAGCACGCTTATACTGCTATTCCACGAGATGTCGTTTGGTGACTCGCGCATTGGCTCGGCGAAGTAGGAGGGCCGAGTTTCTTTGGTGGATGTTTTTGCCTGGCGCACGAAAAGTGTGGTGCCAATGAGTGCGAGTAGAAGCGCGATCAGGATCCACCAGCCAATGGAGCCGATGATGTGGGCTTTAAGCAGCGCGAGCAGTGCGATCACTGCGGTGGTGGCACCAATTGCCGTCCCCAGTCGCACGGGGCTATTGATAAATTTCGTCGTGCGTTCGGCTGCGTCTTGGTAAGAGCCTGAAGAGTGTTGGTGCTGGCTGCGTTCAGTCATACTTCTTAAGTTTAGTAACGGTGGCGCTATAGATTGTTGAGAGTTGTGTGGCTAGTGTTAAGGCCATGAGCATTGTAAAAATTAACGCTATTACTGTTCCTGAGGGCGCGGGAGAAGAGCTCGAACGTCGCTTTTCCGCTAACTCTTCAAAGATGACCGATGTGCCGGGTTTCATTGGTTTCCAACTGCTGCGTCCGACTGCAGGAGAGAGCCGCTACTTCGTCTTTACCGAGTGGGAGAGCGAGGAGGCCTACCAGGGGTGGCGTGAGGGCCGTGCCTTCAAGGCTTCGCATGAGGGCGAAAAGCGCAAGCCGGTGTCGGCGTCGGCTGATTTGCTCGAATTCGATGTAGTTCTGGATGTGAAGGCCTAAGTAGTACGAAATGTAGTACTCGGCTGAGGTTAGAGCGTCGCGCGGTGGTGTGCGGCGCTTTTCTTCGCACATTAATATCGAACGTACGTTCTATTTAGGGTAGTGTTTAATCCGCTTGCTGGGAAAGAATATTCGAGCAGTGTTCGTGGTGGGCAGGGCAGTGAGATGGCAGTGGGATAGCAGCGGGATGAGGTGGAACAAGAAGTGACAACGGCGGTCAATATTGCTGCGGGGCAGTCTAAGGAACAGACTATTGCGGCATTGCGGCAGGCGATGGCAGCCCAGTCTGGTGGGACTGCAACTGGTGCAACCTTTGGGCTCGGTGAGGCTCTGCCGGTGCCGGAGGCGTTGGAAAATACGTTGGCGGGAGCAGTGCGAAAAGGGGCTGTCAGTGTCATTGAACAGCCCGGTGCAGTATTGGCAGGCCTAATCGCGGAAGTCACGAAGACAGGGCATGTTGCGCTAGTTGGACTCGCTGAACAGGGGTTGCTCTCCGTGGTGGAGTTGGGCGGGAAGCTATCGAATATCGTCTGTGTGCCAGATCCTGGGATGCAGCCACTTGAAGTAATTGGGCTGTTGGCGGACGGCGTTGACTTGGTGGTGGCTTCGTTGGCGCGCACTCCGCCACCGTCGCAGGCACGTCCGCTGCAGGCACGACTGCGCACGAGTGGTTGTGCTCTGGTTTTTGTCGGGCAGCAGTGGCCGGGCGCTGCTGCGGAAATTTCCAGCTCTGTTTCTGGTGTTTCCGGGCTTGGTACTGGTTATGGCCGGATTCGGGCAGTGGATTACCAAGTCAGTGTGTCGGGGACGCGGTTTCCGCGGAGGCAGTGCCGTTGGCGGGTGGGGGAACAGGTGGAACAGAACAATGTGGTCGCGTTTCCCGCACAGAGGAGGTCCTAATGGCAGCGGCGGAATCGAATCGTGTGGTGGCGCTCTGGCTTCCTGATTGGCCAGTGCAGGCAGCGCATCTAGCATCTGTGACGTCGCAGGCTAATCCGCTCAGTCCAGTTGCGATCGTGGGTGATAGCGGAGTAGCTGCTTGTTCTCCGAGTGCGCGCCGTGCAGGGGTACGGCGCGGGCAAAGCCGTCGCCATGCGGAAGCGTTGTGCCCGGAGCTGGAGATTGTCGAGGAAAGTGCGGTGCGCGACGCTGCGGAATTCGAGTCCGTGCTGCAACGGTTGGAGGCGGTGGCAGCTGGGGTCGAAGCTCTACGGCCAGGCTTGGCGGTTGTGGCAGCGCGAGGGGTAATGCGTTATTACGGCGGCCAGGATGTGGCCTTGGAAAAGCTGCTTGATGCCGCTGCGGTACCGGGCGTGGACTGCAGCTTGGGGCTCGCGGACGATATTGTGACAGCTATTTTGGCAGCGCGCAGGGGAGTGCTGGTAGCTCCCGGGGAAGATGAAGGCAAAAGATTTCGGCAGGGAATCTCTCTGGTGGAGCTGAGGGCGGAAAGTGCACTGGAGATGCCCGCAGAGCTTGCGAAGTCGTGGCAGGAACTCGGCCTGCGCACATTGGGGGATGTCGCTGCGTTACCGAAGCGGGATATAGCCAACAGGTTTGGGGCGCAGGGGGCTAGATGGCACGATTTGGCCTGCCGTGGGGAAGTGCGGTTGGTGGCGCCGCGATCTTTGCCGCCCGGACTGGCTGTGAGTTACCAGTCTTGGGAGAGTCCACTCCGGAGAGTGGATGAGGCCTCATTCGTCGCGCGCTTTCTAGCTGGGCAACTGCATGAAAAACTTTTTAACCATGGGTATTCGTGTTACCGCTTAGCGGTAGTGGCGCAATTTAGTGACGGCTCAGAGGTGCGCAGAGTATGGCGCTGCACTGAGCCACTGGCAGAACAGACTACGGCTGACAGGGTTCGGTGGCAGCTCGATGGCTGGCTGAATAACAGGAATCGGCAGCAGCCACGAGGGGACAGCGGCACTGTTGCTGGAACTGTTGACGGCGCTGAGGAAAATGATGGAGATGACAGCCGCGGAATTGTAGAGCTGCAGTTAGAGCCACTGGATGTGGTCGCCGCCGGTACTGTAAAACAGGATCTGTGGCACGGTAGTGATGATGCGCGAGCCAAAGCGCGCCGGGCTGCCGAGCGTGTGCAGGGGTTACTGGGGTCAGAGGCAGTACAGCAACCAATCATGCAGGGCGGGCGTGGCCCAGGGGAAAGAGTGGGATTTGTCGCGTTCGGAGAAAACCCCAAAAACACAAAAACCGCGGAAAATAATCAGCCGTGGCCGGGAGCTGTTCTTGCCCCCAATCCGGCAACTATTCCCGCGACTGCTAATGCTGAGGTGGAAGTGCTCGATGCCAATGGGCAGACCGTGGGCGTAACTGGGCGAGCGACCATGACGGCGGAACCATCTCTGGTGCGGCATGGAGTGACAACGTACCGCGTGTCATCGTGGGCTGGGCCCTGGCCGATTGATGAGCGCTGGTGGGCGCCCGATGAGGCTCGTCGAGCGGCAAGACTACAAATCCGTGCGGTAGCGTATGACGGTACCATCGCCGCCTGGTTGCTCATAGGGCATGCCGGCGTATGGAGAATCGAGGGTGCTTACGCGTAGAGGCTTAGCGAGGGGCCGGCGCCGGGGTGGGCAACCCGATTACTTCGATTGGAAGTCAATAACCAGGCGGTTCGGATTGCTCAACGAGAAAACCTTGAATGGGGTCTTATCTCCCTTGAGCCCGACGACATATTGAGTCTGTCCCTCGAAGGTGCCGGCGCCAACGACTTCCTTAATAACGGACGTCGATGTCGGCTTGACCGGGTCAGAGGGGAAGTCCTCCATCTGGAAATCAAAGGGGTAACCCATGCCCCGCAAGTCGATTACCAGCTTGGCTGTGCCGTCGACCGAAATCGGTTTGCCGGAGCCCTGTTGGGTCGGCACATCCTCGTAACGGACGAAATATCCCGGAGTGCCCTCGCCCGTGAGTTCAAAGACAATGCGGTCGTAACCGTCGTGGGAACCGACACGGACATCTTCAATACCCAAGTAAGCGCCATCGGAAGGGGCAGCTTCTGAGGAGGAACTATTGAAATCGCCCTCCGGAGCAGCATCGTCATCCATGGTGGTTTGCGCCGCCGCAGGTGAGCTAGTGGAGCTGCTAGAGCTGCTTGACAAATCGGAGGTGCCAGCGGTTGAGTCAGTCTTCATAGACACTGCAGCAGCCGAGTCTGGGGATGAGTCAGAGGAGCAAGCGCCGAGAGCCAGGCCCAATGCGAGGCACAGGGATGCCGCGATACGGGTACGGGTGCGCGAAACATCCAGCGATTTCGTATTCATACGTCTGACGGTATGTGCGCAGTTACGGAATTTCAACAAGCTGAACTACAAAAGTCGAGGTCAGAAGTATTTGTTGTCAAAGTGTTGCACAACAGTAACAAAACAGGGGTGAACGCTGCGACCTAAGACCCAATCGCAGGGGGCACTCAATTACGCTTAGGCGTATGAGCCAGGCCAAATTTGATACCACCTGTTCCGCTCAGATGACTGAGCCGCTTCCCGGTACTGCGAAGACCGGAAAGCTCTTTATTGCGTTGGAGCACCAACTCGGTTGGTCGCACGATATTTTTGACGGCGGGGTATGGGGAGCAGAGATCACCGGTCAGGTAGAGGCCTGGTTGTCTGAACGCGGCGGCGCGTTGCAGCTGATTCGAAAGCCAGGCCGAATCGGCCAGCAGCCGTGTGATGGCGTTAACGTCTATATCGCGCATTGTGAATCAGTGGATGGCTCTGAGGTTTTTCTCGAACATCGCATGGTTGCCGATGTTGAAGACCTGATGACTCTGGATATCCGCCCTGGCCAGCCCACCGAGGGGGCCACTCGTCTGGACCATCCACTGTTTCTCATCTGTACGCACGGTAAGCGCGATCGTTGCTGTGCGATTAAAGGTCGCCCGCTCGCTGCTGCGATGCACAATCTCTACCCAGAGGTCGTGTGGGAAACCTCGCACTCTAAGGGGCACCGCTTTGCGCCGGCGAGTGTGCTGTTGCCATGGAATTACAGCTTTGGACGTCTGAGTGCGGTGGATGCCAAGGGGGTCATCGAAGACGCTCAGCAGGGCATCGTGCATGCAGAGGGCTGCCGCGGCCGTGGTATCTACACCCCGCAGGGGCAGGCGGCCGAGTTGGCTGTGCGTCGTCAAGCCGATACGTGGGGCGTAGACGATGTCGCACGCGTTGACGTCGACGGCACGACTGCAGTCGTCGCGCTTTACGACGGCCCCAGCGACCGCGACAAGGTCGTGGAATATGAAGTGGCCCTGGAGAAAATCACCACGGAAGGCGTTGTGTCTTCCTGCGGTGATGCTCCAGGGCCAAAGAAGGGCTGGGCTGCGGTCGAAGTAACCCGCCGCTAGCTAGTGGCTAGCTAATGTGCGCGGCTACCTGCGCATAATCTTCTTGGAGAGCCAGTTGCCGAAGATCTGCGCCAACTGGACGATGAAGATGATGACCAGGGTTGTCACCAGGGTGACGTTCCAGTCGAATGCCTGGTAACCGTAGGTGATTGCGAAGTTGCCCAGTCCGCCACCGCCGATGTAGCCGGCCATAGCTGACATGTCGACCACGGCGATGAAGGCGAAGGTGTAGCCCAGTACCAGCGGGCCCAGTGCCTCCGGCACGACGACCGTGCGGATGATGCGCCACGGACTTGCGCCCATCGCACGGGCGGCCTCAATCACGCCGGGGTCGATGGACATCAAGTTCTGCTCCACCAGTCGCGCGATGGCGAATGTGGCGGCAATCGACATGACGAACACCGCGGCTTCGGTGCCGATCGTGGTGCCGACCACGTTCTTTGTCAGTGGGCCGATGGCCGTAACCAAGATGATGAACGGGATTGGGCGAACAAAGTTAATCAGGACATTGAGGACCTGGTAGACAAACTTGTTGCGCAACACGCCACCGTCGCGGGTGGTGTAGAGCAGCACGCCGATTGCCAGACCTGCAACACCACCAATCAGCATGGCGACACAGACCATGTAGAGCGTCTGGCCGAATGCCTCGCCCAGCATTGGGCCGAGGCTATCCCAGTTGGTGTCCTTGCCACTCACCGATGGCAGAGAGTTTAAGAGACCGATCATGATGCAAGCTCCTCTACCTGTGTCAGTTCGGAAATAGCAGCAATGGCGGCATCGAAATCAGAGGAATCCGAGGCGGAATTACCTGTCAGCGGAGTCAACCGCAAAGTAAGGCGACCATAGGACTTCGCCTGCACATTGGCGACTGCGCCGTGTGCCACCGAGGCGGCGACACCGTGGGCACTAGTGGCCTGTGCTAGGGCACCGAGGTCAACACCGTCATTGATAGTGATGGTGACCAGGCGAGCCGCTGCGCTCTCGGCAGACTGATTCACCGAATCGCGTTCACGGCCAATTGGAACATCGCGCAGTGCGGTGGTGGCGAAGCGGCGGCCAACCTCAGTCTTGGGGTTGGCAAAGACCTCGTGGACCGTACCGGTTTCGACGATGTGACCATTTTCCATGATGGCCATGCGGTCAGCGATACCGCGTACAACCGACATGTCATGAGTAATCAGCACGATAGTGACACCCATTTCGCGATTGATGCGACGCAGCAGATCCAGGACGCCGGAAGTAGTTTCCGGGTCGAGTGCCGAGGTGGCTTCGTCGGCAAGCAAGAGCGTCGGTTCGGTGGCGAGCGCACGGGCGATGCCGACACGCTGCTTCTGCCCACCCGAGAGCTGCTCGGGGAAGGACTCCGCCTTGTCGCCGAGACCGACGAACTCCAGCAGTTCCTGGGCGCGAGCGCGGCGCTTGGCCTTCGGCATACCGGCCAGTTCCAGCGGATATTCAACGTTGCGAATCGCGTTGCGCGAATGGAAGAGGTTGAAGTGCTGGAAAATCATGCCGATATTGCGGCGCAGACCCCGTAGCTGGCGCTCGGAGATGCCGACGATGTCGGTGTCATCTAGCAAAACCTGCCCGGAGGTTGGCTTTTCCAGGCCGTTAATCATACGGATGAGCGTTGATTTACCAGCGCCGGAATAACCGATGACGCCGAGGATTTCGCCGGGTTCAACGGTTAGGTTGATGTCGGCGAGCGCGGTGACGTCGCCGAATTGCTTGTTCAGCTCGCGGAATTCGAGCTTCGTTCCCTTGTTGGTCACGAGTGAATCAGTGCCCCTTGGTCTGTGTTCCCTGGTGTTGGGCGGTGCTTAGGTGGCAGTGGCGTTAGTTCTGCTCGCGCTGCTGCTCTTCGACGCGATCCAGAATGTCCTGCAGCTCCTTAGCCGAACGGTCAACCGGAACCGAGGTGCCCTTGGAGTCCTCAGCGACTGCGTCCTGGACCTCCTTGGAGTGCCAGATCTTGGAGAGCTCCGCGTACTTCGGGTTGTCAGCATTTTCAGCCTTGGTGACAAAGACGTTGATGTACGGCTCTGCCTCCGTGGAGTTCGGGTCATCCTGGAAGATGGCGGTGTTCGGGTCGATGCCAGCGCGGTCCAGGAAGGAGTTATTGATAATGGCAGGCTTGCCCTCACCGTAGGCGGCCGGAGTCTGAGCGGCATCCACCGGCAGAACCGTGACCTTGGAAGCTTCCTTATCGATGTCAGCAGGGGACGGGGTCAGCAGGTCATCCTGCTTCAGCTTCAGCAGGCCAGCCTGAACCAGCACGTTAATAGCGCGGCCCTGGTTGGACGGGTCGTTCGGGATGACGACCTCGGTGCCCTTCTTCAGCTCATCAACCGACTTGTGGTCCTTCCAGAACAGAGCCAGCGGGACAATTTCGCTCGAGCCAATCGGAGTCAGGTCCGACTTAGCGCCGACGTTGTACTCAGCCAAGAACTTGATGTGCTGGAAGAGATTGACGTCGAGCTGGCCCTCATCGAGTGCACGGTTCGGGGTCTGGTAGTCGGAGAAGGGCTGAACATCCAGATCGATGCCCTGTTCAGAAGCCTTCTGCTCGAAAACGGTCCAGGCCTTCTTGCCGGCATCCGTGGTGCCGATACGAATGGCGTCATCCGAGCTGCCACAGGCGGTAAGGCCGGTTGCGGCGAACGCGACAGTAAGTACACCGGCGGAAAAACGCTTGAGGTTCATCGAGGGGTCTCCTTATTTAATGGGATTTGTTAGCTGAAGTTTTAAGGCAGAACTAGACCAAGCTGTCTTTAATTCTGGGGTTAAGGCTAGCACTTGCCCAGGTAGTGCTGAAAATTCAACTTCAGCCTAAACAGTCGAACGTGGCTGAGGTGTGACTTACGGATGCGTCCCGGGGGTGGCGCTTAATGCACATACTAATCGAAAATACGTTTGAATGCAGTCCGTAGGGTGGGTTAATGTTCATGGCATGGAAAACATCTCGGACGGACAGTCGGAGCAGTCCGGTCGGCCACTGAGCTGGTCGCGGATTGAGCGTATTCTATCGGGTAAATTTTCAGGAAAACTACAGCCTAATGGCAGCTTCAATGGCTGGCGGGGGCAGCTGTCAGATTCCATCGTTGGGGCTTTTGAAGCTCCGGAAAGCGGTGTTAGTGGCGGAGGTGGCGTGTCATTTTCGCCTGCGGATATTAAGGCGGAATTGCACTGTCGTTCGAGCTATTCATTCCTGCATGGCGCATCGGATCCGGAAGAATTGGTGTCCGAGGCTGCGCGTTTGGGGTTAAACGTGTTGGGGCTGGCAGATCGCGATGGTTTCTATGGAATCGCTCGTTTTGCCGAGGCTGCAGCGGAGGCTGGTATCGCCACAATCATCGGCGCGGAGCTGGGGCTTCCGCAGCGGCCCCTCACGGTGCTGGGGCGGGGGCCCGAGGGCTATCGGCGCCTGAGCCACACGCTGTGTGATGCGCATATGTCGGCAGGGGAGAAATCCGTCGTCTGCTATCCCTCGCTGCCAGAGTTAGGGGAGGCCGCAGGTGGTTTCTGGCAGGTGCTTGCCGACGTCAGCTGGGTCGGCGACTTGGAAGAGCTCATTGCGGCCTTCGGTGCGGAGAACGTGGCGCTCGAGCACCGCCTGAGCCCCACCGCACAGGTGGCCGATGACGCGGAGGCGATTTCGGCCGCAGCTGTGAAGTATGGCCTGCGAGAGGTGGTTTCCTCTGCTGCGACGGCGGCCTCGCCTGCGGCAAGCCGGTTGGCCGGGGCGAAGCAGGCCCTTGCTGTGCGGGAGGACCTAGACGGGTTCGAGTCACGGCTGGAGCCCGCAGGCGGAGCTTGGTTGCGTTCGTGGGAGGAGCTATCGGCGGCAACACGGTATCTGGGGGCGCAGGTACTGCAGGCAACACAGGACATTGCAGGTGAGTGTGCTTTTACGCTTGATCTCATTGCGCCTGAGTTGCCTCGCTGGGAGGTTCCTGCTGGTCACGATGAGGACTCATGGTTGCGGGAAATTGCTCGTGCAGGGGCACGGCGGCGGTATGGTCCGGTCGATGGAGCTGGGGATAGCTCCGTGCAAGCGCGGGCGTGGGCGCAGTTAGAGAATGAGCTGACTGTGATTCGAGAGCTGGGTTTTCCGGGCTACTTCCTCATCGTGCATGACATCTGTGAGTTCTGTCGCCGGGCGGGAATTCTGGCACAGGGCCGCGGTTCGGCCGCTAACTCGGTGGTGTGTTTTGCGCTGGGGATCACCAATGTTGACCCCATTAGTGCCGGGCTGTTGTTTGAGAGGTTTTTGTCGCCAGAACGGGATGGGCCACCGGATATCGATGTAGACATCGAGTCTGGCCGTAGGGAAGAGGTCATTCAGTACGTCTATGAAAAGTATGGTCGTGACAATGCCGCGCAGGTGGCCAATGTCATTACCTACCGGCGGCGCGGTGCATTGCGCGATGCGGCGCGGGTGTTGGGGTACTCGCCGGGCGTTATCGATGCGTGGGTCAGAGACCGGGAGGCGTGCCCGCCGGAGCCGGTGCAGCAACTGGCGGAGCAGCTTCGTGGGCAGCCTCGTCATTTAGGCATTCACTCTGGCGGAATGGTGATTTGTGATCGGCCGATTGCGGATGTCGTGCCAGTGGAATGGGCACGCATGGAAGGTCGCTCGGTAGTGCAGTGGGATAAGGATGACTGTGCGGCAGCGGGACTGGTGAAATTCGACCTGCTTGGCCTCGGAATGCTGGAGGCCATCCACCATTGCATTGACTTGGTCTATGAACAGCATGGGCGCCGAGTGAACCTGTGGGAAATAGATGTCGCTGAACCGGAGGTTTACGAGATGTTGGCACGCGCGGACGCGGTGGGCGTGTTTCAGGTGGAATCGCGCGCGCAGCTGGCCACCTTGCCCCGACTGAAGCCGAGGGAGTTCTTTGATCTGGTGGTGGAGGTGGCACTCATTCGCCCAGGCCCCATTCAAGGCGGTAGCGTGCACCCCTACATTCGCCGCCGAAATGGACTCGAACCGGTGACCTATGAGCATCCAGTGCTGGAGAAGTCCCTCGGGAAGACACTGGGCATCCCGCTATTTCAAGAGCAGCTGATGCAAATGGCCGTCGATGCGGCGGGTTTCAGCGGGGCGGAAGCGGACTCGCTGCGTCGCGCTATGGGGTCGAAGCGCTCAGTGGCCAAAATGGAAGCGCTTCATGCCCGTTTTCTGGCTGGGCTGGAGCGCACCAGTGGCATTGATGCGGATATTGGGGAACAACTGTGGAACAAGATAGTGGCCTTTGCCGCCTACGGTTTCCCGGAATCACACGCGCAGTCGTTTGCCTCCTTGGTGTATTTCTCGGCTTGGTTTAAGTACCACTATCCGGCGGAGTTCTGTGTCGCATTGCTCCGTGCCCAGCCCATGGGGTTTTACTCTCCGCAGTCGTTGATTGCCGATGCTCGCCGGCACGGTATCGGCTGCGATGGTCCGGATATCTCGGTTTCAGGCGTGGAAGCCAGCGTCATCGATGGGCGTATTCGGTTGGGGCTCGGCGCCATTGCCGGTGTGGGCAATGACGTGGCGGAACGTATCGTCGCAGCGCGGCCATTTGTCAACGCAGCAGATGTCGCCCGCAGAGCTCGGCTGGGTGTTGGGCACATGGAAGCACTGGCGCGTGCAGGGGCACTTGGGTCGCTGGGGATTGACCGTCGTCAAGCACTGTGGGCGGCGGGCGTGGCGGCGACGGAAAGTGAGGGCATGCTGCCGGGGCTCACGCTTGCCGACGCACCTGCGTTGCCCGGCATGACGGAGTTTGAGCTGGCAGCTGCCGATTTGACTGCAACGGGAGTGACCCCGGGGCAGTACCCGGTGGCCGCGTTGCGGGCAGACCTGCAGGAACGTGGAGTGGTGCCTGCGGCGGAACTGAAAGCAGTGCCCGACGGAACACGAGTAGAAGTGGCGGGAGTCGTGACGCATAGGCAACGTCCGGGGACCGCTGGCGGAGTGACATTTTTGGGAATGGAGGACGAAACTGGGCTGGTGAATGTGCTATGTACGCCGGGGCTGTGGAATCGATTTCGGCCGGTAGCGGTGAATTCGCGGGCGATGGTGGTGCGCGGTATCGCGCAGACAGCCTCTGGTGCGGTGACAATCGTGGCCGATCGTCTGGTGGATATGTCCGAGGCTCTGGGTCAGCCAGTGGTGGCAGGTCGAAGTAGAGATTTTCGCTGACTACTAGAATGGATTGTCATGCGCCAGACCTATGAATCCTCGTTAGCACCGGATGGGAGTGCAATCGCCTTTATTGTCCGCGATAGCGGCTACCCGCGTGCGGTACAGCAGGAGATTACTCCGGAGGGGCTAGGTGTGGAGCGCCCCGTGAAACTGCCGGTGGAAGGCCCGGTTACCAGGGTGCTGCACTCCCCGGATGGAAAGTGGATCGCCTGCGAGGTCTCTCCGTACGGTACGGAGCGACTGCAGACCTGGCTGGTATCCACCAATCCGGAGGTCGACGGTGCCCGCCCCCTGCGTATGGATGCGGATATGCGCGCCACACTGGTGGAATGGGATAATGATCTCCTAGCGATGAACGCGGTCGATGCCCAGGGCATTAACTATGCGCGTTTGGTCAACCCGACGGACTCAAAGTATGAGGTCATTGATAAACGCACTGACAGCCAGCTGGTAGCGGCTGAAGGCGGGTTTGGCCTCGTGCGGGTGGGGCCGCGAGGCCACCGTGAGCTACTGCTGGTCGGGCCGGGGCAGCAGTGGCAGCCGCTGTTGCCGTCCGATCCCGGCTCCACCACAGATGCCGGTGTCTTATTGGCGCATCCGGGGCAGGAGAAGCTGACCGCATTCGTACTCTCAGATCATGGCGCGGAACAGCGTCGCATCCTGCGCCTGGGTATTACTCCCGATAGCGGTATCAGCACTACTGAGCCGCGCACAGCGGAATCGACCGCAGCGGAGATTTTGGATATGAAGATCGGCATCGAAGTTGATGTCGAGGAGTTCATTGGCAATCCGGATCAAGACGTCGAAGAATTTGTCATCAGTGAGGATTCCTCCACTGCGGCTGTGCTGTGGAACAGCGGTGGGGTCAGCACGCTTGAGGTGCTTACCCTTGGCCTTCACCCGCAGACTGACGACATGCGGGTGATGGTGCGCCGCAATGTGGAATTGCCGGGCATGGTTGCGCGTGAGCTGTCAATCTCCGGTGACGGTGAGCTGATCTCCCTGACAGTAGAAGGGCCAGGCCTTGCGCCAACGGTGGAGATTCTGCGCAATATCGGTGGTGTCATTGAGCCATTGGACATGGATCGCACCGAACGGATTTTGGCTCTGGAAGAGAAGAATCTGGAGACTATGCCGGCCCCAGAGCTGGTCTACTTTGTCTCCCGCGATGGGTTGGAACTGTCTGGTTGGCTCTACCTTCCGGAGTCGGTGCGCAATAGTTCTAATGACGTTTCCGGAAACGCACTACCGCCGGCTTTTATCCACATCCACGGCGGACCAGAGCTGCAGGCGAAACCCATCCACCACGATGTTCTAGCCAGCATTGTGGAGGCGGGCTTCGTGGTGTTCACTCCTAACGTGCGCGGTTCCTCGGGGTCCGGTAGGTCATTCGAGCACGCAGGTGACCGCTATGGACGCTTTGCCGCTATTGCGGATATCGCAGCGGCGCGTGCCTTCCTCGTTGATGCCGGGTTGGCGGACCCAGAACGCATTGCTCTGGGCGGGCGATCCTACGGTGGCTTCATGTCGTTGTTGGCCTCGGCATGGTATCCGGATCAGTTTGCGGCCATCGTCGATGCCTGCGGAATGACAAGTTTTGAAACCTACTACCAATCCACCGAGCCCTGGTTGGCGCAGGCCGCGTTCCCCCGATACGGCTACCCGTACCAGGATGCTGAGCTTCTGCGCGATATCTCGCCGCTGCACCGTGCGGAGGAAATGAAGGTTCCAACTCTCTTTATCCACGGCGAGTGGGATACCAACGTGCCTCCGCGAGAGTCCGGTCAGATGCGCAACGCCATGGACGCATACGGCGTGCCCACCGATTTTCTAGTGGTCGAGGGAGAGGGCCATAAGTTCTCGAAGCCGAGGAGCCGAGCGCTAATCGGTGAGACCATCATCGCGTTTTTCACCGAGCACGGTGTGTGCGATGCGGCGCCTGCCACGACAGCGGCAGCAGAAACCAACAACGAGCAGTAAAAGAAGCAGCGGAAAAGAACTGACGGAAGAAATGAATAGCGCCACGACCGAGCCAACGAACGCCGAGCCAACGAACTCCACAGACTGGATTACGAGCCACACCTGCCACGTGCTTTTTGACCGGCCTGTCATCCCGCCGAACACCGGAAACGCTATCCGCATGTGTGCGGGCTCTGGAGCTATGCTGCATCTGGCCAAGCCACTGGGGTTCAACTTCGATGACAAAAATCTGCGTCGCGCCGGGCTGGATTACCATGACCTGGCCGATGTGCGTATTCATGACTCCATCGATCAAGCATTGGAGACCTTTGCCAGCCAAGGGTGCCGCATCTTTGCTTTCACCGCTCACGCTGACACGTGGCACACCGATATTGAGTACACGAATACCGATGTACTGCTCTTTGGCCCGGAGCCAACCGGGTTGGAACAGTCAGTGCTCGATGATCCGCGAATTACACAATTAATCCGAATTCCGATGCTGCCAGCTCGTCGCAGCATGAATCTTTCCAACGCCGCAGCAGTGGCTGCTTATGAAGTCTGGCGTCAGCAGGGCTTTATGGGCGGTAAATAGGGTCAAGGCGAGGGCTGTTACGGGGCATTTCTGGGCATTATTCGCTCCTGTGCCTAAGATAAATGCCATGGCAGCGACAAAGCTTGATGGCAAACTCTACCGAGACGAAATCTTTGAAGACCTGGAAAAGCGCGTTGAGCGTTTGAAGGAAGCCGGCTACACCCCGGGGCTGGCCACCGTGTTGGTTGGTGATGATCCGGGCAGCCACTCTTACGTCAAGATGAAGCATCGCGACTGTGAGCAGATTGGTATCGCCTCTATCCGCCGTGACCTTCCGGCTGACACCACGCAGGAAGAACTTGAGGCAGTAATCACCGAGCTGAATGAAAGCCCGGAGTGCACAGGCTACATTGTTCAGTTGCCACTGCCGAAGCACCTGGATGAAAACCGTATTCTGGGGCTCATCGATCCGGAGAAAGACGCCGATGGCCTCCACCCGGTAAACCTGGGCAAGCTGGTCCTCAACGAGCCAGCACCACTGCCGTGTACCCCAAACGGCTGTATCCACCTGCTGCGACGCTTCGGCGTCGAGCTCAACGGTGCCAAGGTTGTTGTTATCGGCCGCGGTGTCACCGTTGGTCGCCCAATCGGCTTGATGCTCACTCGCCGCAGCGAGAACTCCACCGTGACGCTATGTCACACCGGCACCAAGGACTTGGCCGCTGAAACCCGTCAGGCTGATGTCATCATCGCCGCTGCTGGTGTCGCTCATATGCTTACTGCAGACATGGTCAAGCCTGGCGCCGCTGTGCTCGACGTGGGAGTTTCGCGTGTCGACGGCAAGCTGGCCGGTGACGTTGCTGATGACGTCTGGGACATTGCCGGTTACGTATCCCCGAACCCAGGTGGTGTCGGCCCACTGACTCGCGCTTTCCTCGTACGCAATGTCGTCGAGCGCGCTGAAAAGCTCGCTGGCCTGGCCTAGTCAGCCAGGAGGAACAACTCGTGTCGAAAAGGGAAATTGCGCAGCGTGCCCGGCGGGAAGATCTGCCGGATCCAATGCTGAACCCGCACAGCCCAAAGACCCCGCCGCCGGGGGCATCGTGGCCAATGTGGGTGCAGTATACGATTTACGGCGCGCTCTTTTTCGGCATGTCCGCCTTCGTTGTGTTCCTGGGGCTGGAGCGGTGGCGACGCGCCACATTCATGCTGGGAAGCACAATGATGCTGCTCGGCGTGGCTAGGCAGTACCTGCCTGACAGCATTTTAGGTGTGTTCTCCGTACGATCCCGGGCCTTTGACCTATGGTTTTGCTCCATAATCGGGATGGGAATCGTATTCCTCGCAGTCAGCGTGGATGCGCTGGGAAGCTAGCTGACATTAACTGACATCGCGAGCGAGGAAACTACGCACAATCGAATCCACTCGCTCGAACTCCGTCAAGAATCCGTCGTGACCCACGGCGGATTCAATCTTTTCCAGCCCCAAGCAGTTGCCCAGATTGCGGGCGAGGTGCTCCTGCTGGTGGAAGGGGTAGAGAATGTCCGTGTCCACACCGGCAACCATGGTCGGCACGGTTGACGAGTGCAGCGCCTCGTTGAGGCCACCGCGATCACGGCCAATATTGTGCCGATTCAAGGTATCGGTGAGCACGACATACGAGCCGGCATCGAAACGCTGAGCCAGCTTCTTCGCCTGATGATCCAAGTAGCTTTCTACCTGGAATCGATCTTCCGTGCGCATCGCGCCCAACGGATCCTCACCGGGCTGCGCTGCCGCGCCAAAGCGGTCATCCATCTCCAGCTCGCCACGGTACGTCAAATGCGCGACCCTGCGTGCAAAACCCAGACCTCGGGCCGGAGTCACACCGCGGTCGTAGTAGTCGCCGCCATGCCAATCGGGATCGGACTCAATGAATTGAATCTGCGCAGACTGAATACCAATCTGCCAAGCAGACGCACGTGCGCCGACACACATCACCAATGCCTTGCCGACGAAATCCGGGTGCATCAGTGACCATTCAAGTGCGCGAGCCCCACCCAGGGAGCCACCAATGACAGCTTGGAGGCGGGAAATTCCCAGTTCTTGCAGCGCCAGGTGCTCCACCGTCACCGTGTCGCGCACGGAGATTGCGGGGAAGCGAGAGCCCCAGGGCTTGCCGTCGTCCGGATGTGGACTGGAAGGGCCGGTTGTACCGCGACAGCCACCGATGACGTTGGTGCAGATAATGCAGTACTCGTCGGTATCCAGTGCGCGGGCAGAGCCAATCATCCCGTTCCACCAACCCGCAGTCGGGTGGTACTCATCCGAGGGGCCGGAAGCGTGGGCGTCGCCGGTTAGAGCGTGCTCGAGGAGGATGACATTCGAGCAGTCGTCGTTAAGCCGACCCCAGCGTTCGAACTCGACAGTGACGTCGGGGATGACCGCGCCAGCCTCGGTTGTGACATCGCCGATAAAGACACGCCCCGGCTCGCCCTCGGGTGGGAGGGCGGCCGGGGTAGATGGGGAAAAGCTCATGCCTTATAGACTACTTAGTCCGTTCTGTGTCCGTGTACAAACGGTCTACGCGAGTGCTGCGAAGCCGCCCTCGAGATCGGCGATGATGTCATCGATGTTCTCGATACCGACAGAGAGGCGAACGGTGGCCTGGGAAATACCGGCGCGAGTCAGACCCTCCTCATCGGACTGGGAGTGAGTGGTGGTGGCCGGGTGGACAACCAGCGAGCGGACATCACCGATGTTGGCGACGTTGGAGTGCAGCTTCAGAGCGTCAATGAACTTCCACGCCTTGGCGGTGTCGGCGTCCTTCAGGTCGAAGGAGAGCACGCCGCTGGCACCGGAAAGGCCCAGCTTGTTCAGGGTCTCGTACCACGGGGAGCTCGGCAGGCCAGCGTAGTTGACCTTGGCGACCAGCGGGTGGTTCTCGAGGAACTCAGCGACTGCCTTGGCATTTTCATTGTGGCGCTCGATGCGCAGAGCCAGGGTGTCGAGGCCCTGAGCCAGAACCCACGCATTGAACGGAGTCGGGGCAGCACCGGTGTCGCGGAGAATGCCAGCGCGAGCGCGCAGAGCGAAGGCCGGGGCGCCCAGGTCAGCGAACTTCAGGCCGTGGTAAGCCTCGTCGGCCTCGGTGAAGTTCGGGAAGATGGAGCGGCCGTTGCGGGTCTGAGTCCAGTCGAACTTGCCGCCGTCGACGATGACACCGCCGAGGGAGGAGCCGTTACCGGTGAGGAACTTGGTGGTGGAGGAAACCACGACGTCAGCACCGTGCTCGAGTGGGCGCAGCAGGGCCGGGGTCGGAACCGTGTTGTCGACGATCAGCGGAACGTTGTTGCGGTGTGCAACCTCGGCGATGGCAGGGATATCGAGGACGTCGATCTGCGGGTTGGCGATGGACTCACCGTAGAAACCGACGGTGTTGTCCTGAACTGCTGCCTGCCAGGACTCCGGGTCATCCGGGTTCTCGACGAAAGTGCAGTCGATGCCAAGGCGCGGCAGGGTGACCTTGAACAGGGTCTCAGTACCGCCGTAAAGGCGTGGCGAAACGACGAAGTGGTCGCCTGCACGAGCCAGGGTGAGGACAGCAGCGGTCTCAGCTGCCTGGCCGGAGGAGAACAGTACGGCAGCGACGCCGCCTTCGAGGCTGGCGATGCGCTGCTCGACGGCATCCACAGTCGGGTTGGTCAGGCGGGAGTAAATCGGGCCTGCATCCGAAAGGTTGAAGCGGTTGGCAGCGTGCTCAGCGGAATCGAAGACGTAGGAGGAGGTGTTGTAAATCGGCAGGTTGCGCGCGGAGGTCTGTGCGTCCGGAGCGAAACCGGCGTGAATAGCGCGAGTGGACAGGCCCCAGTTGGCGGCGTTGCTGTTGTCGTACTTGGTGGTCATTTCAGATACTTCCTTGCGGTTTTTTTGAGGTTGTTCAAAACGTTGCTTACAAACAATAGTGAACCAAGCTGTCTATTGCAAAGTTTTGGAAAAACCCAAGGTAAGAGGGTGTGTGTATCTGTGTCGAGAGTGCTATAGTCCGCTTAGTACGGATTGGTTTGATTGGCTCTGGGGCGTGGTCGGTTGTGGGGGTGGAGGCTGCTGTGTATGGGGGCGTGGGTGGCGCGTGGTGGGTGGCGCGTGGCGAGTGGTGTTCGACGGGTGGCGGTTTGCCGAAGGAGTTAGTGACTACCTTTATGACAGTTTGAAGGCAATTTTTTGGACAAAAGTGTCATAAAGGTAGTCAGTAACTCATGGGGTGAGGCACTGCGGTGCCGGGGCATCGGGCGCTGCGGTGCCGAGTGTCGGGGCGAGCCAAACAGGGGACTGAGTATGGGCGAAGGGTACCGTAAAGCGCCGAAAAGCACTGGATACTGTCAAGACCGTTAAGGAAGTCAGGGCATAGAAAAAGCCCCTCGCATCATGTGCATCAAATGCAACATGAGCGAGGGGCTATCGCCTGAAATCGGCGGGCAGTCTAGGTCGGCCAGGGCCAGCCTGGACCAACCAGACCAACCAGACCACCCAGGGGCAAGCGGTTAGTCCTACTTCTTCAGACCGTCGATGATCTCGTTGAACTCAGCGGACGGACGCATAACCGCGGAGGTCTTCTCGTCGTCCGGCAGGAAGTAGCCACCCAGGTCAGCTGGGGAACCCTGAGCATCAATCAGAGTCTTGGAGATGGACTCTTCCTTTTCCGTCAGGGCCTTAGCAACCGGTGCGAAAACTCCCTTCAGCTCGGAGTTCTCGTCCTGCTTGGCGAGCTCCTGTGCCCAGTAGAGAGCCAGGTAGAAGTGGGAGCCGCGGTTGTCGATTTCGCCAGCCTTGCGGGACGGCGACTTGCCCTCGTCGAGCAGGGTAGCGGTTGCCTTATCCAGGGCCTCAGCCAGGACGCGCGGACGTGGGTCGTCGTCATCCTCGGCGGCGTAGCGCAGGGACTCGGCCAGTGCCAGGAACTCGCCCAGGGAGTCCCAGCGCAGGTGGTTTTCTTCCTGAACCTGCTGGACGTGCTTCGGGGCGGAACCGCCCGCACCGGTCTCGAACAGACCGCCACCGGCCATCAGCGGCACGACCGACAGCATCTTAGCGGAGGTGCCCAGCTCCATAATCGGGAACAGGTCGGTGAGGTAGTCACGCAGAACGTTACCGGTTACGGAAATGGTGTTCTCGCCGCGGCGGATGCGCTCGAGGGAGAACTTGGTGGCGGACACCGGATCCATGATGCGGATATCCAGACCCTCGGTGTCGTGATCTGCCAGGTACTCGTTGACCTTGCTGATCAGGTTGTTGTCGTGCGCACGCTGCGGGTCCAGCCAGAACACTGCAGGGTCACCAGTGATGCGAGCGCGGTTAACGGCTAGCTTCACCCAGTCGCGGATTGGGGCGTCCTTGGTCTGGCAGGAGCGCCAGATGTCACCCTCGGCGACGTGGTGCTCAATCAGAACCTCGCCAGCGGAGTTGATGACCTGCAGGACACCGTCAACCGGAACCTGGAAAGTCTTGTCGTGGGAGCCGTACTCCTCAGCCTTCTGCGCCATCAGGCCGACGTTCGGGACAGAGCCCATGGTTGCCGGGTCGAAAGCGCCATTGGCGCGGCAATCTTCGATAACGGCCTGGTAGACGCCGGCGTAGGAGGAGTCCGGGATAACAGCGAGAGTGTCGCTCTCTTCGCCGTTCGGGCCCCAGCCCTTGCCGCCGTTGCGGATTAGTGCAGGCATGGAGGCGTCAACGATGACGTCGGACGGAACGTGGAGGTTGGTGATGCCCTTGTCGGAGTTCACCATGTAGAGGGCCGGGCCCTCCTTCAGGTCCTTTTCAATCGCGGACTTGACGGCTGCAGCGGTTGCGTCGTCGAGCTTGTGCAATCCGTCGAGGATGGCGGCGAGACCGTTGTCCGGAGTCAGGTTGGCGGCAGCCAGCTTGGACTCGAACTTCGGGAAAACAGATGGCAGGAAGGCCTTGACAACCTCGCCGAAAATCAGCGGGTCGGAGACCTTCATCATGGTGGCCTTCAGGTGGACGGAGAACAGGATGTTCTCGCGCTTTGCGCGACGGATCTGAGCACGGAGGAAGTTGTCCAGGATGTGGACGTTCATGCCCGTGCCGTCAATAATCTCGCCCTTGAGGACCGGCATGTCCTTCTTCAGGGTGATGATCTGGCCGTCGTTAGCCTCGAGCTGGTAGGTCAGCTTGTCATCTTCCGGCATGACAACGGACTTCTCGTTGTGGCGGAAGTCGTTGGAGGCCATGGTGGCGACGTTGGTCTTGGAGTCTGCAGACCAAGCGCCCATGCGGTGCGGGTGCTTGCGGGCGTAGTTCTTCACCGGCTCCGGAGCGCGGCGGTCGGAGTTGCCCTCACGCAGTACCGGGTTAACGGCAGAGCCCTTGACCTTGTCGAACTTGGCGCGGTCGGCGGTCTCTTCCTCGCCTTCCGGCTGCGACTTGTACTTCGGAATGTCATAGCCCTTTTCCTGCAGCTCTGCGACAGCGCGCTTAATCTGCGGGACGGATGCAGAGATATTCGGCAGCTTGATGATGTTGGCGTCCGGCTCCTTGACCAGCTTGCCCAGGGCTGCCAGCGCATCCTCTACCTTCTGTTCGTCCGAAAGACGCTCCGGGAACTGAGCCAGAATGCGGCCTGCGAGGGAGATGTCGCGGGTTTCAACATTGACACCAGCCTGGCTTGCAAATGCCTCCACGATTGGCTTCAGCGAGTAGCTCGCCAGCAGAGGGGCTTCGTCAGTACGGGTCCAAATAATTGTCGCCATAATTCATGTCTCCTATCTGTTTTGTTCCACGATAACCCAGTTTTGAATCTTGGGTTGTGTCGGGGCATAGCGCAAAAACAGTGATAGTGATATGAATAACGCAATTATGTGAGGTAAGTCACGAAATGCGCAATTATTTGTCGCTTATTCGCCGCTTTTCATTCCATTTTTCGCTTTACGACGGCCCCCGCGCTCAAACCCTTCAAATACGAAAAACCGCGCTGGGGTGTCGTGCACGCCGGCGCGGTTGTTCAGGGCAGCCTATTTAGTTCTGTGTATTGTTCGGAGGATTGTTCTGGCCGAACTGGTAGCCCTGAGTGTTCTGAGACTGTGGGTACTGCGGAGCATAGCCCTGCCCCGGGGCCGACTGGGTAGTCCTGACCAGTTTCTGGCCGCGGAACCATGCGCGCATGTCCTTGAGGAACATAAGAACGCAAGCCGCGATCAGCATGGCACCTGCGAGGAAGAGGACTACATCCACCCAGGAGCTCAAGAACAGGAGGGGGATGATGGTCATAGCCAACGCCAGTGGTGCCACGGTGACGCAGAAAAAGATTGGTGCCGTCGAGTCTTCACCGCGGAGGATGGAGTGAATCCAGTATGCGGTCAAGGTGACAAGCATCATTCCCATCAGTAAGAGGACTGGAACAAGAACGAGGGCGGCTGCAGCGCCCATAATGTAGCCGATGTCATCCCAAGAATCACCCAACGATGACTCTAGGCTGCCGAGATCGTTGGCGCCCTGGATGCCGAGCGTGATTGCGTACAGAACTGCGATGATGCCAATCAGAGTTGAAAAACCGACCAAGCCGGTAGTGATTCGGGGGATGAGTGGCATGCGCTGCCACATGTTCTGCAGTGTGGCGTTTGCAGGCAGCGGTGGTACATCCGTGGTCACCGTGGTGGTTACTGTCGCAGGACTGGTTTGAGTTGGGGCGGACCACTGTGCTTGTTGGGTTTGCGTCTGGAACGAGGATTCCTGCGCAGTGGGTGCCGGGCGATTTGCCAGCCCGCGCAGCGTCGCAATGGTGATGGTGGCGTTCTCATCGGCCAGCAAAGCGTCGTATTCGCGACGACGTCCCTCATCGCCAAGCACTTGCAGCGCAGTGAGCTTCTCCTGGAACTCGCCGGAGTACTCCGAGACGCCAGCATCTCGCAGTTCGGAGAGTTGATTAGAAAGATTTGCATGGAGCTCTTCGGTGCTGGCTTCGCTATCCAGCGTCAGAGACTCGTAGAGGTTATAGCGGTCGCCCATAGTGGATCAAGATCCTATCGGTATTGCAGTTCGAAATATCTTTTAAAACAATTTACCCGGTAGCTAGTACGGCAGCATCGAAGACCCGGAGCGCTCGATGGTAGGAAGTCCGTCACGCTCGAAGGGAATTCGTAGTCCTCGGCAAACAATGCCGATTACAAAATGCATTGGGAAGAACTTGAGTGAGCGACTTCCACTAATGGCCGCAGATGTTATTCCGCGCACAAATACCCGGGGAACAGGCGGATTAAATAGCGAAATTTTTGTGTTGCGGAGTAGAGTCTCATTTTTCCCTTGCGGCTCCCCTCACGGTTTTGCGAGCCCGTCTTGGGTCGAAAGTCGAGGGGAACTGAGAGTCCACCAACTGGCGTAAGAAGAGAAAAGGAGACGGTCGCAATGACGTCGTCAAGCGAAGTAACAACCCACAACGACGACCACAAACCGCGTGCGCGTCGTGCGGGAGCGTTTAGCTCGCATCGCCGTCCTGTTCCGGTGCAGGACGACATCTCTGATCTACGCCGAATCTTGGTGATTGTGGCTCTGTCGGTCGGTGCATTCGGCATCGGCGTTACCGAGTTTGTGGCCATGGGCCTGCTGCCTTACATCGCTGATGCCTTCGGACGTGATGAGGATGCCGCAGGGCGCATGATTTCGATGTACGCACTCGGTGTTGTCGTGGGCGCACCCCTAATTACCGTGCTGACCGGCTCGATTCCGCGCAGGCGCATGCTCCTGCTGCTGATGGCGGCATTTACCATCGGCAATGGTGCCACGGTTTGGGCAGGCACACTGGGCTCTTTCGAAGCGGTCATGGTCTCGCGCTTCATTGCCGGTCTGCCGCACGGCGCGTATTTCTCGGTGGCGGCGCTGGTGGCGGCCTCCCTGGCTAAGCCGGGACAGCGCGGCAAGATGGTGGCTCTGTCGGGCGTGGGGTTGTCGGTGGCGACTGTGATTGGTGTGCCGGCCGCGCAGGTGCTGGGACAGATTTACGGTTGGCGCAGCGCCTTCGCGTTTGTCGCGGTCATCGGGCTGATTGCATTTGTTTCGCTGTGGTTCGCCGTGCCGCATATGAACCGCATGCCGAAGACACGTCCGATGGATGAGCTCTCGGCTCTGGTGACACCGCAGGTGCTGCTGACCGTCGCGATTGGCACCGTTGGTTTCGGCGGCATGTTCGCGGTTTACACCTACATCACCTGGACTATGACTCGCGAAGCGGGCATGAGCGAAAACCACATCTGGATTGTGCTGATGGCCTACGGCATCGGCATGGTTGTCGGTACTTACATCGGTGGCTGGCTCTCCGACCGCATCGGGGAGTGGGGCATCATGGTTGCGCTGGTGCTGATGGTAATCATGCTCAGCGTCTTCTACTTCACCTCACAGAATGCTGTGCTGGGCACGATCAACTTCCTCCTTATCGGTCTGCTGGGATCGGTATTGGTGCCTAATCTGCAGACCCGTCTGATGGATGTCGCCGGTCGCGCACAGACGCTGGCGGCAGCACTCAACCAGGCCGCATTGAACATGGCCAACGCATTCGGAGCGGCGCTCGGTGGTTGGGTCATTGCGTCCGGTTATGGCTACCGCGCACCGGCTTTGGGCGGCGCGACGTTGGCGATGTTGGCTATCTTCATCGCTCTGCCGACCATTGTTCTTTACCGCCGCTCACAGGCGAAGAAGGCCGAGCGCATCGAACTGCGCTAGGGGTCTTCAAGGCGTAGTGCACGCATAGGTAACGTATGAGGGCATGAGCCTTACAATCGCGACAATCAATGTCAACGGCATCCGCGCCGCCGTCAAGGAGCGCAGCGAAACCAATCTGGGATTGCTGGAGTGGCTGAAGCACACCAGTTCCGATGTCGTTTTGCTGCAGGAAGTCCGCGCCACCGACGACCAGGCACGCAAGGCCCTCGCGCCCGCTTTCGATGCCGGATGGCATTGGGTCGGCGCTGAAAACCTGGGTGCAAAGGGGCGCGCCGGCGTGGGCATTCTCTCGCGCTTTCCGCTTAACGACGTCCAGGTGGGCATCGGCTCCGAGGAGTTCGAAGAATCCGGTCGGTTTATCAGTGGTGTTGCCCCGGCAGCGGACACCGGCCTGGATGTGGATGTCCAGATTGCCAGCCTCTACCTGCCCTCTGGTGCTGCCCTGAGCGAGAAGCAGGATGAGAAGTACCGCTTCCTCGATGCCTTCTCCGACTACCTGGCCGAACTGGGTGCCAAGGGGCGCGACGGTCACCACGCAGTTATCGGCGGCGATTGGAACATCTGCCACCGCGAACAGGATTTGAAGAACTGGAAGACCAACCGCCGCAAGAGCGGTTTCCTACCGCAGGAGCGTGCCTGGATGGACTCGGTCTTCGGCTGCTGGCCCGATGAGGTTCCCCAGGATTCGCAGGTTCAGGCCAGCGACAAGGAGCTGGAATCCGGTGCCTTCTCCGATGGTTCTGTGTGGGAGGCCCCGAAGCTCAATGCAGATCCGGTGTGGTTTGATGTCACTCGCCGTCTGCACCCAGAGGCCGACGGCCCCTGGTCCTGGTGGACCTACCGCGGTAAGGCGTTCGATACCGATGCCGGCTGGCGCATCGACTACCAGGCGGTAACCGAACCAATGCTCAAGCGTGCCGTCAGCTCGGTAGTGGATAAGCCTGCCGCCTACGACCTTCGCTGGACGGACCACGCGCCGGTGATCGTGGAGTACGCCTAAACCCGGCATACGCCTAACCCCGAGTGGACTAGTGTGCTCCGACGTCAGCGAACTCTGGGATTATCTCAGGCTCGGGAGCAGTTACGAGATGCCGGTTCTGCCGCAACATCGAGGCGATGCCGTCAACGATGGCGTCGGCCCATTTGTCCTGCATAGCGGGGTCGGCCAAATCGCGGGTGAGTTTTTCAGCGCCCACCGCTCCCAGCGATAGCGCAATTGTCGGCGCATGTGGCCGCGAACTCTGGTTCACCGCCACTGCCGGCGCCAGGCCGGTGCGAAACTCGGTTGGCACCCCGTTTGTGCTGTAACTGCTGTGCGGATTGAAACCTCGGTACACCATTCCGTCGCGCACACCCGCCGCCAACTGCCAATCGGCAGGAGCATCGTCCTCAGGTTCGAGAGACTTCACCACAGCGGATACCGAAAAGCCACGATCGCCGATGTTATCCCCAGAAAGAGTCTGGCCCTCTGATGAGCGACCGACGATTACGGTGGCTGCGCTCGCCGTGTCGTCGGCAAGCGAATGCGCGCCAACGATTGCGCCGCGCTGACGGAGCTTGTCGCTGGCGCGTTGCACGATGCTGTCGATGTGAGCGGAAGTATCCCCACTCAAACGCAGCGCGCGAGGCAGGTCGGCGTTGATAGCCTCGATGGCCTCGCGGCGAGAGTCGACGGTGATGCGCGCGCCGGCGAGCGGATCGACAGCCTCGTCGGGGGAGGGGACGATTGGCTGGCGCGGAGGCATCCACAGCGGATTGGGGCGCGCCGGGCGGTGTGGGGAACTGTTGACAACAGCGTGCAACTCTTCAGGTGAAAACATCTTGTTGACCGCGAAAATCATCACCGAACTGTCGTGATACACAGGCGTGAGCCCCGGCGCGTGCCATGCCCAGGAACGCATCGACAGCGCCTCCGTGCCATCCGTGTTCACACCCGGCGGGGAACTAATGATGTAGTGCACTCCCAATTTCTTCGCCATGGCATCGAACTCTGGATGTGAGCCCAGCAGGTCAACGTTTATCGGCAGCTTGTTGCTCGCCTCGGCAGTTTTGTCGGAGAAGGAGAAATGGCGGAACAGGGTCGGCAGTCCGGCGATGGCATACATCCACGCAGAACCGTCACGACGGTCATTGAGAATATGCCCCTCAAACGCATGCGGCTGTGCGGACAGCCAATCAATAGCTTCCATGTCCGCAGCGGTCACAAACGTGCTTCCGAAACTCTGGCGAATTGCCTCGCGCTGAGCAGGCCCACTCGCCCAGGTCGCAGGCACAATCGCCAGTGCCGCTACGAGCCCCATCGCCAGCGCGGGATTCCACGACTTGGTCGGCTGATCTCGCTTTGCGACGATCCACTGCGCCGCAGCCACAATCCCGACAACGGCAGCCGCGACTGCGTAGCCGACCAGCACTGCGCGCAGAATTCCCATAACCGCCTGCATGCGGTACGGCATGTCGTAGAAGAAAGTGCCAATAAACTTCAGATAGGTGCCGAACGGCTCAGACCAACGGGACTGCGCACTATCGGACACCACAAAGAGCAGCCCGAAAACCAGTGCCGGCCACGGAGCCCATGGGCTGTCTGGCAGGCGAGAGACAAGCGCCACCACCAGGCCGATGAGCACAAGAACCAGAACAGTCCGGGAAAAGATGGGCTCGTCAGCATAGCGGGAAAACCCAATCAGAGTTCGCCACAGTGATTCGGAGCGGGAAATCTCAATTTGGCCGGTAAAGCCCGCAACGGATTCGCCTTGCCCCCTCGCGGACAAAGCTGCCGGGAGAGTCATCACCAGGGCGAGCGCGCCGATAATTAGCGTGCGAACTAGGCCACTGACGCTCGGTTGGGTAATCAACCACAAGCCAACAAAGAGCACGGCAGCAATTGCGCCGGCCGGGTGGGTGATAAACGTGCCGACCAGGGCAAGCGCAGCGGGGACAATATAGCCCCGCATGGTCAAAGCCGCAGCAATCGGCAAAGCGGCCACCGCGAGCAGATACGGCATGGAGGAGGTGCGCCAAAGGGCCACCCAAATCTCCGGAAGCATCAGCGTCGCGACGGCAGCTGCGGGACCGGCATAGGCCGCCCACTTAGGACCAACTGCGGTGCGGGCTAGCACCGCAGTTGCTGCGGGAACAAGCAGCGCCGGGGCCAAGAACGCAAACACGTTGGAATCGAGGAAGACCGAGCCGGGCAGCAGCCCCGCCATGGCATGCCAGCCGGTGGGGTAGAACATTTCGGCCCCGGTCTCCTGATTCATCAGGTCACCGGCCGCGGTGGGCGAGGCTATTGCATGCTCGTCAATGAACCGGAGGAAGTTGGTATGCCAGAGCATGTCCCAGGCTTCGCGGATAGCGCCGGGGCCGCCAGGGACGTCGTTAAGCACGAGCATGGCGCGCATCGAGCCGACTACCGTAACTCCGACGACAATCATCGCGGTGACAACGCCGGAATCGAAGCCGTCTTCGGGCGTTGCTCGGGGGACGAATCTGCGCACCAGATAGCCAATAGCACAGAACCATGCCCACATGCCGGCCACGAAGAGCCAGGTGTAATCCAGCCCGAGCGCGTGAGACAACCATGCGGAAAAACCGGTCACACCCAGCATTAATGGGCCGGCAGATGCCAACGCGAGCGTGGGACGTAGCCCACTGGCCCAACCGAGAACTGCGCCTGGGACCAGCAGGATGAAGACGGCAACCGCAATGGCAGCGAGCATGGGACTCCTGACGGATAAGAGAATTGAATTAGTCCAATAATACCTGTGGGTTAGTTCGGCACTTGGGACGCGAGCGCCTAAGATTTGAAGAAGGACTGATGGGACTTCAGCCGCTGTAAAACCCAAGCGCGAATCTGCGCGGGACTTGAAGCGAGCTCGGTGCGGACCAGGAAAGGAGAGGACATCCCCAGTGAAAAACGGCGAGAGCGATAACAAGCGGCACCAGATGGCCGATTTGGAAGCCATCGCACGGAGTCTGCAGAACGACCCTGGCACTGCTGTCAATGTCCCAGTGGTCGTGACTTCCGGTGTCATTGTTGCGTTTATCGTGCTGTCTTTTGCCTACGCGTGGCCACTGTGGATTTCCCTCGGACTCATTGTTCTGCTGGGAGCCGTGATGGTCGTGTCCTACACCCGTAGGCCACCCGTAGCCCCGCTCGAGTTGACCCAGGGGGAGCGTGAGCGTGTTCGCCGTGTTCTCTCTGAACACGGCATTCGCCCAGCGATCACGTTGGTGCGCGCACTGTACCCCGAGGAATCGCCAGCCGCTGCGGCGCGCACCGTCAAATTGCTATCCGATCGAATGCTTGTGGAGCAGGGGGACGAGGGGCGTCGGGGCTAGCTTTTGGCAGTCGGTTTCCTGCAAAAGCCCGTGGTGTTGTCGAAACGGGTACGTCGTCGACTCTCAACTGCGGGCCTCGCGCTAGACTTATTGGCTATGAGTGAAAGCAAGGGTCCTGAGGCAACTAATCCTGCACCGAGTGCTCGTAAGCAGCGCGTTCTGTCCGGCATTCAGCCGACCGCAGATTCCTACCACCTGGGCAACTACCTGGGTGCATTGAAGAACTGGATTAATCTGCAGGATGACTTCGACGCTTACTACTTCATTCCAGACCTGCACGCCATCACTGTCGAGCAGAATCCGAAGGAGCTGCGTCAGCGCACTATCGCAGGTGCCGCACAGCTGATTGCACTCGGTATTGATCCGGAGAAGTCGGTG
This sequence comes from Corynebacterium sp. HMSC061H03, assembly GCF_001838215.1. NCBI lineage: Bacteria > Bacillati > Actinomycetota > Actinomycetes > Mycobacteriales > Corynebacteriaceae > Corynebacterium > Corynebacterium sp. HMSC061H03. The sequence goes on from NZ_KV836048.1 coordinate 92,675, forward strand.
CTCTTCGTGCAGTCGCATGTGCCCGAGCACGCGGAGCTCGGATGGGTGTTGACCTGCTTGACTGGCTTTGGTGAAGCCAGCCGTATGACGCAGTTCAAGGACAAGTCCTCTCGTCAGGGCGCGGAACATACCTCCGCTGGTTTGTTCGCGTACCCCATGTTGATGGCTGCCGACATCTTGCTCTACCGCCCACAGCTGGTGCCGGTGGGGGAGGATCAGCGCCAGCACCTCGAACTGACGCGTAACCTGGCGCAGCGCTTCAACTCCCGCTACAAGAAGACCTTCGTGGTGCCGGATCCACACATCATGGAAGGCTCCGCGAAAATTTACGACTTGCAGGATCCGACCTCGAAGATGAGCAAGTCGGGTGCAAATCCGAAGGGCATTATTAACCTCTTGGACGACCCGAAGGTCTCCGCCAAGCGCATTCGCTCGGCCGTTACCGACAATGACGGAGAGATCCGCTTCGACCGTGAGAACAAGCCGGGCGTTTCCAACCTGCTGGTCATTCAGTCGGCGTTGACCGACAAGCCTGTCGACGAGCTCGTTGCCGGCTACGAAGGCGCTGGCTACGGCCAGCTGAAGGCTGATACCGCAGATGCGCTGGAGGCATTCACCACGCCACTGCGTGCACGCTATGAGGAGCTCATGGCCGATCGTGGTGAGTTGGAACGGATCCTGGCCGAAGGCGCTGACCGTGCCCGTGAAGTTGCCGCCAAGACACTTGCAGATGTGTACGAGCGAGTCGGGTTCCTGAAGGCCGCCAACCGTTAATTCAGCTGTAGACTCTGCGCTTCAGTCTCCGTACCGAAAGCTGGCACGTTAAGGTAGGGGACATGGCAACCTCTACTCAAAAAGATCCGAAGAGAACGGACCGCTATGGCATCGAGCGTGTACACGCCGATGAACCGAGCGCAATCGACCGCCTCCGCGAAAAGTGGGCGTGGTTCGATCACGTTATGCGGATGCAGGAGCGCTACTCCGAGCAGGGCGGTAACTTTTTTGCCGCCGCTGTCACGTACTTCTCCGTGCTGTCGATTTTCCCCCTAATCATGACGGCATTTGCCATCCTCGCGCTTGTGCTGCGTGGCAATGAGCAGCTGCTTGAGCAAATCCAGTCCGCTATCACCGACTCCATCGATGGGTCGATGGGCGACACCATCAACGCAATTATCGAAGGCGCGATCGATCAGGCAGGTGGCGTCTTCACCGTCGGTTTCATTGCCACCCTGTGGTCGGGTCTTGGTTGGATGGGCAACCTCTCCAACGCAGTGACACAGCTGTGGAAGCGCCCGCTGGGCGCTAGCAACTTCGTGGTGGGAAAGGTTCGCGACCTGCTGCGTCTGCTGGGCATGCTGGTTATGATCCTGCTGACCTTCGCTGTCACCGCAGCCGGCTCTTCCGGACTGACCCAGTCCCTGCTGGACAAGATTGGTCTGGCTCATGTCCCGGGAATCACAATTATTGCGGGATTGATTGCCATCGCCATTGGTCTCGTTGCCAACTGGCTGCTGTTCTTCTGGATGCTCGCTTTCCTGCCGCGCGGGGGCGCCCCGTTCCGCTCTGCGGCAAAGGGTGCGATTATCGGTGCGATTGGCCTTGAGGTTGTCAAGCAGCTCGGTAGCGTTTTCTTCTCCAACGCCCTGTCGAACCCGGCCGGTGCAGTTTTCGGTCCGGTCATCGGTTTGATGGTCGTTTTCTACCTCATCTGGCGCATCACTATGTACGCCACCGCCTGGACGGCGACGACCGAAGAAGCGCTTGCCGACGAGGAGCTGGATGCACCTGCTCCTGCTGTCATTAACGTCCGTGCGGAAGCGGCCAACCCGTCCGGATTGAACCGCCTGCTCGGTTCGAAATAATTAGCCGCGATCGCGTCTGCCGAAGCGGTAGGTGACCATCGCAATCAATGCGATGACACCTACGATGGCAGCGCTGACAGTAATTTTTAGCCCGGTTCCTGTTGACTCGTTGTCCAGGATATCGGGCAATTTTTCTACCAACTTATCCTCAGTCGCTTCCGCTTCGAGGACACCGACAGAGCTGTCCTGCGGTGCCGCGAAGCCGGCGTCGAGAAGCGATGCCGCCTGCTCCCAGGGGCGCGGTGAATCCTCCACAGTGACGTCGAGAACGATGACGCCGAGACGACGGCCATCGCGCTCAGCCACCCCAGCGAAGGTGTGACGGGCATCGTCGGTAAAACCAGTCTTGCCTCCAAGGGCGCCGGGGTAGTCCTGGGCAATCAGCTGATTGTCGTTGGCGATTTCGAAGTCATCGACCTCGAGAGCCTTGTCTCCGGGGATGGTGGCCAGGCGGGTGGCCGAGAGCTTGCGATAGGTCTCATTGTTGAATGCGTGCTGGAAGAACAGTGACATGTCGTATGCCGACGTCATCTGTCCCGGAGCATCGAGACCAGTCGGGTTGACCACTCGCGTATCCGTCGCCCCCAACTTCTTTGCCAGGGCATTGACCTTCTCTGTGGTCTTATCCATGCCACCAAGTTCGCGAGCCAAGGCGTGGCCGGTGTCGTTGCCGGAGTTAAGCAACAGACCAGTCAGGAGCGTTTCTACCGAGTAGTTCACGTCCTCGACGATGCCGACACGAGAGCCCTCCATGTTCGCGTCCTCGAAGGTCGCCTTGACTGGGGTGTCGAGCTTCAAATTCTCGATTGCCTCCATCGCCAGCAGCACCTTAATAATCGATGCCGGACGGTAGCGGCCGTGCGGGTCCTTCGCCGCAAGGACATCGCCGGATTTCAAATCGAACACCGTCCATGCAGAGGCGGAGAGGTCCTTCGGAACGTCAAACCCCTCACCGCTGACAATGCCGCAGGCGGACATCTTGCTACCTCCAGCCGGCTTTTGAGGAACCGGAAGTGGAGCGGGAGATGTTTCGCCGGGAGCCGGAACCTCAGAGGAATCCACTGGTGCTGGTGGAAAGGTCTTGTAGGGGCAGCCCTCCGTGTCACGGATATCAGGTGCGGGACCGACAATCGGGGCGTCGTCGGTAAGCGAGGTGCTCTGCGCCATGGCTGCGGGGGCGGTGCTCGGCAGAAGCAGAGCGCTGGTAGCTAGCAGCGTAACGGCAGATGAGAAGCGGCGAGAGGGAAACATGATGAGATAAGGGTAGTAAAACGTCACCCGAAATGACGTATTCGTCGTGTGTGGATGGGGGAAAACGGGGGAGCGGAAGCCTTTGTACAAAGCAGAATTACGATTCACCGGCAGTGAAGTAGAAGCGGAGGGCACAATACCGATAGTCTGGCCATTATGACTAATTCTTTGCACAGTGATGCTCAGTCTCTGGACACACAGTCTTCGGCATCGAATCTCGATGAGATGCGCAAGGTTGTCGCCAGCCTGCCCAAGGTACTGCTTCACGATCACCTCGATGGCGGCCTGCGCCCGCAGACCGTTATCGACCTGGCCGCGGACTGCGGTTACACCGATCAGTTGCCCACCACCGACGTGGATGAACTGGAGAAGTGGTTCATTGATACCGGCAACTCTGGCTCGTTGCCGAGCTACCTGACCGCCTTCGCGCACACCTGCGCCGTCATGCAGACCGCTGAGTCGCTGACGCGCGTGGCGCGTGAGGCCGTCGAGGATCTGGCCGCCGACAACGTCGTCTACGCTGAGCTGCGCCTGGCTCCGGAAAACCATTTGGAAAAGGGCCTGGATATGCAGGCTGTCATCGACGCGCTGGTCGAAGGCCTGGCGCAGGGTGAAGCCCATGCCGCCGCTGAGGGAAAGCACATCACCGCACGTCTGCTGGTCTGTGCGATGCGCCAGAATGACAATTCCAAGGAAGTCGCACAGCTGGTCATCGACAACTACGGGAAGAACTCCGACGGGTACGTTGTCGGTTTTGACATCGCTGGACCGGAAAACGGCTTCCCACCGGCTAACCATGCCGAAGCATTCACCATGCTGCGGGAAAACCTCATTCCGGTCACCATTCACGCAGGTGAAGACGCCGGTGTGGATTCGTTGCAGGACGCTGTCGTGCAAGGTGCTCGCCGCCTGGGTCACGGCGTGCGCATCTACGAGGACTTCGGTGCTTCCCTCGAGGGCATCGAATGCCAGGAGGTTGCCTCCGCTATTCGTGACCGCCAGATTCCGCTGGAAATCTGCCCGACCTCCAACGTTCAGACTGGTGTCTGTGACAGCGTTGCGGATCACCCGTTCTCGCTTCTCGACGATATGAGTTTCGCCTGCACGGTCAACACGGATAACCGTCTGATTGGTGCGACTTCCATGACCCGGGAGTGCATGGAGTTGGTGGAGAACTTCGGTTACGGCTACAGCGAGCTGTTCGAACTGACCTCGAATGCGCTAAACAATGCATTCGTGGATCTGCCGACCCGCGAGCACATCATGGACACCATTATTTACCCCGCTTACCTGCAGCTTATCGACAACAGCGACGAGGACATCGAAACTGATGTCAACGGTGCGGGTTTCGGTGCCGAAGATGAGCTGAACCTGACGCTGGACTAGCCAGCGCCGGCCAGCTTTGCTGGGAGGAGCTAGATCTTGGTCGTGAACCGAGCGGCCAAGTCCTTCTCCAGCTGCCTCCAGCCCTCGGCCTCATCGTCGTAAGGCGGAACTGGCTCGGACATTTCTCCGGTGTCCAGCAGGAAGTTCAGCAGCCACTGCAGCTGCTGGTTGCCCGCCAGTACCTCGTTCACGGCATCATCTCCAGCCCAGTCAGCGGCGTCTGCGAGTAGCTCGTACGCGCGGGCGAGCTGGGCGGTGTCCACGGCGTTCGGGCCCTTTTCAATGTCCTCGGCCAGACCGGTAAACGAGTACTCATTGTCCTCGTGCACTACGGCCTCCAGTTCACCTGCGTTGGCCGCGGTGATGATTTCATCCCACGTCGTCAGCGCCGACATGTCGTGATGCTTGTGCTCCAGCAGCCAACGCACCATCGTGCGGGGCTGTGAGAACGTGTGAATCTCACCGGCGCTGCCCAGGAATAGCGGGCGACGTCCCATGTAACAACGCAAGGTGTAGAGCGTGCGGCCAGCGATGGAGATCTTGATCGGGTCGATGCCAGCGTTGGCCCACACCGTCTGATCGTACGGATCGCCGGCGGTCTCCTCTGCGGACTTCTTTTCCTCTTCGCGCTTCTTCTCCGCCGCTTCACGACGCTCACGCTCCGCGGCCTCCGCCTCCTTTAATGCGGCTGCAGCAGCGGTTTCAGACTCTTCATCGATGCTCGGAGTATTTGCGCCGATGGCGTCGATAGCGTCAATGCAATTGTCCCAGTTGGTCAAGATGACATTACCGATAGCCGACCACTGAGCGGCGCCACTGCCCTGGAAGTGATCAGCACCATTTTGCGTGGCAGCCAGGACAGAGTGAGAGGCGAACATCTGGTTGATCGGAGTGAGATCCGCGATCGCACCAATCGAGCGAGTGATGGCAAGAATGCGATCAGCGCGCGAAACATGGTCGTAGTCGGCCCGGCCGGCCAGAATCTCTGGCAGCCCAATCAGGTCATAGCGGTGGCGTGGCGCCGCGATGGCAGCTCCCGGTAGCTGCTGGTTGAAGTTGCGCCAGCTGGGGTGCTGCGTGAAGTCGTGAGGAGCATCCGACTGTAGGAAAGCCAGGAGCTTTGCCGCCGATGAGAACAAATAGATGTCATCACCGCGGCCGAGCAGAGCCTGCCACTCGGAGCCACCCTCACGCCAGCTTGGAGCCCACAACGTGTAAAAGGTGCCCGAGGTCAGCTCGAGTTCGATAGGAACGATGCCTTTCCTGGCCATAGTTTTCGTCGCAGCCCTTCTGCTTGTCGGTGATTATTAAAACTCAAAAATTGTCATACCTGCAGCGCCCCCACGGGTGGCAAGTTTGCGTATTCCTATCTTAGAAGTTTTACGACGCAGATACCCACCGCACTATCCGGTCGGACGGTAGAACCCCTTAAACGGCATGCCGATGTTGGTCGTACGCACGGGGTTTACCTGCACCGGATCGCCCGCTTCGACCATCTTTCCGTCACCGATAACCATGGCGACATGGCCGTCCCACACTGCAAGATCGCCAGGTAGCAGTTCATCCTGGCTCACCTGTCTGCCGACGGCCTGTGCTTCTGCCGTGCGGGGAATATCAACACCAGCTTGCCCGTAGGCCCAGTGCGTTAAGCCTGAACAATCGAGCGCCTGCCCCGGAGTATTTCCGCCCCAACCATAGGGCGTTCCGACGGCACTGAGTGCAGCCTTCACCGCAGCTTGGGCCTCTGGTGTGGGCGCGCCAGCTCCAGCATCCGCAGGTACCGGCGCGCTGCCCGAATCGGACGACGCCTCCGAACCATCTGCAGCGTCGGTAGCGCTAGCCGAACCTGGGGTGTTCGTAGACGTAGAAGCGAGGGCGGCTTGAGTGATACCTGGGGCCTCCAACTGTGCCGAGTGAGGTGGGGTAGGGGTGTCCACCGCGGTACTCGCTTGCTGTATCAGCGACTGCACCAGAGGTCGCAGTTCTTGCTCGAGTTTCATGAGCCGCGCAATGGCCTGGGAGATCGCGGAACTGGCCGCTGAGGCTAGGCTGGCGCCGGTCGCGGCGAGACCAGCGGGCCCCGCAGCCGTCGCAGTCAACGAGCCCATGGCGGAAGTGACAAAATCCATGGCAATCCGGGCCAAATCAGTGGCCGCTGACATTACTGCGGCCAGCCCCTTGGCAATGTCACTGTCAATGGTTCCGGCGCGAGTTTCCAAGTCGGCTGCCGCATTTGCAGCCCGTTTGAGACTTGTTCCCGCGGCCCCTGCTCCGGAACCAGCACCATCGCCCCAGTTGCGGTCAACGGAATCTGCCACTGAGCGCCAGGCGGTACTCGCGGCGGGTATTGCGGCCCCAGCAAGTCCTGCCAGTGCGGGTGCGATGGCAGGACTTAGCTGTTGTGCAATCGCGGTGGGGACCTCCGTAAGTAGATTGGTGGGAAGCATCACGCACCGCCCATTCCGCGAGTTGCAACGGCTCCCATTTTCGGTGAGATGGACTGCAGCGCATATGCGCCGGCATCTTCAGCAGTGGACACCGCAGAGACAAGAGCGTTCAGTGCACGAGCAGCGCTGGTGCCGTACTCATTCAGCTCAGCTACATGCTCGTGTTGGTGCTGTAGAGCAGTGGCTGCAGCGTGACAGAAGGGCCCAGCAAACGGGACGTCGCCAAGCGAGAGCAGTGCGCTGATGCCCAAGTCAGCGCCGCTGACCTGCTGCGACAACGCGTCAAGGCGCGTGGCATCGGCAGAAATCAGCTCTGGCACCAGCGTAAAGACTGAGTCATTCCCGCTAGTGGTCGGAGAGAGAAACGATTGGCTGTGGGAACTGTGTGGTGATGGACGGGACAATGTTGACGGCCTCTCTAGGAAATTCGCGTGTGGTTCAACACTCAGTGCTGTGGCAGAACGGCTAGCGGGGTTCGGACGGCGACTGAGTGGCAAGTGGTTTGGTAGTAGGCGGACTTGTGCAAATAGGGCGCAGTAAATAGCCCTCGTATTGTTAGGCGCGAAAAAGGCCGATTCGGTTCCATATTTTTTGGGGAACGCGTTTTCAGAAATTTGCTTTTGCCGGCACCAGAGCAGCAAAAGCAAAGCAATGTATTTTGGAAGGCATGGAGATTACCGTTGTCAACCATCCCTTGGCACAGTCACGTTTGACCATTCTGCGCGACGCGCGCACTGATAACGCGGGCTTCCGTGCGGCACTCGCCGATCTGGGCGCAATGCTGATTTACGAGGCAAGCCGGGAGCTGCCCGTCGATAACTTCGATGTTCAGACCCCAATCACTACCGCGCCGGGTTACCGTCTGCAGGATCCGCCGATTATTGTTCCCGTCATTCGTGCGGGTCTTGGCATGATTGATCCGTCGCTGTCGATGATTCCGGATGCGCAGGTGGGCTTTATTGGCTTGGCTCGTAATGAGGAAACCCATGAGCCGGTGCCGTACCTCGAGGCGCTACCGGAGGATCTGTCCGGGCGCACTGTCTTCCTGGTCGACCCAATGCTGGCAACCGGCGGTTCACTGCTGCATGCCCTGAAGCTGTTGGTGGATCGCGGCGCGGACAACATCACGGCCGTGTGCATCATTTCCGCACAGCAGGGTGTCGACGCCTTGAAGGAATCCGGTTTCCCGGTGCGTCTTGTCATCACAGTGGTGGACCCGGATCTTAACGAGGATGCCTACATCGTGCCGGGGTTGGGAGATGCGGGCGACCGCCTCTACGGTCCCCGCAACATTGATCTTTAAATTGATCTCTTAGGCAGTTCCCCAGGCTTCTGCCGCGTACTTCTTGACGACCTCGTTGTCCTTGGTCACAAGAACTCCGTCGGGGGACATCTGGTACTTGTACGAGCCGTTTTGTGCAACAACGCGGTCGCCCTCATCGACGATGATGTCCATCGATCCGGAACCCTGTGGTGTATCCGAGCGGTAGTACTTCTCGCCGGAGCGCGTCTCACAAGCAGCAGCCTTAATTCCCTGTTCAGCGGCGATAACAGCAAAGGCGCGGTCACCGTTGTCGCAGCGTGCGGAGCTGCCCACGAAGCCCAGGCCGTCTAGGTCGGAGCGGCCAGTGCCGAAGTCCTGCCCCTCCGGAGCTGATGTCGGCTCTGAGCTCGTCGTCGTGGATGGCGAAGACGTGGTGCTCGGCGTCGACGACGAGGACGATGTCGAAGTGCTCGGCGTGCTTGACGACGTCTCGGAGGACTTCGACGTAGTTGTGGTCGTGGTGGTCGTCTTGCTCGTAGAAGTCGAACTCGTCGAGGACGGCGGTGTCGAACTGGGCGACGTCGGCTGCGAGGAGGAGGGGACCTCCGGACGCTGGGGCTCATCACTATTGTTCAGCGACAGGCCGATGGCGATGCCGATGACGACCACGAGTGCGGTGGCCACGATGATGATGGGGATGCTGAGAGACTTAGGTGTGCCATTGCCGGACATGCCTATTATCATCGCAGACTTCCTCAAAATGTGAAACATCTGATAATTGAAGAGGCCAAAGTTAAAGAAGTGACTCCTGGTCATGCGTACGTCTGGCGCTGACATTCAAGCGCTTGCCGGCCACTGCTGTCGCTGGCGCAGTCGTCGGTAGGCCTCTTGTTACGGCCTGTCGATGGAGCGCTTACACTGGAGAGTTGTGATTGAGGAGTTTATTAAGCACTGGTGGGCCGAGCACGCGAACGAGATTCTCGAGTGGCGGCGGCATCTTCATGCGCACCCAGAGCTATCTCACATGGAGCACGCCACCACGGCTTTTGTGGAGGAGAAGCTGCGTGCTGCAGGGCTGAAACCAGTGCTGTTTCCCAACACCGGCCTGATGGTCGACATTGGTGAAGACGAACTCGCCGGTAGCGAAGCCGGAGGTGAACTCCCGGGACGTCTCGCTTTCCGCGGTGATATCGACGCGCTTCCAATTACAGAGAGCACGGGGCTGGAGTTTGCCAGCACCAATGACGGCGTCATGCATGCCTGCGGGCATGATTTCCACACCGCGATCACGCTCGCGACGGCACTGGCTATGGCTGAGTACCACGAAAAGCACACGTTGCCGACGCCGCTGCGTTTCATTTTCCAACCCGCCGAGGAGGTCATGGTTGGCGGTGCACCCGAGGTTATCGCTGCCGGTGCGCTCAATGGCGTTGAGCGTATTTTTGCCGTCCATTGTGAGCCGAAGCTGCGCGTAGGTCACGTCGGCGTTCGAACAGGTGCCATCACCTCTGCGGCCGACACGCTGGAGATTCAGGTGCATGGCCCGGGCGGGCATACCTCCCGTCCGCAGATGACAGCCGATGTTGTCTATGCACTGGGCAAATTGATTGTCGATTTGCCCGGATTACTGTCGCGACGCGTCGACCCGCGCACCGGCACCGTGCTCACGTTCGGTTCCGTGCACTCCGGGTATGCGCACAACGCGATTCCGTCGGAAGGCAGCGTCAGCGGCACCCTGCGCACCGCGGACATCAAGACCTGGCGCGACATCGATCCACTGGTCCGCGAACTCATTGAACAAGTCCTCGCTCCGACCGGCGCCGAGTGCACCATCAATTACGAGCGTGGCGTGCCGCCTGTGCTTAACGACGAATACTGCACCGCCCTGATTGCGGAAGCAGTGCGACGAGTGGACGAGAATGCTGTCATTCAGGCCCCACAGTCGTCCGGTGGCGAGGATTTCGGTTGGTATCTCGAGCACGTCCCGGGCGCGATGGCCCGCTTGGGCTGCTGGTCCGGTCGCGGAGACAAGCACGATTTGCACCGAGATGACCTAATCGTGGACGAGCGTTGCCTGGGCGTTGGTGTGAAACTCTTCGCTGGCATTGTTGCTCGCTACGAGGACGGCGCGCAGTCAACCATGACTGTCCGTTAGACTATGGGGGCAAAGCGGGGAAAATGCCTCCCGCGGTAATTACATTGTGATATCCACGGCAACTTTGGAGGATTTGTGGCACAGAGGATCGTAATCATTGGCGGCGGCCCAGCCGGCTACGAAGCAGCGCTGGTTGGTGCCAAGTACGGTGCTGAAGTCACTGTGGTTGAGGATGCCGGGATGGGCGGTTCTTCCGTCCTGTGGGATTGCGTTCCCTCTAAGGCCTTCATCGCGGCGACGGGCGTTCGTACCGATATGCGCCGTGCGGACGAGATGGGTCTGCGTCCGGACTTCTCCCAGCGCAAAATCGACTTCACTGCGGTCAACGAGCGCGTTAAGCGCCTGGCACAGCAGCAGTCCGACGATGTTCGCGCGCAGATGGAGCGTGAGGGCATCAAGATGCTGCAGGGCCGTGGTCGTCTCGATGACCACGACCCGGGCCGTGTAACTCACTACGTCACCGTTGACTTGCTCGAGGGCGGCGAGGTCACTCTTGAAGCCGACCTGGTGCTGGTCAGCACCGGTGCGTCCCCGCGCATTCTGCCGGGTGCGATTCCTGATGGTGACCGTATTCTGACCTGGCGTCAGGTCTACGAACTGGAGGAGCTGCCGGAGCACCTCATTGTGGTCGGTTCCGGTGTGACTGGTGCTGAGTTCGTATCCTCGTTCACCGAGCTGGGTGTGAAGGTCACCATGGTCGCCTCGCGTGATCGCATCCTGCCGCACGAGGATGCCGACGCTGCAGATGCCCTAGAGGAAGTCCTACTGGAGCGCGGTGTGGACGTTGTTAAGAACGCCCGCTGTGATCTTGTCGAACGCACGGAGGACGGCGGCGTTCGCGTCGTCACTTCCGACGGCCGTGAGGTCTTCGGTTCCCACGCGTTGATGACCGTCGGTTCGATTCCGAACACCGCGGATATGGGACTGGAAGCCAGCGGCGTAAAACTGACTCCGTCTGGCCATATTCACGTTGACCGTGTTTCCCGTACCAACGTGCCGGGTATCTACGCTGCCGGTGACTGCACTGACTTGTTCCCGCTGGCTTCCGTTGCAGCTATGCAGGGCCGTATTGCGATGTACCACGCCCTCGGTGAAGGCGTATCTCCGATTCGCCTGCGCACTGTTTCATCGGCAGTGTTCACCCGCCCGGAGATTGCGACTGTCGGTGTTTCCCAGGCTCAGATTGAGTCCGGTGAGGTCTCCGCTCGCGTTGAGGTTTTCCCACTGGCAGGTAACCCGCGTGCGAAGATGCGCTCGCTGCGCCACGGTTTTGTCAAGCTGTTCTGCCGTAAGAACTCCGGCATGATTATCGGTGGTGTGGTGGTCGCTCCCACCGCCTCGGAGCTGATTCTGCCAATTGCGGTATGTGTTTCCAACCAGCTCACCGTCGATGACCTGGCAAGCTCCTTCTCTGTCTACCCGTCACTGTCTGGCTCGATTACTGAGGCTGCTCGTCAGCTGATGGCACACGACGATCTGGACTAATGCTGGTATCGCGACTGGCAGCATGACCGGTCGCGCGTGAACGTAAAAAGCCGAACCCGAAAGTGGGGTTCGGCTTTTTAATTACTTAGCTTTTAACTACTTGCCGGAGAGTTCAGCGTACTTAGCGGTGACTTCCTCAACCGACGGATTCGTGGCGTGCACACCATCGGAGTACAGCACGGTCGGAACAACGCGGTTGCCATCATTGACGGACTCAACCCACTTCGAAAGGTCGTCGTGCTTTTCGACATCCCAGGCCTCAAACGGAGTGCCGTTTTCCTTCAGGCCAGCAATAAGGTTCTGGCAGAAAGGACACCAGGCTGCAGCGTAAATGGTCACGTGTTCGGTGGTCTGTGGAGTCTTCACATCAGTCATACTTAGGTCAACGCGCGGACCAAGGCCGATATTCCATTGCGCAATACTTTCGCCGGGCAGTAGTCACGCCTCAGAGCTTTGCTGGACAGGCTTCCAAGCGCTAATCCTCTAGACGCCGCCACGTGCAGAAGCGGTAGCGTAGGCCGGTCGTTGACGTCTGCCACGGGCCATCCTCGACGCGAACCCAGTCGTAGAGGTCGGGAGCCATGACTGGTACCGGGACGCTGACATCAGTATCAATGTCGGTGACCACGCATTCGTCGGCAAGCGAAAGTGCATCGCGATAGACACGCCCGCCTCCGATAATCCAAGCCGCGGGCGCGTCGGCGACGGCTGCGAGCGCGGCTTCGAGGCTGGTTGCGGACTCGGCGCCGGGGAAATCGGACACGGAGCGTGAAAGGACGATGTTTCGACGACCGGGGAGTGGTCGGAACTTGGGATTCAGCGAGTCCCACGTGCGACGCCCCATGATGACCGGTGCGCCCATCGTTGTTGTTTTGAAATGCTGAAGATCTTCAGGCAGATGCCAGGGCATAGTCGCACCGTCGCCGATAATGCCGGCCCGAGACTGCGCCCAAATCATCCCTACAAATGGGGGCCTTGCGCTGGTGGAAGCGGTGGACTCGTTCATGTCGACACTCACCTTTCGCTGACTTAGACAGCCACCTGACCGCGAATCAGAGGATGCGGGTCGTAGCCGATGACCTCAATGTCCTCGTAAGCGTAGTCGAAAATGCTGTCGGCCTTCCGAAGCTTCAGCGTGGGGTAGGGGCGTGGCTCACGGGAGACCTGCAGTTCGCACTGTTCAATGTGGTTGTCGTAGATGTGGCAATCACCACCGGTCCAGATGAACTCACCAACATCCAAGCCCGCCTGCTGCGCCATCATGTGCGTCAACAGTGCATAGGAAGCGATGTTAAACGGCACGCCCAGGAACATGTCCGCGCTGCGCTGGTAGAGCTGGCAGCTGAGCTTGCCATCCGCGACGTAGAACTGGAACAGCAGATGGCACGGCGGCAGCGCCATATTGGAAATCTCGGAAACATTCCAGGCGCTGACGATGTTGCGGCGGCTATCCGGGTTGGACTTCAGTGTCTCCAGCGCCTGTGCAATCTGGTCGATGTGGTGCCCATCTGGAGTGGGCCAGGAGCGCCACTGCACGCCATAGACCGGGCCGAGGTCGCCGTTGTCGTCTGCCCACTCATCCCAAATAGTCACCCCATGATCCTGGAGCCACCGGACGTTCGAATCGCCGCGGAGGAACCACAACAGCTCGTACACGATGGACTTCAGGTGCACCTTCTTAGTGGTGATCAGTGGGAAGCCCTCGCTCAGATCAAAGCGTAGCTGGCGGCCGAACACTGAGCGAGTGCCCGTGCCAGTGCGGTCTGATTTAGCTGCTCCGTCAGCGAGAATTTCGCGCAGCAAATCCTCGTACGGAGTCTTAATGCCCTGATGAGCCTGTGTCGTGATGTCAGTGGAGTCGGTCATAGCCGCCCTAGCTTACCTACTTCTGCTCTTGATCCTTGAATTCCTTCACCAGTGCCAGAATCTCCTCCGACAGGTCCGGTCGGCAGAACAGCATATCCGGCAGGAAAGTATCGACATTATTGTAGGTCGGCGCGGAGCCGTCTAGGCGGCTGACAAAAAGTCCTGCGGACTTAGCGACACCAACCGGCGCTGCCGAGTCCCACTCGTACTGACCACCGTCGTGGATGTAGGCGTCGTAGTCACCGAGCAGCACGTGCATTGCCTTCGCACCAGCGGAGCCCATCTCCACCAGCTCCATGCCTAGCTTGTCAGCGACGTACTTCGACACAGCCGGTGGGCGAGTACGCGATACGACAATCTTGCCCGCACGCGGCCCCTGGACAGCCTTGGCCTCACCCGTGTGGAAAACCTGGCCGTGATCCGGCAGACCAACAGCAGCGTGGGTCGGCTGACCGTCCTCTACTAGAGCGACATGAACTGCCCAGTCCTGGCGCCCCGAAGCGAACTCACGCGTGCCATCGAGTGGGTCAATAATCCACACCCGCTTTGAGTCCAGGCGCTCACGGTTATCCGCGGCTTCCTCCGACAGCAGTCCGTCGTCCGGACGGTGCTGCTCTAGTACGCGGGCAATCCACTCCTGTGCCAGTGCGTCGCCGGCATCTCCCAGAATGCGGCCACGCAGCAGGCCTACGTTGCGGACACCCTTGAGAATTTCACTGGCGCCCACGGCAAGTCGATAGGCAAGAACATCATCTTCAATGTAGGCAGACATGACTTAGATACTATTCGCTTTTTCCCGACCCTGCTTTACGACGGGATGCCGCGCCCCATCCTCACCGCAACCGAATGGTCATATAAATAACAAAAGTCCGCCCGCAGCGAGAATCAGTTCAAGCCGAAGGCGGACTCTTAGCTATCTAGGCCAATTGGCCAGAAGACGTTAGCGCTTGTCGCGGTACCACGTCAGCAGCGCATCGGTAGAAGCGTCGCCAGAATCAGGCGCCACTTCACCGGTAACTGCAGGCAACAGGTCACCAGCCTGCTGCTTGCCCAGCTCGACGCCCCACTGGTCGAAGGAGTTCAGGCCCCAGACAATGCCCTCGACAAAAGTAATGTGCTCGTAAAGTGCAATCAGCGCACCGACAGCGTCCGGGGTCAGTTCCTCAGCCATGATGGTCGTAGTCGGACGGTTACCCGGCATGACCTTGTGCTCCACGAGCTCCTCTGCAATGCCCTCTGCGCGAATTTCTTCTGCGGTCTTACCGAAGGCCAGCACCTTGGTCTGTGCGAAGAAGTTACTCATCAGCAGGTCGTGCATGGAACCTTCGCCAGATGCCGTCGGCAGATCCTGGCGTGGGCGGGCAAAGCCGATGAAGTCAGCCGGAACCAGGCGAGTTCCCTGGTGAAGAAGCTGGAAGAAAGCGTGCTGGCCGTTCGTTCCCGGCTCACCCCAGAAGATTTCTCCGGTGTTGTAGTCCACCCTCTTGCCGTCGGTACGCACGGACTTACCGTTCGATTCCATGGTGAGCTGCTGAAGGTACGCCGGGAAGCGAGAGAGATCCTCGGAGTAGGGCAGTACGGCATGCGACTGGGCGTCGAGGAAGTTTGAGTACCAGACATTCAGCATGCCCATCAGTACCGGCACGTTCTGCTCCAGCGGAGCGTTGAGGAAGTGCTCATCCATTGCTCGGAAGCCCTGCAGGAAGCGCATGAAGTCCATCGGGCCAACGACGGCCATGATGGACAGGCCGATGGCGGAGTCGACGGAGTAGCGGCCGCCGACCCAGTCCCAGAAGCCAAACATGTTCTCAGTGTCGATGCCGAATTCGGCGACCTTTTCGGCATTCGTGGAAACGGCAACGAAGTGCTTGGCGACGGCTTCTTCGCTACCCAGTTGCTGGATAAGCCAGCGGCGAGCTGCGTGAGCGTTGGAGAGCGTCTCCTGCGTGGTGAAGGTCTTGGAAGCGACAATAAACAGCGTGGACTCCGGATCGACCTCATCCAGAACCGCCTGCAGGTCAGATGGGTCAACATTAGAGACAAAGCGGGCATCAATGCCGGCAGTGGCATAGGTGCGCAGCGCCTTGGTCACCATTGCCGGGCCCAAGTCGGAGCCACCGATGCCGATGTTGACCACAGTCTTAATAGTGTGACCCGTGTATCCCAGCCAGTCTCCACTGCGGAGGCTGCGAGCGAAATCGCGCATGCGGCCGAGCACCTCATGCACGTCGGCAGCGACATCCTGGCCGCCGACGGTCAGATTTTCCTCTGCTGGCAGGCGCAGCGCTGTGTGCAGCACGGAGCGGTTTTCAGTGGTGTTGATCTTGTCACCGCGGAACATCTTCTCGCGTGCTTCTTCGATTCCAGCTGCACGAGCGAGCTCAACCAGCTCGGCAAAACCGTCGAGGCACATCAAGTTCTTGGAGAGGTCAACGTGGAGAGTGCCAGCATCGAAAGTCAGCTTCTCAGCGCGGCCTTCTTCAGTTGCGAAGAGCTCACGCAGCGAGGTGCCGCAGACGTTGTCCACGCGCTTAGCCAGCTGAGCCCACTGCTCGGTTCCAGTGATATCTACAGTCATTCCTGCTCCCAGGTAATTTTTGACGAAATGCACTTTATACATCCCCAGACTAGTTGCGTTTTGGCGCTCTCGCCGGGCGGCTGGATTCGACCAGGCGTGACCACAATCTGCCAGCAACTCGAGTCCGCTGTGCTTATGCGTCGCCCCATCCGCCACCTACGAGCCCCTAGCCCGCTTCAGCAAAGGCACCTACCCTGGAAAATATGACTGATTTCACTCCCGATTACGACAACATCCTCAAAGACGTCCCCACGGGTCTTCTCCTCGGCGGTGAGTTCCGTCCTGCGTCGAATGGCGAGACCTTCGACGTAATTAATCCCGCCACAGATAATCCGCTGGTCAAGGTCGCTTCTGCCACTGAAGAGGACGCGAAGCGGGCGCTTGACGACGCCGTCGCCGCCCAGAAGGAGTGGAAGGCAACCCCGCCCCGCAAGCGCAGCGAGATTCTTTACCGCGCATTTGAACTCATCCGTCGGGATGCAGACAAGTTGGCCCAGCTGCAGTCCCTGGAGATGGGCCGTGCGCTGCCGGATTCCAAGGCCGAGGTCGGCTACGGTGGCGAGTTTTTCCGTTGGTTCGCTGAGGAGGCCGTGCGTATCTCCGGCGATTACCGGATTGCTCCGAGCGGAACCTCGCGCGTCGCGGTGATTAAGCAGCCGGTCGGCCCGGTTTTGGCTATTACGCCGTGGAATTTCCCGCTGGCTATGGGTGCCCGCAAGATCGCCCCGGCACTCGCCGCCGGCTGCCCGGTCATTATTAAGCCCGCGTCCAAAACTCCGCTGACCATGCTCTACCTGGGCAAACTGCTTATCGAGGCCGGTGTCCC
The DNA here is from genome assembly GCF_001838215.1 of Corynebacterium sp. HMSC061H03. Lineage (NCBI taxonomy): Bacteria > Bacillati > Actinomycetota > Actinomycetes > Mycobacteriales > Corynebacteriaceae > Corynebacterium > Corynebacterium sp. HMSC061H03. The sequence continues at coordinate 109,795 of NZ_KV836048.1, forward strand.
CGCAGGCGTGATCTCCGTGCTGCCAACAGGACACTCAGCCAACGTTTCGGCCCTGCTTTCCGATGACCGCCTGCGCAAGTTCACTTTCACCGGTTCCACCGAAGTTGGCCAGATGCTCGCTGCGAAGGCCGCGGAGACCTCGATGAAAGTCTCCCTTGAACTCGGCGGAAATGCTCCGTTTGTCATTCTCTCTGATGGCGATGTCGAAAAGGCTGTGCAGGCAGTCAGTGACGCCAAGCTCCGCAATGGCGGCCAGGTGTGCATCGCCCCGAATCGCTTTATTGTTCATGAAGCCAAGAAGGATGCGTTCGTCGAGGGCGTCGTCAAGCGTTTTGCGGAACTGAAGTTGGGCGAGGGTACCGACCCTGCGACGGACCTTGGGCCACTCGCGCTGCGCGATCAGCAGGAAAAGGTTCGTGATCTGGTTGATGATGCGATCAAGCGCGGTGCGAAGGTCGAGTGCGGCGGCAAGATCCCAGATCTCGGCGGCGCGCTTTCCGACGGCTACTTCTTCGAGCCCACAGTTCTGACCGATGTGCCCGAGGATGCGGATATTGTCCGCGAAGAGATTTTCGGTCCAGTGGTTGCGGTGACGACCTTCACGGACAACGACCGTGCGATTGAGCAGGCAAATGACACCATCTTTGGCCTGGCTGCGTATGTGTTCAGTGAGAACCTGACCAAGGCGCTTAGTGCGGCAGAGGCGTTGGAGTCCGGCATGGTTGCGGTCAATAAGGGATCGCTGTCGGACCCGTCGGCGCCGTTCGGTGGTGTCAAGCAGTCCGGCCTTGGACGCGAGGGTGGCTTCACCGGTATCGATGAGTTCCTAGAGGAAAAGCTGATTTCCCTGGAAGGCTAGACGGGCGAGTAGCTGGCGAGGGTTAGCCCAGGCGACCGCGTCCCATGCGCAGCAGCGCCGACGCGATCGCCGGGCCCTCTGGGCCAAGTGCGTCGCGGAACTCGTTGATGATCTGCACCTCTCGGCCGTGCACGAGACGTGTGCCGCCAGATCCCAGGCGGGTTTTGCCGACGGCCTTACTGATTGCGGTGCGGCGTTGAATGGCATCGATAATCAGCCCGTCAAGGCGGTTGATTTCCTTGCGGTACTGTTCGATCTCCGCGGAGCTCAATGGGTCATCGGTGCCGGTGGGGGTGCGGACTTCAAAAGGGGATACTGCCGCAGCTTGCTGGCTGTGCTCAGCGCCGTCGGTGTTATCGGTGTGTGCGGCGGGAGTGTCCGCAGGGTTTTCGCTCATAGTTCTTATTGTGCCAAAGGATTCGAACAGTCCAATCCGGGGGCTCGGCTACTGTAGTAGCCATCATGGGAAATGAAACTGGAATGCTGTTCGGGTCCTTCAATGCTGACGATGGCCGCAGTGGCGATAGCCATGCTGGTTCGAACCACGGTGAGTCGGGCGGTGCTACGCCTGGCCGCGGTGGTTTCGGCCACTTCGCCGGCGCTGGTAGCAATAGCGCGCCGAGTGGCGCTGCCAGCTTTGGCGGCGGTTTTGGCGGCGGCTTCGAGCCCAGTTTTGATTCAGAGTCGCTGCTAGAGGGGCTTAATCCGCAGCAGCGCCAAGCAGTGGAGCACATTGGTTCACCACTGTTGATTGTGGCTGGAGCTGGTTCGGGAAAGACGTCTGTGCTGACGCGCAGGGTTGCATACCTAATCGGTGCGCGTGGAGTGCTGCCAAGCCAAATTTTGGCTATTACCTTTACCAATAAGGCCGCTGCCGAGATGCGCGAGCGTGTGGCCGGTCTGGTCGGTGACCAGGCGCAGCGTATGTGGGTGTCCACGTTCCACTCCATGTGTGTGCGCATACTGCGCATGCAGCATGCGCTAGTACCGGGGCTTAATTCCAATTTCTCTATTTATGATTCGGACGACTCCCGGCGTTTGCTGTCCATGATCGCTAAGGACATGGACCTGGATGCCAAGAAGTTCACGGGCCGCGTGCTCTCGTCGCGTATCTCCAATCTCAAGAATGAGTTGATTGACCCGGAGAAGGCCCTCGCGGATGCCTCGACGACGCGCAATCCTTTTGATGATGTTGTTGCACGGGTTTACCTGGAGTACCAGACCAGGCTGCGGGCGGCTAATGCCGTGGACTTTGACGATCTAATCGGTGAGGTCGTTCGGATTTTCACCAATCACCCGCAGGTTGCAGAGTATTACCGTCGCCGCTTCCGGCATGTGTTGGTGGATGAGTACCAGGACACCAACCATGCGCAGTATGTTTTGGTCTCGACGCTCGTCGGCAAACCCGGTGGAGATGTGCCTCCGAGTGAGCTGTGTGTGGTGGGCGATTCGGACCAGTCCATTTATGCCTTCCGTGGTGCGACTATTCGAAATATTGAAGAGTTTGAAAAGGACTATCCCGAGGCCACGTCGATTCTGCTGGAGCAAAACTATCGCTCGACGCAGACGATTCTGTCGGCGGCCAATGCGTTGATTGCGCGGAATGAGAATCGCCGGGAGAAGAAGCTGTGGACCGATCTCGGTGAGGGCGGCAAGATCAAGGGCTACGTAGCGGACAATGAGCACGATGAAGCTCGGTTTATCGCTAACGAGATTGAGCAATTGGTCGACTACGGGCCGTACTCGTATTCGGATGTGGCGATTTTCTACCGCACCAATAATTCCTCTCGTGCGCTAGAGGATGTCTTCATTCGTATGGGCGTGCCGTACACGGTGGTTGGTGGCACCAGGTTTTATGAGCGTAAGGAAGTACGCGATATTGTCGCCTACCTGCGCGTTATCGAGAACTTCGACGATGATGTTTCGCTGCGTCGCATTATCAATACGCCGCGCCGCGGAATCGGTGACCGTGCGGTGGCGCATGTGTCTCTCTATGCCGAGGACGAGAGATGCTCGTTCGGCACGGCGCTACGTGCCGTAGCGGAGGGCAAGGTTCCGGCGGTGGCGGCGCGGAGTCGAAACGCGATGGCGGCGTTCGTCGAGATGATTGATGGCTTGGCGGCGGATATGGCATCCGGTGAACTGGCCGATATCGGTGATCTGGTCAACGCGATTATTGATCGCAGTGGGTACAAGTCGGAGCTCGAGCGCTCCAATGATCCGCAAGATGCCACGCGCCTGGACAACCTCAATGAGCTCGTCAGCGTTGCGCGGGAGTTCTCTGCAGAGGCGCGGATGATGTCATCGGTGGATATTAGCGCTGATGTAAATGAAGGCTCTGGCGCTGCAGCTGATGCTGAAAGCGGTACTGATACTAGTGGCGAGTCCGAGGTGGAATCTGGAATCGCGAATGACCTCGCGCGTGATTTCGCGGCCGACTTCGACAACGATGGGGAAGCGGTACCGGGAAGTCTGCAGGCATTCCTCGAGCGAGTTTCTCTGGTCGCCGATGCGGACCAGATTCCGGATGATGACACGGGTGTAGTGACACTGATGACGTTACATACGGCCAAGGGCCTGGAGTTTCCGGTGGTATTTCTCATTGGCTGGGAAGACGGACTGTTCCCGCACCTGCGCGCCCTGGGCGATCCGAAGGAGCTGGCTGAAGAGCGACGTCTGGCCTATGTGGGTATTACCCGAGCTCGCAAGCAGCTGTATCTCACGCGCGCTGTGACTCGGTCCTCGTGGGGGTCGCCGCAGAATAATCCGCCTTCACGTTTCCTGGGGGAAGTCCCAAGCGACCTGATCGATTGGCTGCGCGAGGCTCCGGCTCGAAGCTGGGGCTCCGGTTCTGGTGGTTTCGGCTCTGGTGGCTACGGCGCAGGCAGCGCGTTTGGTCGTGGCCATGGTGCCTCGTCGGGCTTCGGTTCCAGCTCGGGCTTCGGCTCTGGTGGATCCTCTAACTCTGGTGCGTCATCCCGAAAGAAGAATCAGGTCTTGCACCTAGAGCCCGGTGACAAGGTTGTTCACGACAAGTACGGCTTAGGCACTGTGCTTGAGGTCCAAGGGGCCGCGCCCCGGGCAACTGTGATGATTGACTTTGGATCCGCAGGTAAGGTCCGCATGATGCTTATCGGCGGCGTGCCCATGGAGAAGTTGTAAAAGAACAACCACCGCCCGATTGGCCGTCCCTACCTGCGGCCGTGCACGTGCCACTATCGCGTGGAGGCTACTTAGGCTTCTTCGCCGTCACCCAGCAGTTGATGGTGGCATCTTGCACTTCGGTGCCGTTGGCATCGGTCAGCACGATGTGGACGGGAAAATCTACCCCGCCAGTCTCCGGTGTGATGGTGGAGAAGTCCGGCAACTCAGCCTTGGCCACAGCCGTCAGACCACCAACGGAGATGCGCTTGTAGTTCGTCGTCATGCCCTTTGGAACCCAGCGATGCGTTGTCGGTACGCTGGCCTCACAGAGCATGCCCATCGCGAACTCAGCGAGGTTACACGCAGCAATCGCATGCACGGACTTAATGTGATTACGCACGCCCCACCAAGCGGGCATATGCGCTACCGCCAGTCCAGGCTGCATCGTCTCTAACTTGGGGCAGATCGTGCGGAAATATGGCGCCGTCAATGCGGCGGCTAAGGAAAACAAACGCTTGCCGACGACCGGAGTCGCAGCCAACTTCTTCCACATGCGGAATGTTTGAGTCTCTGCCATGTGTCAAGAGTAAAGCCCCAGTACCGGCGGTGATGTCGGTTTCTGAAAAATTAATCAGACGAGGCTTGCAGCCGCAGTCAAACAGGGGGACAGTGCACAAGTAGAGCCCTCGCAGAGCGGCCAGGCCTGCTCGTATTTGTGCCGATACCTGATTAGTTCAGGTTCAGACCACGCTCGATGAACCAGGTCACCGGGTCGACCGGGGTGGTGCCATCCGGGTGAATCTCGAAGTGGAGATGCGTACCGGTGGAGAAGCCACGGTTACCCATACCAGCAATGACCTGGCCAGCTCGGACAGCTTCGCCGACAGCAACGTAGATGGACTCAATGTGGCCGTAGACGGAAACAGAGCCGTCGTCATGGCGAACGCGGATCCACTGACCGTAGCCCTGAGCCGGGCCTGCATCGATAACAGTGCCGTCCATGACGGACATGATTGGGGTGTTGGTGACGTTAGCCAGGTCGACACCATAGTGGAAAGTGCCCCAGCGCGAACCGAACGGTGAGGTCAGCAGCCCCACGGTCGGGATGGAGAGCTTCGGAGCGCGGGCAGCCTGGTCGCGAGCAACGCGCTCCTGGTTGTACTGCAACGCCGTAGCGAGGTGGTCGCTGAGGTTAGTGCTCGGATTGAAGGAGCTGGAGGCCAGCACCATCGGAGCATTGTTCTTCGGCTGAGCAGCGCGGGTCTGAGTCGAAGCTGAGTTCTCCGGAGCCTTATTCTCGGTCTCAGCTGCGTGGGCGACCGCGTTGGAAGAAGCAATCGTCGATGCGGACAGCGCGACCAGTGCTGCGCGAGAAGTTGCGGAAACCTCTACCTTGCGGTGCTTTCCGCCTCCGCGACGAGCATTGAAAAACGTCACTTCAATCTCCCTGCCAACGAAACTCTTTGTAACCCAACTGTTATCTAACTTCTGCGATAATAACGGTTCGATATAGGGCAAGCAACTCATATTTAGAGAACTTGTTCACTAATTTGTCAGTTTCAGTTCAATAGAGCCGTGCTGCGACCGTGGGGCTGTTGTCTTGTATCGCGGATCCGGTGAAGCGCAACCGGTGTGTTGCCAGGGGCTTTATGGCGGATGCCCCTTAATCGAGGGGGCGGGTAGGGAGGTCGGCAAGTAGTTTCCGGGTGAACTAAGGGTGTGGTAGCGGGGGTGACAAAAGGTAACCCATCGACGTTGACAAATGGAAACCAACGGCGAAGCCACTTTGGGGGGACAGCGGAGGAGATCGGACTCAACGGATACCGTCCGTCCTGGGATCCGTACCTTCAAATTAGACTCTGCAATGCCTAAACAAAGAGGCGTTGTATGTATGGCACTATATGGCCATGGCTGTGACGCACCCTTGCGTGGCACCCTATCTATATAGGTGGGCAATCAGCTGTCAATGATTAGAAGCGGGAAGGACGATGTCACTGTGAAAGGCGCGGATTCGCGGAGAGGTTCCTCCGGTAGCGATCGAAATCGGCGAAGCCGCACCGGTGCCGGTGGCAGCGGCGGTGGTTCCCGTAGCGTCCGCAGTGAGCACAGTGAGCGCACTGCCCGCGCATGGCAGAACACGCAGGCCGGTCGGACTGGCGGTGCGCGCAGCGTCGGTGCCGACAGCAATCGAGGCGCCACGACGAAGATGAAAGCGGGGGGCTCCGGAACGTCGTCACGCAAGGGGCGCCCCTCGGGGTTCCGTCGTTTCATTAACTCGCCTCGTACACGCCGGTTTGGGCTGTCTGTTGCCGGTTCTTACGGCGTCGTATTGCTGTTCATCATCTCGGTAGCTCTGATTGGCGTCATCGTCAGCGGCGCTGGAATGTCTCCGCTTCCAGCGAGTATCGCGTCGCTGTGGATGATGTTTAACCTTGCCCCGTTCCGCTTTAACGGCACGACGCTGGGGCTCACGCCGGCGCTACCCGCAGTGCTGATGGTGGCATTCATCGCTTGGCAGGTGCGCCGCGAGGTCGCTGACCGCATCAGCATCAAGGATGTGCGCGCGTTGGTCGGCGCGTATCTGGGCACGCCCATTGTTCTCACCATCATCGCGTGGCTCATGCTTTACGACGCGTCGAAGGTGTTTCCCCGCGTTCAGACCCCTAGTTTCGGCCTTGCGATTGCAGCCGCGCTGCTTGTAAATCTCGTGGCCTTGGTGCTGGGAATGGGGCAGCGGTTGCTGCGTGCACTACTGCTGCGCCGGAAGCTGCCGGAGTGGTTGCTCGGGTCGGCCCGTCTGGCGGGCAGCTACGTGGCATGGCTGTGGCTGGCCGGTGTTGTGGTGACACTCGTTTCGCTGATTTGGCATCGAGAGTTGCTGGCAGAGACATTTGCAATCACGGATACCGTCGGTGAAAGTGTTGCGGTCAGCGGCCTCTCGCTGCTGTACCTGCCGAATGTGGCCTTCGGTGCTGTCGGTGTGCTGGTGGGCGGAAAATCGACGTTTGGGCCAGCGGAGGCTGGGCTGTTCGCAGTGCACCCGGCTCAGCTGCCACCGCTGCCGATTTTGGCTGCCATGCCTCAGTCGCTGGTGCACTGGGCTTTCGGAGTGCTGATTGTGCTACCGCCAGCCGTTGCGGCTTGGCGCGTCGTGGCATTCCTGAAGAAATCTGCACCGAAGCAGCCCTACCTGGTCGTCGTTCTCGCTGCCGTGTGGTCGATCATCTTCCTCATGGGGCTGGCTTGGCTGCTCGGCGGTGAGGTTGGCATCTTTGGGTGGGCCGGTGCCTCCTGGTGGCTGACTGGACTGCTCGGCTCGATGTGGCTGCTTGTTCCGGGGGCCATCGTGGTTGTTGCGATGACCGGTGTGCCGTCACTTGGTAGGGACAAGGGAGTCTCGGAAGTGGCCGCAGAAAAGTTCCCGCCGAAGCCTGCGGGAGATGGAAACGGTCATGCTGAGGCTGAGGATGCCGGCGATACCGACAAGTCCGACAATGACGCGGACGGTTCGGAGGAGTCGGAGGAGATTGTCGACGGGGAAGTCGTAGCGACCTCCGAAGACGAAGCCGAGTCCGACACAGAGGAGGAATCAGAGTCCGGTGCTGAGTCTGAAGACACTTCAGAAGACGCTGAGGAATCGGACGACTCTGAAGAGGATTCGGAAAGCGCCGCAGGCGGAGAAGAGTCGAGCGAAGTAGATGCGACCGACGAGGACGAATCCGATGAGGACACCGAAGACTCGGAGGAGGGCGGCGACGGGGAACCGTCGTCAAGCGAAAAGAGCTAAGCCAACTTAGGGGGAGCGGAATTTGGGGTCTCTGCCGGGCTGGGTAAGCTAAACGCCGTGACTGAAGCACAGCCCGTCGCAGAAATTTCGCACAATAATTCCTCCAGCAAGCAGCTCCGCATCGTAGTCCTGGCCTCTGGCCTGGGCTCCCTTTTGCAGTCGATGCTGGAACTGTTGGACGCTGAAAAGGTTCAGATTGTCTCGGTTGGTTCGGACAAGGATTGTCCGGCGCTGGAGAGGGCTCAAAACCTCAATATCCCAACTTTTCGGGTGCCTTTCGATGCTGAGGCAAAGAAGGACCGAGAAGGTTGGGATATTCGTGTTTTAGAGGCCGTGAACAGTTTTTCGCCGGATATCGTTGTCTCGGCGGGTTTCATGCGCATTCTGGGGCCATCATTTGTGGAGGCCTACAGCAATCGCATCATTAATACGCACCCAGCGCTGCTGCCGTCCTTCCCAGGGGCGCGTGCGGTACCGGATGCACTTGACTACGGGGTGAAGGTCACCGGCACGACCGTGCATATCGTTGATAATGGAGTGGACACCGGGCCGATTCTGGCGCAACAGCCAGTGGCCGTCGAGGACGACGACACGGTGGAGACCCTGCACGAACGAATCAAGGTTGTCGAACGCCGACTCCTGGTTGATGTATTGCACTCGATTGCCGATCACGGAATTGAGCGTGACGGACGAAAGGCTTATCTGAAATGACCAACGACAACACGCAGCGTAAACCGATCAAGCGCGCTCTGATTAGCGTCTACGACAAGACTGGGCTCGAGGAGCTGGCTCGCGACCTGCACGAGGCTGGCGTGGAAATCGTTTCCACCGGTTCTACGGCTGGCAAGATTGCTGCAGCTGGCGTGCCTGTGACCCCGGTTGAGGATCTCACTGGTTTCCCGGAGTGCCTCGAGGGCCGCGTGAAGACGCTGCACCCGCGTGTTCACGCCGGCATTCTGGCTGATACCCGCAAGGAAGACCACCTGGCTCAGCTGAAGGAGCTCGGTGTGGAGGCTTTCCAGCTCGTTGTCGTTAACCTGTACCCGTTCCGGGAGACCGTTGCCTCGGGCGCTTCCTACGACGAATGCGTGGAGCAGATCGACATTGGAGGCCCGTCGATGGTTCGCGCTGCGGCGAAGAACCACCCGTCGGTTGCCATCGTCGTCGACCCGGCTCGTTACGGCGATGTCGCTACCGCCGTGAAGGAAGGCGGCTTCACCCTCGAGCAGCGCCGTGAGTTCGCTCGCGACGCATTCCTGCACACCGCTGATTACGACGCAGCTGTGTCTAATTGGTTTGTTGAGCAGCTCGGTGGCGCTGAGGGATCCACTCCGACTCCGCTGCGCTACGGCGAGAACTCTCACCAGTCGGCAACTCTGACCCGCATTGGTACCAAGGGGCTGGCAAACGCCAAGCAGCTGAACGGCAAGGAGATGTCGTACAACAACTACCAGGATGCCGACGCCGCATGGCGTGCCGCCTGGGATCACGAGCGCCCGTGTGTGGCAATCATCAAGCACGCTAACCCGTGCGGCATCGCAGTCTCGGATGAGTCCATCGCCGCAGCTCACCGCGCAGCTCACGCATGTGACCCGATGTCCGCATTCGGCGGTGTCATTGCCGTCAACCGCGAGGTCTCCGTTGAGATGGCCGAACAGGTCAAGGACATCTTCACCGAGGTCATCGTCGCTCCGTCCTACGAAGACGGTGCCGTTGAGGTGCTGAAGGCCAAGAAGAATCTGCGTATTCTCGTCGCCGAGTACGAAGCACCGACCACCGAGAACAAGTTTATCTCGGGTGGTCTGCTCACCCAGGATCCGGATACTTACCAGGCAGAGGGTGATAAGCCGGAGAACTGGGAGCTGGCCACCGGCGAGGCATTGAACGCCGAAGAGCTGGCTGAGCTCGAATTCGCATGGCGCTCCGTCCGCGCTGTGAAGTCCAACGCCATTCTGCTGTCCAAGAACAACGCCACCGTCGGCGTCGGCATGGGCCAGGTCAACCGTGTGGACTCCGCAAAGCTCGCCGTTGAGCGCGCAAATACGCTTGCCGACGGAGAAAACCGTACCCAGGGGGCCTACGCTGCGTCCGATGCCTTCTTCCCGTTCGCTGACGGCCTGCAGGTCCTGATTGATGCCGGTGTGAAGGCAGTTGTCCAGCCAGGTGGCTCCATCCGTGATGAAGAGGTCATCGCTGCTGCCAAGGAAGCTGGCGTCACCATGTACATGACTGGTACTCGCCACTTCTTCCACTAATTCCTTATTGGGTTAAGGGCTAACCGCCGAGGTGCTAACTGTCACCTCGGCGGTTTTTCTCTAATCGGAAGTGAGCGGAGATGGAGCCGAGGATGCGTGTCTGTTGTCGAGCCGTGGTCTATGTGAACACTCGCTGAGGGCTGGCGCTGGTGAGAATTATGCAGACGAAATGGCTTCAATGCGTTTAACATAAGGGCTTATGTCACGTAGAACCGAAGCGCGACGGCGTCGAGAAGCAGAGATTCTCTCCGCTGCTGCTGCGATCCTGGCCGACCGGGGGTTTCATCAGACTCGGTTGGAGGATGTTGGCTCCGCTGTCGGCATTTCTGGCCCAGCTCTTTACCGCTACTTCAGCGGCAAGGAAGAGTTGTTGGCGCAGATCCTCATCGATATTTCTATCCGGCTTGTCGATGGTGCGCGAGCAGTTCTCGATCGAGCAAAGAGCAATGATTGGGGTCCAGAGGAGACGCTTCGGGGACTCCTTTCGCATCACGTGCATTTTGCCGTCACGGAGCCCGATCGTATTCGCGTCCAAGAGCGCGAAGGGGGAAATCTAGCGCCAGAGCAGAGCGCAAAAGTGCGTTCCTTGCAGCGTCTTTACATGGTCTTATGGGTGGACGCTCTGCGTGAACTACAGCCCGAACTCACCTCCGACGAGGCGCAGCTTAAAGTCCAGCTCACCGCTGGGTTGATTAACTCTTCCAGACATGTGCTCAAATGGGCGGGTCCCGAGGCGACAAGGGATAATGCCTTTGAGATGGCCCTTGCTGCGCTGGGCATTAACAACCAATAATCCGTATTTATTCTTGTGCCGTCTGGCCTCACTGTGCTCAGCAGTGTGAGGTCAGGCGGTTTTATTGTGTGGAGCGGTCGGTCTTATCCAAGTGAATTTACCCCCGAAACAGATTTCTAGGACAAACTTAAATCTCTATTGGAAACATGTTGTGACCTCAGGGAGGGGTGTGTACTTCAAGCTGTCTGAAAGGCATCCGGGGGTAAAAGTATGACCTAGGAAACAAAACTTGTTGTGAAGTGACTGTGGTCACATTAACCTTTCCGTCAAGAAAGTTAATAGTCATTAACGGAAAGTATTTCGCCCATGACTCACGCCCCAGCATTGACCAACCGACAGCGCCACGAAGAGCTCGTCGCAGAGCTCAAAGAGTTGCTCAGCACGACAGCACGCGGTGGTTCCGAACGTGCCCGTGCTCGCCATATTTCCCGCGGTAAGCTGCTGCCACGTCAGCGCATCAACCAACTGCTTGACCCCGGCAGCCCTTTCCTTGAGGTCGCACCTCTAGCGGCCCACGAAATGTATGGCGGCAAGGTTCCGGCTGCTGGCGTCATCGCCGGCATTGGCATCATCGAAGGTCGTCGCTGCCTGGTTGTAGCCAATGACGCAACCGTTTCCGGCGGAACGTACTACCCGTTGACTGTCAAGAAGCACCTGCGCGCACAGGAGATTGCCAGCCTTAACCACTTGCCGTGCATTTACCTGGTCGACTCCGGCGGGGCCATGCTTCTCAACCAGGATGAAGTTTTCCCTGATCGCGATCATTTCGGTCGCATTTTCTACAACCAGGCCAACCTCTCCGCTCGCGGGATTCCGCAGATTGCCGCCGTGATGGGATCCTGTACCGCCGGGGGCGCATACGTGCCGGCGATGAGCGATGAAGCGGTCATTGTGAAAAACCAGGGCACCATCTTCCTGGCAGGCCCACCACTGGTTAAGGCTGCAACTGGTGAAGATGTCACACCAGAGGAACTCGGTGGCGGCGAACTGCACTCCAAGACCTCCGGCGTTACTGACCATCTCGCAGTTAACGATGCCGACGCACTGCGTCGTGTCCGCGATATCGTCGCAACGCTCCCCAAGGACCCGGAAGTTCCGTGGGACACAGAGCCCACCGTCGCGCCGACTCGCAACCAGACCGATCTTTACGATGTCGTCCCCGTCGATGCCAAAGTGCCTTACGACGTTCACGAGGTCATTGAAATTATTGTGGATGGAGGCCAATACCAGGAGTTCAAGGCCGAATTTGGTACGACCCTGGTCACTACTTTTGCCCGCATTCACGGGCACCGCGTCGGCATTATCGCCAACAACGGCATTCTCTTCGCGGAATCTGCACAGAAGGGCGCGCACTTCATCGAGCTGTGTGATCAGCGCGGCATCCCACTGGTATTCCTGCAGAACACCACGGGCTTCATGGTTGGTCGCGAATACGAGGCCGGCGGTATTGCAAAGCACGGCGCCAAGATGGTCAACGCCGTGGCTACCACCCGCGTGCCCAAGTTCACTGTAGTCATCGGTGGCGCCTTCGGCGCCGGCAACTACTCCATGTGCGGTCGCGCATATTCGCCGCGCTTCCTTTGGATGTGGCCGAATGCTCGCATTTCCGTCATGGGCGGTCCACAGGCGGCGATGACGCTTTCGACGGTTCGTCGCAACCAGATTGAACGCTCAGGTGAGAGCTGGTCGCAGGAAGAGCAGGAGGAGTTTGAAACTCCGATTCGCGAGCAGTTTGAGCGTCAGTCGCACTGCTATTACTCATCGGCTCGCCTGTGGGATGACGGTGTCATCGACCCCGCAGATACCCGCCGAATTCTTGGCATGGCCCTCGACGTGGCAAGTGGTGCACCCCTGGATGAACGGGGCTTCGGCGTCTTCCGCATGTAGTAACCAGCTAAAAACTCTCGACACCGCATTTTCTGAAAGGAAACACAGGGCACATGACAGCGCACAACACGCAGCCCCACGCAGCTGGCGGCAGCCTGAGTACCGTATTGGTCGCAAACCGTGGGGAGATTGCCTGCCGCATTATCCGAACCCTTCGTGACAACGGAATTCGCTCCGTCGCGGTCTACTCGGATGCCGATGCCGACGCCCCTCACGTACGCATGGCGGATATGGCCATCCACATTGGCCCATCTCCGGCACGCGAGTCCTACCTGGTCATCGACAAGATTATCGATGCCGCTCGCCGCTGCGACGCGGACGGAATCCACCCCGGTTACGGCTTTCTCTCTGAAAACGCTGACTTCGCGACCGCCTGTGAGGAAGCAGGTATTGAATTCATCGGCCCACCGGCCAGCGCCATCAACACCATGGGTGACAAAATCTCCGCCCGCGCTGCCGTCGAAGCCCGCGATGTTCCCACCGTGCCGGGTCTGTCTCGCCCAGGGCTTAGCGACGAGGACCTCATTGAGGCAGCCCCATCGATTGGCTTCCCAGTTCTGATTAAGCCATCGGCAGGCGGTGGCGGTAAGGGTATGCACCGCGTGGAAAACGCTGCTGACCTGCCGGCAGCGCTCGCAACGGCTCGTCGTGAAGCGGCGGGTGCCTTCGGCGATGACTCCCTGTTCATCGAGCACTTCGTCGACACCCCGCGGCATATCGAGGTACAGATCCTCGCAGACAAACACGGCAATGTGATCCACCTGGGCGAGCGTGAGTGCTCGCTGCAACGACGCCATCAGAAGGTCATCGAGGAAGCGCCGAGCCCCCTGCTGGATGAGGAAACGCGCAGCGCAATCGGTGAAGCGGCCTGCGACGCGGCCCGCTCGGTCGGCTATGTCGGCGCGGGCACGGTGGAGTTTATTGTGCCGGCGAAGGACCCGTCGTCGTTCTTCTTCATGGAGATGAACACGCGCCTCCAGGTCGAGCATCCAGTAACTGAGCAGGTCACCGGCCTGGATCTGGTGGCACTGCAGGTTGACATTGCCTCGGGACGACCACTGCCGGTTGCTCAGGAAGATGTAACTCTCACCGGTCACTCGATTGAAGCTCGCGTGTATGCCGAAGACCCAGCGGCGGGATTCTTGCCCACCGGTGGCACGGTCACACGTGTCGTCGAGCCGAGTGGGGCGGGAATCCGGGTGGATTCCGGCATTGTCGACGGTTCCGAGGTCTCATCCCTCTATGACCCGATGTTGATGAAGATCATCTCCCATGGGGAAAACCGTGAGCAGGCGCGCGAGCGGCTGGACCGGGCGCTCGGAGACACCGTTGTCGCAGGTGTCGGTGTCAATATCGACTTTTGTCGCTACCTGCTGAACGTCCCAGAGGTTCGCGTCGGCGATCTTGATACCGGTCTGCTCGACCGTGTGGCGGAAGGCTTCGCCACCTCCGAAACACCGGACGATGTCTACCTCGCCGCTGCGATGGACTGGCTGACTTCTCGCTTTGAAGAGGCCACCGACTCGCCGTGGCTGACCCCGGACGGCTGGCGCGCCAGTACCCCTGCCGCGCAGCGCATCCGCTTCGGAACGGGGGAGGACTCGCGTCTGATCTCGATTGTGGGCACGCCGTCGAGCGCCGACGTCATCGTCGGTGATGTGGTCGCGGGCCTGTCCGCCGAGGCGGAGAACGAAGAGATCGACGTTCCAGAACCGCGAAACTACAAGGTTTCGGTCTATCGGGATGGGGAACATCTGCGCATCGTCCGCGACGGTGTCGCACAGCACTTCCTGGTCGAGACCATCGACAATGCGGGGGCTGCGAACCATGAAGAATACGTCGTCGCCGGCGCTCACGGCACGTGGGTGCTGCCTCGCACCGAGGTAGTCACCACCGGAGCCGAAGCCGATGCCGGAGGCTCGGGAGTCATCCAAGCTCCGATGCCCGGCGCGATTATCGCGTTGGCGGTGGAGGAGGGAACCCGCGTCGAAGTTGGTGATGCTCTGTTGGTCATGGAGGCCATGAAGATGGAGCACACTCTCACCGCTGAAATTGCGGGTGAGGTCAGCTTCACCGTCGCGCCGGGCGATCAGGTCACCGGTGACCAGCAACTGGCGGTCATCACTGTGGCCGAAGCCGAGGAATAAAAACCCACACGAAACGCACCAACCAGGTCTAACGCCAATCAAGTCCCACACCTACAAAATCTTTTAAGGAGCACTCATCATGTCCGAAAGCACCAAGATTGCAACCGCCATCCTCGACGACGAATACGTGGAACTGCAGAAAGTAGTTCGCGAATTTGCCAACGAAGTTGTCGACCCGGTTTCCGCCGAGCACGACCGCAACCACACTTTCCCGTACGAGGTTGTCTCGCAGATGGGCGAAATGGGCCTGTTCGGTCTGCCATTCCCCGAGGAAGTCGGTGGCATGGGCGGTGACTACCTGTCCTTCGGTATCGCCCTGGAGGAGCTGGCTAAAGTCGATCAGTCGGTCGCTATCACCCTGGAAGCCGGCGTTGGTTTGGGCGCCATGCCAATCTTCCACTTCGGCAATGACAGGCAGAAGGAGACCTACCTGCCCGAGCTGACTGCTGGTAAGAAGCTCGCTGGCTTTGGTCTCACCGAGCCGGATGCAGGTTCCGACGCCGGCGCCACCCGCACCACAGCCCGTGAAGACGGCGATGATTTCGTCATCAACGGCGCCAAGCAGTTCATCACCAACTCCGGCACGGATATTACTTCGCTGGTTACTGTCACCGCAGTCACCGGCCAGAAGGAAGATGGCAAGAAGGAGATTTCTACCATCATCGTGCCGAGTGGCACGGAGGGCTTTGTCGCGGAACCGGCTTACGACAAGGTCGGTTGGAATGCCTCCGACACCCACCCACTGACCTTCACCGATGTTCGCGTCCCGCAGGAGAACCTGCTGGGCACCCGTGGTCGCGGCTTCGCTAACTTCCTGTCCATCTTGGCCGAGGGGCGTGTCGCAATCGCAGCGCTTGCCACCGGTGCTGCGCAGGGTTGTGTTGATGAGTCGGTTCGCTACGCCAAGGAGCGCCACTCCATGGGCCGTGCGATTGGTGAGTACCAGGCCGTTTCCTTCAAGATCGCACGAATGGAAGCGCGTGCGCATGCCGCACGGATGGCGTGGTACGACGCAGCCGCAAAGATGGCCGCGGGCGCAGAGTTCCGTCGTGAAGCGTACATCGCCAAGATGATTGCCTCCGAGGCTGCGATGGACAACGCGCGCGACGCGACGCAGATTTTCGGCGGCTACGGATTCATGAACGAGTACCGCGTGGCACGCCACTACCGCGACTCCAAGATCCTGGAGATCGGCGAGGGCACCACAGAAGTGCAGCTCATGCTGATCGCGCGTGGATTGGGGCTGTAAAAATGGCTGACAACAACGCAACCGACGTCACCCGCGACGTCGTGCAGCGCGGACTGTGGTTCGAAGAGTACGAGGTTGGCGCGCGTTACCTGCACCGTCCGGGGCGAACCGTCACTGAAACCGATGACGTCCTCTTCACGACGCTGACCATGAACACCCAGCCATTGCATCTGGATGCGCACTGGTCGAGCCAGCAGCCGGGATTCGGAGGCGAGCGCCTGGTCAATTCGATGTGGACGCTGTCGACGGTTGTCGGGCTGTCTGTCGGGCAGCTCACGCTCGGCACCATCGTCGCCAACCTCGGCTTTACCGAAGTGGCGTTTCCCGCACCGATGTTCCACGGCGACACCCTGTACGCAGAGACCGTCTGCCGTAACAAACGCCTGTCCAAGTCCCGCCCCAACCAGGGCATTGTCGAGCTCGAGCACATCGGACGCAACCAGGACGGCACCGTCGTCTGCCGCGCAGTCCGTTCCACGCTCGTCCAATGCGCACCGATTTCGCTTGACGACGGCTCCGAGAACGCAGCTTCAGCGGGGAAGTGAGTGACCCATGTCTACGCATAACTCCTGGCAGCCGCTGGGCCCTGCAATTCTGTTTGCGCCAGCCGACCGGCCGGAACGGTTCGCTAAAGCTGCTGACCGTGCCGACATGGTGATCCTGGACCTGGAGGACGGCTGTCGCGCTGAAAACCGTGAGGCTGCCCGCGAGGCTATCGTCTCCTGTGACCTCGATCCGGCCCGCACCATTGTGCGTGTCAATCCACCGGAGGTTGAGGACTACGCAGCGGATATTGACATGCTGCGTGGCACCGCTTTCCGCCAGGTGATGCTGCCCAAGGCCTCCTCGGCGCAGCAAGTGGATGAGTTGGTAGCGGCACTGGGGGAGAAGACCCAGATCATTGCCCTCATCGAAACTCCGCTTGGGGTCATGCGCGCCGAAGAGCTGGCGCAGGCCGATGGCGTCGTTGCGCTGTTCTGGGGCGCAGAGGACCTGGTGGCGGGCTTGGCGGGAACGTCATCACGCTTTAGCGAAGCAGAGGCTGCACTCGCGCCGGGCCGTATCCATGCGGGCAGCTACCGCAGTGTGGCGGCACATACCCGCAGCCACGTTCACCTGGCGGCAGCGGCGCACGGTAAGGCCAGTCTGGATTCCATCTACGTCAATATCTCCGACGCGGATGGGCTAGCTGCGGAGGCAGCCGATGCCGCTGCGTTGGGATTCGCTGCCACCGTCTGTATCCACCCAGGTCAGGTCCCGACAATCCGCCAGGCTTATCGCCCCAGCGACGAGGAGATTGACTGGGCGCGTCGGCTCTTGGCGGAAGCGGAAAAGAACACCGGTGCCTTCAGTTTTGACGGCCAGATGGTGGATGCGCCGCTCTTCCGTCAAGCAGAAGCCATTGCTCGGCGAGCCGCTGTAACCGGTTAGTCCCACGGCCGGTAACTACCACTGATTTATCCCCCCCCTAAAGAACACATTTCCCCTCACACACTCCGCACTATGCGGAGTCACTTAAACCAAGGAGATCTCCCCATGACCGCGACATTGAAGAACCACGCAGAACAGCGCACTGCTGATCCTTCGAAGCTGCCGGAGGGCTTCACCACTGTGCCGGCACCATACGGCAAGGATGTTGTCGATGCCGATGGCAACAAGATGAGCCACGTGTTCGGCGCCGGTGTCGAGCAAGGTGCCGCTCCACTTCGCGATGAGACTCTCGGTGAGAACCTGCGTGCGATTGTGGAGAAATTCCCGTCCCGCGACGCCGTCGTTGACGTCTACGCGGATGTCTCCTTTACCTTTGAGCGTTTCTACAACCGAGTTCTGCGTCTGGCCAGCGCTTTCATCCGTGAGGGCTACCGTCCAGGAGATCGTATCGGCATTTGGTCCACCAACCGCTGGGAGTGGACCGTGGTGCAGTACGCGTGCCACCACATCGGCCTGGTGCTGGTTAACATCAACCCGGCTTACCGCCAGCACGAGCTGAACTACGTGTTGGAAAAGGCAGGTGTGCGTATGGTGTTTGCCGCCCGCCGCTACAAGGACTCCGATTACCGAACCATGCTGATCGAGGCCTCCAAGCAGCGCGGTGTGCGCCTCGATAAGGTCATCTACTTTGGCTCCTCCGAGTGGTACGAGCACATGCACAGCGAAATCGATGACCTGAGCGAGTACACCTCCCAGCTGAAGCCGGATGATCCGATCAACATCCAGTTCACGTCGGGCACGACAGGCTTTCCCAAGGGCGCTACCCTGACGCA
The DNA here is from genome assembly GCF_001838215.1 of Corynebacterium sp. HMSC061H03. Taxonomy (NCBI): domain Bacteria; kingdom Bacillati; phylum Actinomycetota; class Actinomycetes; order Mycobacteriales; family Corynebacteriaceae; genus Corynebacterium; species Corynebacterium sp. HMSC061H03. The sequence continues at coordinate 128,180 of NZ_KV836048.1, forward strand.
CCGCAACCTGCTGAACAATGGTTACTTCATCGGTGAGCTGTTGGGCTACACCGAGGCCGACCGCATCTGTGTGCCGGTGCCGTTCTTCCACACCTTCGGCATGGTGATTGGCACCTTCGCCGCCTTCACCCACGGTGCCGCTATTGTCATTCCGGCTCCGTCGTTTAAGGCGCGTGAAACGCTCAAGGCTGTGCACTCGGCTAAGGCCACCAGCCTCTACGGCGTGCCGACGATGTTCATCAATGAGCTTGAAGAAGCCCACGACCAGGAGGAATACGGCTCCCCTTACGACCTGTCGCTGCTGCGCACAGGTGTGATGGCAGGTACCTCGTGCCCGTCGAAGACCATGCGTGATGTGATGGACAAGCTCAATATGCGTGAGATTGCCATCTGTTACGGCATGACCGAGACTTCGCCGGTGTCCTTCCAGACCCGCGCGGATTCCCCGCTGGAAAAGCGCGTCAACACCGTCGGGCAGATCATGCCGCACCTGGAAGCCCGCATCATCTGTGAAGAAACCGGCGAGACCCTACCACGAGGCGAACAGGGCGAGGTTGTCGTCCGTGGATACTCCGTTATGAAGGAGTACTGGGAGCACCCGGAAAAGACCGCCGAGGCCATCGATGCCGACGGCTGGATGCACACCGGCGACCTGGGCGTGCTTGACGACGAGGGCTACCTGTCCATCACCGGACGTATCAAGGACATGCTCATCCGCGGTGGTGAGAACATCTACCCGCGTGAGATTGAAGAGTTCCTGTTCACCCACCCGGCTGTTGTCGATGCACAGGTCATCGGCGTGCCGGATGACAAGTATGGCGAAGAAATCATGGCATGGGTAATTCTGCACGACGATGTGGAAGACCTCACCGCCGAGGATGTGGCGGCGTTTGCCCACGGCAAGCTGTCGCGTCACAAGATTCCGCGCTACGTTCACGTCGTCGAGGAGTTCCCGATGACCGCGTCGGGCAAGGTTCGCAAGGTTGAGATGCGTGAGATGGCTCCGCGAATCCTGGGCTGGGTGTAGAACAATGTCAAAAACAACTGATCAGACCGGTCGCGAGCTTGTCGCAGGCCTCGTCACTGATGGAATGACCCTGGCAGTTGGCGGCTTTGGCCTGTGTGGTGTGCCATATACCCTCATCGAGGGCGTGCGCGACTCCGGGGCAAAAGACCTCACCATCGTGTCCAACAACATGGGCATTGACGGTACTGGGCTCGGCATTCTGCTGGAGAACAAGCAGGTGGCAAAGGTAGTGGCCTCCTACGTCGGCGAGAACAAGGAGTTTGCTCGCCAGTACCTCGAAGGAGAAATCGAGGTGGAGTTCACCCCTCAGGGCACTCTGGCAGAGCGTCTTCGCGCAGGTGGCGCAGGTATTCCCGCATTCTACACCGCAACCGGCGTCGGTACGCTCGTTGCAGAGGGCAAGCCCCACGCCGACTTCGACGGACAGACCTACGTGCAGGAGCGTGGCATCGTTGCCGACATCGGCCTGGTGCACGCCTACCACGGCGATATTGACGGCAACCTTGTCTATCGCCGGACCGCGCAGAACTTCAACCCGCTGTGCGCAGCATCCGGCAAGGTGACCGTTGCAGAGGTGGAGTACTTGCTTGGCCGCGGCGAGATCGACCCGGATCTGGTGATGACTCCGGGTGTGTATATCCAGCACATCGTTCGCGGTGACGGACGCGAGAAGCTCATTGAAAAGCGCACAACTCGGCCACGCAATACCGATTCCAGCCACGATGCCGGTGACGCGGCAGCAGGGGAGGAGATTTAAATGGCACCTGCGAAGACAATTATGGACAAGGGCTGGAGCCGTGACGAGATGGCACAGCAAGCCGCTGAAGAGCTGCGCGATGGCGACTATGTGAATCTGGGTATCGGCATTCCGACACTGGTGGCAAACCATATTCCCGAAGGCGTGCGCGTTCTGCTGCAGAGTGAAAACGGAATTCTGGGAATGGGTGCCTTCCCATATGAAGGCGAAGAGGATGCTGACCTCATCAATGCGGGGAAGCAGACCGTGACATTGGTGCCGGGCGCGGCAATCTTCGACTCCGCCACCAGTTTCGGCATGATTCGCGGCGGTGCCGTGAAAATGGCCGTGTTGGGTGCGATGGAGGTGAGCCAGTGCGGTGACCTGGCCAATTGGATGATTCCGGGAAAGATGGTCAAGGGCATGGGCGGTGCGATGGACTTGGTCGCCGGTACCCCTCGAGTGGTGGTTTTGACCGATCATGTTTCCAAAGATGGCAAACCAAAATTGGTAAAAGCCTGCGAACTGCCCCTCACAGGTGCAAAAGTAGTGAAAAGGATTATTAGCAACCTGGGAAGCTTCGATGTCGCTGATGATCACCTGGTGCTACGCAGGCTGGCACCTGGGGTGACGCTGGCAGATATCGAGGCCAACACCGAAGCCGCATACGTGGTTGACCTCGAGAATTAAATACGCAGCAATCATGGTCAGTCCACACTCATCAGTTTTGACTTAGGAGAATCCATCCATGAGTAACCTTCCAGCTCCCAGCCCGAATGATGTCGTTATCCTCGCTGGTGCCCGCACCCCGCAGGGCAAGCTGCTCGGTCAGCTGGCACCGCTTACTTCCGTCGAACTTGGCGCTCATGCTGTCAAGCACGCTGTCCAGCGTTCCGGCGTTGCCCCGGAAGAGGTTCAGCACGTCGTTCTGGGCCAGGTGATTCTCGCAGGTGCTGGCCAGAACCCGGCTCGACAGGTCGCCATTAAGGCAGGTCTGCCATGGAATACGACTGCTGAGATCGTTAACAAGGTCTGCCTCTCGGGCCTAAACGCTGTCATTCACGCCGCTCGCTTGATTCGTCTCGGTGATGCAGACGTCGTTGTTGCAGGTGGTCAGGAGTCCATGACGCACGCTCCGCACGTTGCACGCGGTGTTCGTCAGGGCAAGTCCTTCGGTGCGCTGAAGCTGGAGGACACCTTGGAGCGCGACGGTCTGGTCGACTCCTTCGATGGTGTGTCCATGGGTACGCTTACCGACGGTCCGAACAGCGACCTCGGCATTAGCCGCGAGCAGCAGGACGAGGTTGCGGCCGCTTCTCACCAGCGTGCGGCTAAGGCGCAGGAAGACGGTATTTTCGCGCAGGAAATCGCTCCAATCGAGATTCCGCAGCGCAAGGGTGACCCGGTAGTTGTCGACACCGACCAGGGCATTCGCCCAGAGGCCACGGTGGAGACCCTGGCTAAGCTGCGTCCGGTCTTCCTGAAGGAAAACGGCACCATCACTGCCGGTAACTCCTCGCCGATTTCCGACGGTGCCGCAGCAGTTGTGCTGGCATCGCGTGCTTACGCAGAAAAGCACGGCCTGGACTACCTCGCAGTTGTGGGCAAGGCTGGCCAGACCGCAGGTCCGGATAACTCCCTGCACGCTCAGCCTGCGGACTCTTTGAAGGAGGCCCTGCGTCGCGCTGAGTGGGACGCGCAGGAGCTCGACTTCATCGAGATCAACGAGGCATTTGGTGCGGTGGCCGTCAAGTCCCTGCGTGAGCTGGACTACCCGCTGGAGAAGACCAACATCCACGGTGGCGCGATTGCCCTCGGCCATCCGATTGGCTGCTCTGGTGCCCGCCTGACTCTGACCGCTGCGATGGAGCTGAACCGTCGCGGTTCGGGTCGCGCTGGTGTGTCCCTGTGCGGTGGCGGCGGTCAGGGCGATGCGCTGCTGCTGTACCGCGACTAATCGCCAAAGGCTGAAAACTCAGCAAGCCCGCGTTGTGGTTTCCCCTCTATGGATGCCACAACGCGGGTTTTGTTGTCTCCTGGGGGAGCCCCTGCGCGAAGGTGATTCGAGTTTTCAATTAGGTTAGGAGCTATGACAGGCTTTAGCTCCCTCGATGGTGAACAGACCTTCCCTTGGCTTCCCTCTGGCCCGGCGCTACTCTTCGCCCCGGCTGACCGTCCGGAACGTTTCCAGAAAGCTGCTGAACGATCGGACATGGTCATCATTGACCTGGAAGACGGCGCTGCCGTTGACAATCACGAGCAGGCACGTGCGAACATCATCAACAATCCGCTCGACCCGGAGACGACTATTCTTCGGATCACCGGTCCCGGGACTCCGACCTTCGCGGAGGATGTCGCCTTTGCCCGTACATGTGACTACGACATCGTCATGGTGCCCAAGATTCGAGACTCCATCCCCGCAGAGCTCGAAGGGTTGAAGATCATCGCGATGATTGAAACCCCGCAGGCCATGATTAATATCCAGCAGATTGCCATGCACCCGGACGTTGTGGGTCTGTTCTGGGGCGCCGAAGACCTGACCGCCGAACTCGGTGGCGTGTCCTCGCGCCAGAGTGTGGATGAAAACCCTCGTCGCCACTACCGCGATCCGCAGCGATTGGCTCGTGCACTCGTTCAGGTGCATGCAGCTGCGGCGGGTATTGCCGCCATTGATGCCGTTCATACTGACTTTCGCGATGAGCGCGGCCAGTACCTAGAGGCTCTCGATGCCGTGGGCTGTGGTTTCCTGGCTACGGCCTGCATCCACCCGGCGATGGTGCCGCCGGTGCGCAAGGCATATAAGCCGTCGGAAGCAACGCTCGCCCGCGCCCGGAAGATTGTCGATCACGCAGGTACGCACACTGGCGCCTTTCAGCTCGATGGCGAGATGATTGACGCGCCCGTCGTAAAGCAGGCGGTGGCAGCGCTCGCGCGTGCGGGAATTACGGAGTAACTAGCGGCGGGATTTCGCCAGGTTCTCGGTGACCTTCCGATCGATGCGGCCGAAGTTGTAGTACGCCGCACAAGCGCCTTCGGGGGAGACCATGCAGGTGCCGATGGGGGTCGCCGGGGTGCAGGCGGTGCCGAAGACCGCGCACTGCCAGGGCTTGATGTGGCCGGTGAGCACAGAGCCGCATTCGCAGGTCACGGGATCTGGGATACGGCGCCCCGGCACCTGGAAACGGCGCTCGGCGTCGAATGCCGCGTATTCCTCAGAGATGCCGAGGCCGGAGTTTTCAATCCAGCCGAGGCCACGCCACTCGAAGGTGTCGCGGAGGGAAAAGACGCGGTCCATAAGTTTCTGCGCGGTGGTGTTGCCGGAGGAGCGAACGACGCGCGCGTACTGGTTGTCCACCCGCGACTTACCGGCAGCAACGTCGCCGCTGACGAATTGATCCAGCAGCATGACGACGGCCTGGAGCACATCCAATGGCTCAAAACCGGTGACCGCCACTGGCAGATTAAACTCGCGCGGCAGGAACTCAAAGGCGTCCGTGCCGGTGGTTGTAGCCACGTGACCTGGGCCGATGAAACCATCGACCTTGGTTTCGCCGCCGTTGACGATGGCGCGCAGTGGCGGCTCGATGAGTACGTGGTTGGAAAATACGGAGAAGTTTTCCACTCCCTGCCGGCGCGCGGCCTCAATGGTCACGGCAGTCGACGGGGCAGTTGTCTCAAACCCAACGGCGAAGAAAACGACCTGCTTATCGGGGTTATCGGTGGCGATCTTCAGCGCGTCGAGAGGCGAGTAGACAAAGCGCACATCGGCGCCGCGCGCACGTGCCTGCATCAGCGACGTTTCGGACCCCGGCACGCGCATCATGTCGCCGAAGGTCGTGAAAATGACGTCTTCCTGCTGTGCCAGCCAAATGGCATCGTCGACGCGACCCATGGGGATGACGCAGACGGGGCAGCCGGGTCCGTGGATCAGCTCGATGTTTTCGGGTAGGAGGTTTTCCAAGCCGTAGCGGTAAATGGTGTGCGTGTGCCCGCCACAGACTTCCATCAGTGCGATGGGCTTTTCCAGCTTGGTGGCCTCGCGTTCAATGCGTGCGAGCAGCTTCTTCGCAGCGGCGGGATCGCGGAATTCGTCAACGTATTTCATGGTGCCGTCCAGCCCCTCAGTTGATCTGTGACGATGAGAAGGATTCCAGCTCATCCTCGTAAGTGTCGCCGCCTAGCTGTTTGATTTGCTGGAGCGAGAGTCTGGCCTCTTCCTCGTCGATCTTGCTCATGGCGAAACCGACATGTACGAGAACCCAGTCACCGGCGGTGAGGTTCTCGTCAACAAGTAAATCGGTGGAAATCATGCGTGCGACGCCACCAATCTCCACTGTTGCACGGGCAGCATCGTGGACTTCTGTGATGACAGCAGGGACACCAAGACACATACGCTTCTCCTCGTTTGCAATACTTATCGAGACTACCATCAGAGGCAGCGAGCCTCGTTTTCGAAGGACGAGTGACGCAAGCAGTTTTGTCCGCCACCAGCTGTGAAGTTAGGGATAGTGAGCATGCAGCCGAAGAATCGTCTGAACACCAACGAAGCCAAGGTAAACACCAATATTGGTCGCGTTCGGGCACGTCCGTTCAGGCTTCTCGACGACTACGTCACCTTGCAACACGGCTCCGGTGGAAAGGCATCCGCAGCTCTGGTTGAACAGGTCTTTTTCGACGCCTATGGCAATGAAATTCTAGGGCAGGGTGGCGACTCCGGGCTCTTCGCTGCCGATGCCGTCGTCGAAGCTGCGGCAGCTTCTGCACATGGCGGGGCGCGGCTGGCAATGTCCACCGACTCCTATGTGGTCAATCCCATCGAGTTCCCGGGCGGCAACATCGGCGATTTGGCCGTCAACGGCACGATCAACGATCTGGCGGTAGCCGGAGCCAGGCCCCTGGCGCTGACCGCATCGTTCATTCTGGAAGAGGGGCTGGAGATCGCGACTCTGCGCCGCATTGTGGCGAGTATGCGCACCGCTGCCGATGCCGCAGGGGTGAGCATCGTCGCCGGCGACACCAAGGTTGTGCCGAAGGCCGCAGGTGACCAGGTCTACATCACCACGGCCGGGGTGGGCGTGGTCCGCGGCGACTACGCCGGTGCCGCTACGAAAGGATCTGTCTACGCAAACATCGAGGCTGGAGACCGCATCCTCGTCTCCGGTCCAATCGCCGATCACGGCATGGCCGTCATGCTCGCCCGCGGCGACTTGGCTCTGGCCGCGCCTATTGAGTCCGATACCCGCGCTGTCAACGGTCTGGTCGAAGCGCTACTTGAAGCTGCACCCGGCACTCGCTGGATGCGCGATGCCACCCGCGGCGGCCTCGGCACGGTCGCCAACGAGCTCGCCCGTGGCACCGGTCTTGGTGTCGTGTTTGACGACGAATCCATTGCAGTCCGTGAAATGACCCGTGGCGCCTGTGACATGCTCGGCATCGATCCGCTCTACGTCGCCAATGAAGGCACCTTCGTCGCCGTTGTCCCCGCCGAGCAATCCGAGGCAGCGCTCAGTGCACTCCACGCAGCCGGGGCTTCCGAGGCTTGTGATATCGGCTCCATCGAGGACGAGCCCGCCGCTTCCGTGGTACTGGTCACCGGATTCGGTGGCACCCGCATGGTGGACATGTTGGTCGGCGACCCGCTGCCGCGCATCTGCTAGACATCCATGCCCGTTGCCGCCAGCAGGCGGCCGGCCACCGCCTGACCAAGACTCAATCCGCCATCGCCCGGCGGCACAATTTGATGCTGCAACAGAGTAATGCCCTCAGCTGCAACTTCGCGCCGCAGCAGCTCCATCAACAGCGCATTATTCGCGCAACCCCCGCTGACGCCGACAACATCGGTGCCGGCTTCCTCCGCAGCCTGCACCAATCGCTTGCCGACGACACCCGCGACCCCACAGTGAAACACAAATGCGGCCTGCTCAGCGTCGGGCGATGCTACCGCCTCCCGGATAACCTCCTGGAGGGGCACTGGTCTGGTCTCTGAACTGACCGCTTCAAGCGCTTCCGCATGTGACCTCACGTAGCGAGTCGCCGCTGCCTCCAACTCCATGGCCGCTTGCGCCTCGTAGCTGATGGCCCCGCCACCGCGCCAGCGAGGAAGCAGCAGAGCTGCGGCGGCATCGAATATGCGGCCGAGAGATGAAGTTTGCACTGTGCCAACTCCCGTCGCCAACTGGCTTTCAACCAGGGTTACTTCGCGCTCGTTTGAGAGGTTGCGCAGGAGGTGGTCGTCGTCAAGCTCCCACTCGTGCGCGAGACCGAGGGCGAGCCGCCACGGGTGCGTGACGGCGCGATCTCCACCGACCAACGGGAAAGTGGGGCAGTGCCAGGTGCGTTCCCAGTTTGCGGAACTGCGACTGAGCGTGAGAACCTCGCCGCCCCAGATAGACCCATCGGTGCCATAGCCGGTGCCGTCGAGGGTGGCGACGACGGCGCGACCCGCATTGGGGGAGAGAAGACGGTGCTCCGCGAGTAGGGAGAGCGCGTGTGCGAAGTGGTGTTGAACCGAGAGGAGGTCGATGTCGTGCTCGGCGGCGAAGCGTTCGGCGAAGGCGGTCGTGGCGTAGCCCGGATGAAGATCGCAGACAGCAAGGTCCGGGGTCACATCGCGCATGGAAAGGAGCTGGTCAACTGCCCTCTGGTAGGCCGTTTGGCTGGCCCACGAACCCATGTCGCCAATGTGCGCGGAGACGTGAACGAGGTCCCCATGCGCGATAGCGAAAGTGTTCTTCAGCTCCCCGCCAGTCGCGAAAATGGTGGGTTGGGACGTGCTCCGGGCGCTGGTGCCAGTGGCGGGGTCAGGGCCAGTGTGTCTACGAGAACCGGTGGACGTGATTGAAACGGGGATGGGAGCGAAGCCACGGGACCGGCGCGATGGGGAGGTGCCGATGAAAACCGAATCTTCAACGGGTACGTGGATTTCGCGGTCGTGGAGGATGAAAGCGTCGGCGATGTGACCGAGCTTCTTCAGCGCGTCGGCATTGTCGGTACACACGGGCTCGCCACTGAGGTTGCCGCTGGTGACCACGAGTGGGCGATCGCAAAGCAACAGGTGAATGCCTGAGTACGGAAGCATAATGCCGAAGCTGTCGAGGCCCGGTGCGATGAGATTGGAAAGCGGCCCCGACCGTTGCTTCGGTGCAATCACAATCGGCGCTTCAGGGGAGTCGAGGAAACGCTTTTCTTGCTCAGTTAACTCAACCAGTTGGGCAGCGGTGTCAACAGTGGGAGCCATTACCGCCAGCGGTTTGTCGGGTCGACGCTTGCGCATCCGTAGTTTCTCGCAGGCAGCGTCGTTGGTGGCATCGCAGACTAGGTGAAAACCACCAATACCTTTGACGGCGAGCAGGGCGCCGTCGTCAAGCAGCGCGTGTGCGCGACGAAAGAGCGCGAGAACCTCCTCGCGGGAGGTAGCGGTGGTGGTGCCGCCTGCATCGTGCCAGCTCAGATGCGGGCCGCAGTCGAAGCAGCTGATTGGCTGGGCGTGATAGCGGCGGTCGGTGGGGTCGGTGTACTCGGCCTCACACGGGGTGCACATCGGAAAGGCCGCCATAGTGGTGCGCGGGCGGTCGTAGGGCAGTTCAGTGATGATGGACAGACGCGGCCCGCAGTTGGTGCAAGAAATGAAGGGGTAGAGGTAGCGCGGGTTGGTAGGGTCGAAAAACTCACGGCGGCAGTCCGGGCACAGTGCAGTGTCGGGCGGAAGCAGCGCGCGGCCGGAGCAGCTGTGGCGAGAGGGCACGATGGTGAACTCGCGCTCATAGCCCAGTGTCGCGATGTGCTCGGCGGAGTGATTGATGATGCGGGCAAGCGCGGGCAGTTCGGTGAAAAGCTGGCTGCGGAAGGCCGCGAGGGCGTCCGACGTGCCTTCTACCTCGATGAATACGCCCTTCTCATCGTTGCCACAGAAGCCGACGAGACCCGCGCGCCGGGCGATGGTGGCGACAAAAGGGCGGAATCCGACTCCCTGGACGATACCTTCGATACGCCAGCGAATGCGTTGAATACTCGTACCCATCCCCGCCCCGGTCGTGCCTGCCTTTTCCATGCATTCAACTTTACGTAAGCGGCTCGGGTCCGTTCGCACTGCTAGCTTGGAGATTGTGCACGAAGTAGCGTTGAGTATGCAGTTGGCGAAGGTGGTCACGAGAGCAGCCGAAGGTCGAACTGTACGCACTGTGCACCTGCGGATAGGTGCTCTACGGCAGGTTGTGCCAGAAACCCTTTCATACGCGTGGGATTTCGTCAGTCGCGATACCGGTTTGGGGGACGCGACATTGGATATTGACTGGGTACCTGCGGTTGTCGAATGCGCGCACGGGCATCGCGAACAGGTGGGGCCACTCGACGGCCTGCTGTGCCCCACGTGCGGAAAGCCAGGACGCGTAATCTCGGGGGAAGAGTTCACAATCGTCGACATCGACGTCGACACGCACAAGTAGGAAAGACGGTTTTATCATGGGACGTTTCCACCGGCATGACGGCGATGACGCACACCACCATCACCACGATCATGACCATCACCACGGTCACAGTCATGATCACCACCACGGCCATGACCACGTTCATCTCGCCGACCCCAATGACACTAGCCACGGCGACCACTCTGGATATGAAACCGGGGTGGAGCGCGTGACCATCCTCGAGGACATCTTCAGCGAGAACGACCACCGCGCGGAGCATAATCGCGAGCTGCTAGCTGAACATGGCGTGGAAGCCATCAACCTGATGAGCTCCCCGGGCTCAGGCAAGACTGCGCTGTTGGAGAAGACACTGGTGGCTGCGCAGGGCAAGCTGCGCGTCGGCATTATCGAGGGCGATATTGAGACGGCTCTCGATGCCGACCGCCTGGAGGGCTACGGGGCACAGATTTCGCTGCTGAACACGGGCAACGGATTCGGTGGCGAATGCCACTTGGACGCCCCGATGGTCTCCCGGGCGCTCGAGGGGCTGGATCTGGCCACGCTTGACTTGGTCATGATTGAAAATGTGGGAAACCTCGTCTGTCCGGCCGAGTTTGAGGTCGGTGAGACTCGCAAGGCAATGGTCTACTCCCTCACCGAGGGAGAGGATAAGCCGGTCAAGTACCCAGTGATGTTCCGCTCTGTGCAGGTAGTGGTTATCAACAAGATGGATCTTGCCCCATACCTTGACTTCGACATGGAGCTCTTCCGCGCCAATCTGGAAAAGGTCAATCCAGGCGTGAAGGTGATTGAGGTCTCCGCTAAGACCGGGGAGGGCATCGACGAATGGCTCCGTTGGGTCAATCCTGCGCTGGTTGATTAAGCGCGCGCCGGGGGTCGTCGTGAAGCAATGGGGGCATTACGGCATGCTTGACGACGGTCCCGCTACCCCCTCGTTGCGCTCCACCTTAGTGGGGGATAGGTGATATCCGCCCGTAATCTGCGGCGGTTTTTCACGTTCATTCCCTGTACCTGGAACTATATTTACGCAACATTTATCTTGCATATTATTTTGTTATAACTGCAGCGCAGCGCCGTTATTCAGGTTATTCTTAGGTCGCTATACTTGACCATGTATAGGCAATGGGCCTGGGTAGTTGTAAAACCTCGAAACCAATATTCCTAATAACTAAGCAGAAGGCGCAGCGAAAAATGATTAGTGGCGCGAATTGGCAGGAAGGGACCCTCGGCGAAAACCTCGCTAGAGCTGGTGTCTCACGGCGCAGTTTCATGAAGTTTTGTGGCACGATGGCGGCAATTTTTGCCGCTGGAACTCCGAATGTCGGTGAGGCCGCGGCGCAGTCGCTGACTCCCTCGGCGGAGGAAATCGCAGACAAGCTCTCGGCTGTAAAGAAGCCGAAGGTGGCTTGGCTGCAGTTGCAGGAATGCACCGGATGTATGGAATCCGTATTGCGTTCCGGAGGCACTACTGCTGAAGACGTAGTGCTGAACTTGGTTTCGATGGACTACAACGAGCTGCTCATGGCGCCGTCCGGGCACGCGGCCGAAAAAGCTTTGGATGACATGAATGCCGAGGACCACATTCTGGTGGTCAACGGCTCAATCCCGACCGGCGAGAACGGTGCGTACTGCACTATTGGCGGTAAGTCGGCAGAACAGGTGCTGCTCGAGGCCGCTGAGAAGGCCACGGCAATCCTGGCCGTTGGTGCCTGCGCTGTCTGGGGTTCTGTCCAGGCCGCTAAGCCGAACCCTACTGGCGCTAAGGGCGTCGATGAGATTATCAAGGACAAACCGGTGATTAACGTCTCTGGTTGTCCGCCAATTGGTGAAGTCATTACGGCCACCCTGACGTACGTGCTCACCTATGGCAAGACCCCGGAGGTCGACGCCGAGGGGCGTCCCAAGTTTGCCTACGACCAGCGTATTCACGACTCTTGCCCGCGGCGCGCGCATTACGATGCCGGCCAGTTCGTGAAAACCTTCGACGACGAGGGCGCACGCAACGGCTGGTGCCTTTACGAGGTCGGCTGTAAAGGGCCATCCACGTTTAGCCCCTGCCCGATTGTGCAGTGGAACCTTAAGTCCGGCTGGCCAATCGGTGCTGGTCACCCATGTATTGGCTGTACTGAAAAGGACTTCTTCGACCAGTTCACTCCGTTTTACGACAAGCTGCCGGGTATTCCCGGTATCGGAGTGGAGTCCAGCGTGAACAAGGTCGGCGTAGGACTGCTGGCTGCCACTGCCGCGGGTACCGCGGTCCACGGCGGACTCACGCTGGTGAAGGAACTGAAGATAAGGCGCTCCAACGGCGAAGAAAAGGTGTTGGCTGCGTTTGGTGGTGTGGAAGGTCAGAAGCCACCGATGGTCGACCTTCCTCCAAACTCACCAGGCGCTCAGAGCGAGACCGCATCCGATTCGAAGGACAGCTAAGGGCATAGGACATGGCTACGGAAAAAGTTGTAATCGACCCGATCACCCGAATCGAGGGGCACCTTCGTATTGAGCTGGAACGCGAGGGAAGCCAGATCAAAACCGCGTGGAGTGAGACTACTCAGTTCCGCGGTATCGAAACCATTGTGAAAAACCGGGACCCTCGCGATGTCTGGGCATTCGTTGGTCGTATCTGTGGTGTGTGCACCGGTACTCACTCGGTGGCATCCATTGCCGCGGTCGAGGATGCCATCGGTTCGACGCCGCCCCCGCAGGCACGTCGTATTCGCGATCTGGTGATTGGCTCGCAGGAGATTCACGACCACGTCGTGCACTTCTACCATCTTCACGGTCTGGACTGGATTGATGTCACGAAGGCTCTCGAGGCAGATCCGAAGAAGACCGTTGAGTTCGCGCAGTCGATTGGTTCGACGTGGAAGGGCAATACAGAAGAGACTTTCGCCCGGGTCAAGGAGACCGTGCAGGGCATTGTGGACTCCGGCCAGCTGTCCATCTTCACTGGCGGCTACTGGGGGCATGAGGACTACCGCCTGCCGCCCGAGGCCAACCTGATGGCCGTGTCGCACTACCTCGACGCCTTGGCTTTCCAGCGCTCTATCATCCGGATAAACACCGTTTTCGGCGGTAAGAATCCACACCCGAACTTCCTGGTCGGCGGTATGTCGTGCTCCATCGATCCGGAACGCTCGGAGACTGTTAACCAAGTCGGCATTGATCAGATCAAGTCCTGGATCGACGAGATTGTGGAGTTCGTCAATGACTGCTTCTACCCAGATGCAGTCGCCATCATGAGCGTTTACAAGGACTACTTCGACATCGGTCGCTCCTCCGACAGCTTCTTGGCGGTAGGTATGGCCGGCGCCACTTACTCCGGCGACCCGGCTAAGTCCCGTGTCCAGACCGTGCACCCAAACATCAAGCCCGGTGTCATTCTCGACGGTGACTACACCAAGCTCCACCCATTCCAGCCGGAGAAGATCGAGGAATTCATCAACTCCGCCTGGTACACGCAGGAAGCCGGCGATGATGTCGGCCTCAAGCCGTACGACGGCGAAACAACTGTGAACTACACCGGCCCGAAGCCGCCGTACGAGTGGCTGTCGGACAATGAAAAGTACACCTGGTCGAAGGCGCCGCGTTACGACGGTCGCGCTGTTCAAGTTGGCCCAGTTGCACGTGTGCTGTTGGCGTACCTGCAGAAGGAGCCGGAGACAATGCGCCTGGTCGACGAGGTTATGGACAAGCTCGACCTGCGCATTGAGCAGATGAACTCCACTGCAGGACGCACCTACGCACGCGCTGTGGAGTCTGTGACCACCGCCAATTACTTGGCAGATCACATTTTCCCGGAGTTCGTTGAGGCCCTGAAGAACGGCGACATCGATGTCTTCGACAACAGCCGTTGGGAGCCGACCACGTGGCCGGAAAAGTGCCAGGGCGTGGGTTTCCTCGAGGTCGCTCGTGGCATGCTCAGCCACTGGGTCAAAATCGAAAATGGCAAGGTGACCAATTACCAAGCCGTGGTTCCCACCACGTGGCTGGCCGGTGGACGTGACCCGAAGGGGCAGCTTGGCCCATACGAGCACGCGCTAGCTGGCGATGGGACACATCCGCTGGTTGATCCCGAGCAGCCGCTTGAACCACTTCGCACGATTCATTCCTTCGACCCATGTATGGCCTGCGCAGTCCATGTTTTGGATCCGTCTGGCCAGGAAATGTTTAAGGTGACGACGGCATGACACCCCCAGTGAGTGAAAATCCGGAACTGCGGCTAAAAGATTCCAAGGGCAACCCCCTGGTCATTGCGGTGATTGACGCACACACCAGCCACTGGTTGTCGCCATCTGAGGTCATTCAGGCCGCAGCAATTGTCCCGGACGAGTCTCGCGATCCTGTCGACCTTGCGCTGAAGGTCAGCTTGCGTCGTCGTCGTGACGATCTTTTCCATCTCGACGGCACGCCACTGATGAAATTGACCCCGGATTCCTACGATCCGGCAACGCCTGACCGCCGTTACTCCATCGCCAAGGTGCACGGCCTCAACATCGCAGATCAAACAGTCGATGTCGCCATCATGCGCGGTGAATTGAATGCGGTCGTCGAGGCATCCACTATGTCCCGTGAGGAAGGCGTTCTGCTTCGTCGTAACGCGAACATGCATCACGGTCGCGGGCACCGCAGTATGGGGGTTGCGCTTGCCCCCATTGACAAAGACGGAAATATCATCGGAGAGTTCATCTTCGAAGGATTTGTGGCAATGGGCCTGAGGAAGCTCAACGAGGCCATTGCGGAGAACAAGAAGGGCTCCGGTTCGTGGGTCGAGGTTCACCTGTGGGGATGGGCGCTACGCGTTCAGCATTGGTTGAACCTGGCGCTGATGCTGGTGATGACCTTTACCGGTTGGTACATCATGCAGCCCTATTTGACCGAGCGTACCTATGACGGCTCGGCCGCGGGATTCGCGATGGGATATGTCCGTTTCGCGCACTTCTTAGCCGGTTTCCTATGGATTGCGGTGGGGGTGTGGCGTGTCATTTTGCTGTTTGTTACCCACGACCGACAAACACGATGGCGTGCGCTATGGCCGATTTATAACAAGCAGGATGTTAAAGACCTCTGGCACACGATGCAGTACTACCTCTTCCTGCGCAAGGAAGGACCGTTCTATTTCGCTCACAATCCGCTGCAGCAGTTGGCGTACACCGGCATTTACGCGATGTGTTTCATTCAGATGCTCACGGGCTTGTCGCTATACGCGATGATGGATCAGTCCAACTGGTTTTTCCAGCTGTTGGCTATGCCTACGCACTGGATTGGCATCGGCTACTTCCGCCTGATTCACACAATCATCATGTACCTGATTTGGCTCTTCGCTATCATTCACGTTTACCTGGTCATCCGCTCCGATGCGGTGCACAACCACGGTGGCCTGTCCTCGATGATTGGTGGTTCTGTCTGGCTCCCGCGCGGCACGCAACCGGTTGACTCTCCACGCATTGGATAGGAACGCATTGGGTAACGATAGAACGTCCGACGCAGTCACCGGCACTAGTATCGGCGCTGATACTGGCACCCCGTTGGTGACGGTTCTAGGTATCGGCAACCCCGTCATGGGCGACGACGGCATTGGTCTCGAGCTGCTGAGGCGTCTGGCCCCAGAACTGGAATCTGCAGGCATGGGGCAGCCGAAGCAGGCCGGGGATTCTGCGCATCTGGTCTGGTCGCCCTCTAACCTCGATGATCCTGCGAACATCGCCGGGCGAGGGGACGAATGGACGGGAGCGGTTGCCTACATCGATGGCGGCACCTGCGGTATGGAGTTGCTGCCCATCGTGCAGGAGGCCAAGAACTTATTGCTGCTCGACGCTCTCGCTGGTCCGGGGGATCCCGGTACCGTCGTCAAGCTCGTCGGTGACCAGATCCCGCGACTATTGGCGGCAAAGCTGTCTGCTCATCAGGTCGGCTTGCTGGATTTGCTCACCGCGGCGCGCCTGTTGGGGCAGGAGCCTGAGCGCGTCGGTGTGGTGGGAGTGGTCTACGAGTCGGCTGACATGGTGGTGGGGCTCAGCAACACCGCACTTGGCGGCATTGAGGAGGCGACGGAGGTTGCGCGTACGCTCATCGACAGCTGGCTTGCCGACGAGCCCGGCAGCGAGGTCTAACTCCCGCCCTCAGCTTTGACCTCAATACTGGAGATTTCAAACTCACGGCCGTGCCGTAGATCCGCCGTTGGTGTGCCGCAGACGGGGCAGGTTAGAGCATAGAATTCATCAATTTCATGCTCGGCCTCGCAGGTGGGGCAGTAGACCGTCGAGACAATGAGCTCAGCGTCTAACTCGGCGCCCTCACACGGCGTCGCAGCGCTGGCCACGGGCCATGCGGCGATGAGGGAATCGTAGACGACTCCGGAGCGGTCACCCACACGCATTGATACCTTTGTCACGGTGCGTCCAGGGCAGACCTCGGCAATCTTTTCCACCACGCTGGTCAACAATCCAAGCTCATGCACAGATACCATTATGGCGAAGCACTCAGCGCGAAGGAGGCGCAGGCGGACCATGTCATCCAAATCCGTTTCGGTTACCCAGCACATCCAGCTCGATGAGCTTGTTGACCCATTCGAGGCACGATTGGATGTCTACCGCGATGACAATGGCGCTATTACACAGGTGTCCTTCGACCTCTCAGGGCTGCCGCGTATCGACGGGATGCTGGTCGGGAAGCGGGCGTTGGATGTGCCAGATATCACCAAGCGGCTGTGTGGCTTGTGCCCAGTTGTTCATCATCTTGCAGGGGTGCGGGCGGTGGAGGACCTCTACGGAATCTCCGACATTCCCCGAACCGCACAGTTGATTCGAGAGCTGCTGGCGGCCGGGTCGACCTTGGATAATTTGGCGACCAAGTTTGTGGCCGTCGACCGCGAGGGGGCGCGGGCAATGAAGCGTTCCGGGAAGGCTCTGATGCGTGCCGCGGGGGCGCCGTCGCACTTCCCTGATGTCGCTGTTCCTGGAGGCGTGCGCGCGGCAGTGGATAAAACGCTGGTCTCTGAGGCAGAAAGTGCGCTAGAAGCGCTGGCTGAGACGGCGGTAATCAAGGAAGTGGAGCTTCTTGCCGCAACCGATGCTCCTGATGCTTGGACGGATACTTTTGACGGTCTCGACGTCACAGTTGTCGATGCTGACGGTGAACTTGCTCCGCTGGGAAATTACCTGGCAGTCGCGCGGCATGACACCGATACCGCGGCGCAGATTTTCCCGGCTGCTGATTGGTCTACACGCGTTCGTGAGTCCCGTCCGGGCGATGCCGCTCCCAGACCGGTGTTTGATGCCTCGAAGGATCTGGGCAAGGATGGCTGTGCAGGTCAGCGGGCAGATTTCTACCGGGTGGGGCCGGTCTCCAGGCAGGTTGTCGTCGATAGACGTGTAATCAGCCCACGCGACGCCCAACGCCAGCTTCTTGCTGACACCGTGGCCTGGGCGAAGCAGGTGCTTGCCGACGGGGAACTGCTCGGCGACCATGTGTGCGATTCGAATGCTGCGATGCTGATTGAGAATGCTGACTTTGAAGGGCATCGCAGTGGTGTCGGGATGATTGATGGGCCGCGCGGGCTGTTAGTGCATCGCTATACGGCAGGAGATGACGGCATTATCACGGATTGTCAGATCATGACGCCAACTGCGCAGAATGAGCCCTGGTTGACTCGTATGCTCACCGAGCAGCTGTGCGGTGGCGGAGAAACCACGGGAGTCGAGAAGTCCATCTGGGCCGCTGATCCGTGCCTACCGTGTAGCTCGGCACCTGCGGGAGTGATGACATTCACGATGCAGGAACATGCCGGTGCACCTGCGGACAATATGACAACGGATAGCCGTGGTTCGGCGGATGCCCCGACTGTAGTGGAGAGGACGAAGTAACTCGATGTGTCTTGGAATTCCTGCTCAGGTTCTGGCAATCGCCGATGGTCCATTGCCGATGGCGACGGTGGATATGGCGGGGCAGAAGCGGCAATGCTCGGCAATGTACGTGCCTGAGCTGGTGGCAGGTGATTGGGTGTTCGTCCAGAACGGATTCATCATGAACGTGCTGGACGAACAGGAGGCCAAGGAGTCCTTGGCCGCAATTGAGGAATATAACCTCATCGAACATGTCGCTGAGGTCTCCCCGAAGGGACGGACCTAGTTCACGCAGGTCACGCCGGCGGCGTCGATAGCGGGGCGATCTTCCTGCGGAATTGCCCCGCCTTCCTGGCCGATGACATCGCCATTGGAACCATCTTCGACTTCAGGCGCGGGTTCGGCACCGTCGCCCGAATCAGCGGCCATTCCCTCTGATGTCAATCCCGGGCCTTCGTAGTCACCGGCAATTGTCACTGAGATGTGGTGTGGATCGAGGTATGGATCGTGGACAATCGGTACGCCACCGAGTGCTTCAGAGATGGCCTGAGCTGCCGGATCCTCTGGGTCAGCCGCATTGATCTGGCTGGAGGCAACGCCGGCGAACTCAGCGTTGCCGACCTCTCCCTGGGTGTAGCCCTTTTCCGTTAAGAAGCCTGAGACGCCGCTGGCCAAACCTTCGATGCCTGTGGCGTTGTAAACGCTGACTGTAGTTTCAGCCGCGTTGGGGTCAGCCTTCTTTTCGTCTTCTTCCTTCGCCGGAGCTTTTTCTTCCTTGGTGCCCAGCAGGGTCTCGAAGTACTGGTGAACCTGGCCCTTATCGATTGTGACCACCGACTCGCCATAGTCACCGACACCGTCAATCGAGGTCACCGGGATAGTTTCAAACTTCACGTTGCCACCACTGAGGCCCTGCATTTGGGTAGCAAATCCGGTGACATCCCAGTTGTCGTCGAGTACCACCGAGCGCTGGACGGCGTTGCCCAGTTCAGACAGCTTCGCGGGATTAGACAGCGTGCCAGCGCCGAGCAGCTTATTGGTGAACGAGGCCATGAAGACCTGCTGGCGAGTAATTCGGTCGAGGTCACCGCGGGGCAGACCATGGCGCTGGCGGACGAATGAGAGCGCGTCGGCACCCTTCAACGTCTGTGAGCCCGCTGGGAAATCTGCACCTGAGAACTCGTCGTAGACAGCCTCATTCAGACATACATCGACACCACCAATGGCATCGGTGAGCAGGACGAAGCCGAGCAGGCCAACTTCTGCGTAGTGGTCAACGGTGATACCGCTGAGGTCGCTAATGGTTTCAATCAGAGCTCTACGTCCGGCCTCGGTCGAGCGACGCTCAATGTCTTCCGGCGAGGCCCCGCTTCCTGCGAGTTCCTCTTCCACCATTTGCTTTGTGTTGCCGTAGACACCATTAATCTTTGTGTTGCCTAGACGATTGGTGTGGACATAGGTATCGCGCGGAATGGAAATTGCCGTCGCTGAAGAACCATCGGCAGGAACACGAATCACAATAATCGTGTCTGTATTCGTGGCTTCTTCGTCGCCGGCACGCAGAAGCTCAACTTCTTCCGGAGTCAGCGGGTTGCCCTGGGCATCGGTGCGGGAGTCGGAGCCGACGAGCAGAATATCGGTTGCACCGTCCTTCTCACTGCCTAGACCGAAGTCGCCACCCGAACCCAAGTTGTCGGTGGTCCTACCAAGTGTCCACCAGCCAACTGCGGAAATAACCAGGATAATGGCTGAGAGCAGCACAAGCGCATTGCGCAGCATCGGCGGCCAAGCTTGGGCTGTACTCTCTGCAGAGGACGGTGGCGCTTGAATATCGCGTGCGTGACGCGCGCGTGGCGTGTGGCTGCTCAAACCGGGGCTCCTCTTAAACCGTTTTTCGAAAATATAATTTGTGCTGCATGTCTGCGTGGGCATTCCACACATCGTGGAGGGCAGTAAGCGGCTGCGGAAACTACATAAACCTTAACCGTCCAACCGTGTGCGGTTGCACCTCAACACAGTGTCAATCCGTATCCGGTTACACCTCAACACAGTGTCAATCGTATCTACGATAGTGATAAAGAAGAATATGTCTGAAATTTCAGTCTCGCATTTCGCCACTCATGGACCAACCCACAGCAACTCGCGGCGTCCCATTGTCGCCATAACTGGTGCGGCGGGACAGCTGGGTACTGCGCTTCAGTGTGATTCTTTTGCCGCCGGTGTTGAGGTGCGCGCTCTCACTCGGGCACAGTTGGATATCACTGATTCGGCTGCTGTGGAGGCAACGCCTCTGCTTGACGACGTCGACATCATCATTAACGCGGCAGCGGCGACCGATGTCGATGGCGCAGAATCCGATCCCGGTTCGGCGCACCTTATCAATGCACTTGGACCGAAGTACTTGGCGGCTCGGGCGAAAAAAGAAGGCGCGTATCTCATTCACATCTCCACCGACTATGTCTTCGGTGATGTAGCAATCGATGAGATGACGGGGCAGCGCCGAGCGCTGCGAGTTGATGATTTCACCGCGCCTCAGACTATGTATGGACGTACCAAGTTAGTGGGGGAGAATCATGTGCGTGATTCGGGTGCGCGTTTCGCTATTTTGCGCACGGCGTGGGTCTGGTCGGGGCCCACACAGCCGGAGGCCAAGGACTTCGTTTCCACGATGATGCGTCTGGCAGAGACGGCGACTGACGACAAAGGCAATCCGGCAATTATTAAGGTCGTTGACGATCAGCACGGAAACCCCACATTTGTCGGTGATCTCGCCGGAGCTGTCTGGGAGTTGTCCGAACGTGTGTTGTCCGAACCGAGCAGCGCACCGACCGGCACCTTCCATGTCACGGGCTGCGGTGAGGCGACATGGTTCGAAGTGGCTCGCGAAGTGTTTCGGCTCACCGGTCACGATCCGCAGCGTGTGGCGGCTTGTACCAGCAGTGAGTTCCCACGTCCGGCCCCGCGGCCGGCCTGGTCCGTGTTGGATGGTTCGGCATGGAGTGAGGTAGGTCTACATGCGCTTCCGGAGTGGCAGGACACTTTGCGTGCTGTCCTGACCTAGGGTCTAGGTTTGTGAATGCAACCTCGAATTCCCCGCAACCCTCGCAGCTTCCGCTCGGTGTGGTCACCGTGACCTTTTCGCCCGGTGAGCACCTGAGCAAGCTGGTGGATTCGCTGGGCCCCGCCGCCAGTGCCTCCACGCGTCTGATTATGGCCGACAACGGCTCGACGGATGGTTCCGTGGAGAAGGAAGAAGCTCGGGCCAAGGAGACCGGAGCGGATGTTCAGCTTCTGCGTACCGGCGGCAACA
Source organism: Corynebacterium sp. HMSC061H03 (assembly GCF_001838215.1). NCBI lineage: Bacteria > Bacillati > Actinomycetota > Actinomycetes > Mycobacteriales > Corynebacteriaceae > Corynebacterium > Corynebacterium sp. HMSC061H03. The sequence goes on from NZ_KV836048.1 coordinate 149,523, forward strand.
TTGGCTATGGCGCGGCCGCCAACCGTGGCATTGCGGAGCTGGGGCGGGCTCGCCGTGCTGGTGAAATCAATCCTGATTACGTCATGCTGGTCAACCCTGACGTGGTGTTTGCCCCTGGCGCAATCGATGTTCTGTTGGAATGCGCGCAGCGCAACCCCAAAGCTGGAGCGATTGGTCCGCTGATTCGCGAGGCGGATGGCAGCGTGTACCCGTCGGCACGCGCGGTTCCTAAACTTGTCAGCGGTATCGGACACGCGCTGCTTGCCGATATCTGGCCTACTAACCCTTTCTCACGTCACTACCGGGATGACACGGATATGGATCGTGAGCGATCGGCGGGATGGTTGTCGGGCGCATGCCTGCTGCTGCGGTGGGATGCGTTCGACCAGATTGATGGCTTTGATACCCGCTACTTCATGTACATGGAGGACGTGGATTTGGGTGACCGACTGGGCAAGGCCGGTTGGAGCAATGTTTTCTGTCCCCGTGCAGAGATACGTCACGCGCAGGGACATTCTGCCAGTAAGCACCCGGAAATTACCGTAAAGGCCCATCACGAGTCGGCATACCGTTTTATGTCAGATCGCCTGCCGGGGCCGGCGCTGGCACCTGTGCGACTGGCATTGCGTTTGGGGCTGTTCCTGCGTGGCAAAGTCATAATCGCGGTCAAAAAGCGTAGGAATTAATTAACTGTTGGAATGATCCATCGAAGAAAGTTACCGATTTCATGACTACCGAAGTTCGTCCGAGTGCTGGGCATGGCTCCGCCTTCCAGCCGGGAGCGGATGCTGCACAGCAGGCGGGAGCCACGTTGGCTGAACAGACTGACGCTGTCATTCTGGTCGGCGGGCAAGGTACGCGTTTGCGTCCCCTTACCGTGAATACGCCGAAGCCGATGCTGCCCACGGCAGGGCATCCATTCCTGGAGCATCTGCTTGGCCGCATTCGTGCAGCAGGTATGAAGCACGTGGTATTGGGCACCTCCTACCGAGCTGAAGTATTTGAAGAACACTTCGGCGACGGTTCGGATTTGGGTCTCGAAATTGAATACGTCTTTGAGGCTGAGCCGCTGGGAACCGGTGGCGGTATCCGAAACGTCCTAGACAAGCTGCGCTATGACACCGCAATGATTTTCAATGGCGATGTCCTCGGCGGTACCGACTTGCGCGCGGTGTTGGGCACCCACGCGGAGAAGGATGCGGACGTTACGATGCACCTCGTCCGTGTGCCGGATCCACGCGCGTTCGGCTGTGTTCCGACCGATGAGGATGGGCGCGTCCTGGAGTTCCTGGAGAAGACCCAGGATCCGCCGACCGATCAGATTAATGCCGGTATCTACGTGTTCCGCCGCGAGATTATCGAGTCGATTCCGGCTGGTCGCCCCATCAGCGTTGAACGTGAAATCTTCCCAGCGCTGCTTGACCGCGGTATGAACGTCTACGGTCACGTTGATTACGCCTACTGGCGTGACATGGGGACTCCGGGTGACTTCGTCCGCGGCTCCTCCGATTTGGTCCGCGGTATCGCGCCGTCACCACTCCTAGAGGGTAAGCACGGCGAAGCGCTTGTCGACGAATCTGCGTCGGTCGGTGGCGGTGCTCTTCTCTACGGTGGCTCTGTTGTCGGCCGTGGGGCGGAGATTGGTGCGGGAGCTCGGATTGATCAATCGGTGATCTTCGACGGCGCACGCATCGGTGCCGGTGCTGTGATCGAGCGCTCTGTGATTGCCGATGGCGCCGATATCGGCCCGCGAACGGTCATCAGTGATGCCATTATCGGCGAGGGTGCCGTCGTTGGTGCGCGCTGTGAATTGATTAACGGTATCCGCGTGTGGCCGGGCGTCCAGATCCCCGATCACGGAGTACGTTTTTCGACGGATGTCTAGTCTGCAGCCTTCGGCGTGTCAGACTTTTGTCGGCAATATCTGATTAGAGTTGCCGAAGTGTCGTCAAAGTTGCTGGTGAGAGGCATGTGGCGAATGTGATTGAGTTCAGGTGGCAGGTTTAGGGTTCGGGTACCATCCTTCAACCTGAGCTTAATCCCCAACGCGGGGGGAGGGGCTTCAGGGGCAATGAAAAGTATTGGGGCAAATTCTCTATTCGGCTTGACCGATGGTGGGTTACACGTGTGTAATCACAAATGTGTGTTTCGCACACTAAGCCCAATTTAAAGACCCGCAGCAACAACCATCAGGAGGCCCTCGGCATGGAAAAGTCCAGCATGTTTGATGGCGGCTCTGCTGTGGATAGTGAGACGAATGCGGGTGACATCGCTGTGAATGATAGCTCCTCTGAAAACCAGCCTCGGCCGTTGACAGAGTGGGCAGATGACCTTTCGGGGTTGTTTGAAGCCGTCGATCAGGACTGGCAGGAGCAAGCTCTGTGTGCCCAGACCGATCCAGAAGCTTTCTTCCCTGAGAAGGGTGGATCCACTCGCGAAGCAAAGCGTATTTGTCGTGCTTGTGGTGTGCGAGATGAATGCCTGGAGTTTGCTCTCGAGCATGATGAGCGCTTCGGTATTTGGGGTGGCCTCTCTGAGCGTGAGCGCCGCCGTTTGAAGCGGCAGATTGGCTAGGGCAGTCGGGTCTGCATTTTATCCTTCGCTCGACCTCGCAGTTTCCCCTTGGGTAATACCCTGGGGGATTTTTCGTTGAACGAGTTTTTCTCCGCTCTCTAGGGCTAATAGACAAAAGTATGTCCGCTCAGCATGTCGCCGGGTGGACCCTTTTGCCGCTTAGCCCTCAATCCGAGTTACTGACTGCGTTTATGACAAAAATCGCCCGAAAAATGGCCTGAAAGTGTCATAAACTCACACAGTTTCACATTTGCAGCCCGTATTCACGCGTGCAGCCGGTAATTTATGGGGCCTGACCAGTTACTATCTTGAGAATCACACACTGTTTGTCTAGTAACCCGGTCTCTAGGGAGCTCCTTAGAAGAAAGCTTTCTACAGGAAGTTCTCGTCGAAACTAGGGTCCACCTCAACCGGATCAATGCCCAGATATACCGCCACCAGGCGGATCAGTACATATTGCAGCATCTGGTCCAGTTCCACTCGGCCCGAGACACGGCGCTCAATGGGGCGGCGGAACACTACTACGCAGGGGCGGGTGGGGTTGCCTACGCGGTCAATGCCAGCAGGGATAAGTCGTCCCAGCGGAACAGGTCCATCAGCGACAATCTCTTCCGGGAAGTACATGTCCGGGCGCAACTGCATGCGAGGAATCGTGTCGATGGCGATGTCCAGGTGTGACAGTTGTCGGGACCAGCGCTGATCCAATGGGGCGTAGGCGTCAATAACCGCCTGGTCAAAAGCTTCTGAACGGCTCTTCCAACGAGGTACTTCCGGCGGCAACAGAGGTCCCCGAGGTCCGCGACCGCGTCGCAGTGAGCGTCGCAAAGAGCGCGGAGTATAAGCCGATGAATTCATATTTGTTGAGCTTAATCGGTTGGATCGTCAACGTGGGTGAGGTCAGCTTCCGGCCATGTCGCAGGTTTACTGGGTAAGGCTGGGGTGCCCCGGGGGAGCGTCGGAAAGCGAAAAACGCCCGAGTGGGAGAAAAACTATCGAAACTTAAAGTTAGGGTCTAGACTTTGATGCCGTGAGTGTTTTTAGACGTTGTTGCCGGCCCGGCTGTGGCAAACCTGCCGTAGCTACGTTGACGTATGCCTACGCGGAGTCGACGGCTGTGGTGGGTCCGCTCGCCGCCGCGTCCGAACCGCATAGCTGGGATCTCTGTGAGAAGCACGCGCGTTCCATCACCGCACCGCTGGGTTGGGAGCTCGTGCGTTACGACGTGCCGACGCCCGCCCAGGACGATGATGATTTGACCGCACTGGCGGAAGCCGTCCGTGAGGCTGGCCGCAACGCGACTGGCCTGGTGCTGCGGGATGAGGTCGACAACCGTCCTCAGACCTACAAGATTGATTCCAGCCGTCACCCGTCGACGCGGAAATCCGCGCGCGGTCACCTGCATGTAGTTCGCGATCCGGAGGATTCGGACGACTAACGGGCCGGGCGCCGTGCCCCAGCTCATGCCATCTTGCCGCGGCATTTCTTTGTGAGAGCCTCTCTGTGGCTAGTATCATTTTTCACAAAACTGATACTTACCCAGAGAGGTTTTTCGTGGGCACTTACAATCGTTCCGATTTGGATGCCGTCATCAAGGCCTATGACGTGCGCGGTGTTGTCGGTGAGGGCATCGACGCGGACCTTGTCGGAGCCATCGGCGCCGCCTTCGGACACATCATGCGTTCAGAGGGCGCAACTCGTGCCGTAGTTGGCCACGATATGCGTGAGTCCTCGCCGGAGTTGGCGGCTAGTTTCGCCGACGGCGCGGCTGCACAGGGGCTCAACGTCACCCTGCTCGGCCTGACCTCTACGGACGAGCTGTATTTCGCTTCCGGAGTAAAGGAATGCCCGGGCGCGATGTTCACTGCCAGCCACAATCCGGCTGAATACAACGGCATCAAGATGTGCCGTTCGCTCGCCCGCCCGATCGGGCAGGAGACAGGGCTTGCTCAGATTAAGGATCTGCTTGTCGACGGAATCCCGGAGTACACCGGCACTCTGGGCGAAATTGATCACGAGGATGTTCTGCAGGATTACGCGGCGTTCCTCCATGGGCTGGTCGACATCCGCTCCGGCCGTCGCCTGAAGGTCGCAGTCGATGCCGGTAACGGTATGGGAGGACTGACAGTCCCAGCAGTGCTCGGAGAAGACATGGATGTTGCTGACCTCTACTTTGAGCTCGACGGCAACTTCCCGAATCACGAGGCCAACCCATTGGAGCCCGCCAACCTCGTTGACCTACAGAAGTTCACGGTGGAGCAGGGCGCAGACATCGGTATTGCCTTCGATGGCGACGCTGACCGCTGCTTCGTCGTCGATGAGAAGGGTAACCCGGTCAGCCCATCGGCCATCTGTGCGTTGGTGGCCACCCGCTACCTGGAGCAGAACCCGGGCGCGGCTATCATCCATAACCTGATCACCTCACACGTCGTGCCGGAGATGATTGTGGAAAACGGCGGAACCCCGGTTCGTACCCGTGTTGGGCACTCCTTTATTAAGGCGCAAATGGCCGAGCACAGTGCTGTTTTTGGTGGCGAGCATTCGGCACACTACTACTTCAAGGAATTCTTCAACGCTGACTCCGGCATGCTCGCCGCCATGCACGTCCTGGCTGCACTGGCAGAGCAGGACAAGCCACTGAGCGAATTCATGGCCGAGTACAACCGCTACGAGGCCTCCGGCGAGATTAATTCCCGCCTGGGCAGCGCAGAGGAGCAGCAGGCAAAGCAGAAGGAAATCGAGACTGCCTTTGCCGATCGCACCGAGTCCTCGGACTGGATGGATGGCCTGACCATTGAGCTGGCGGATTCCAAGGCGTGGTTCAACGTCCGGGCCTCCAATACGGAGCCGCTGCTGCGTCTGAACGTCGAGGCGCCGACGCGTGCTGAGGTCGATGCTCTTGTCGACGAAGTTCTCGGCATCATCCGCGGTTAATCAACCCCACACGCCCGTTTTCAGGCATGCTTGGGAGTATGACCTCGTCATTCGACTCCTCCCATAACCCGCGCCAAGAGGCCCTGTTCTACCGTATGGCCACTGCCGGCGCAGGTCTCAGAGCTGCTGCCTCCGCGACTCGCGGGGGAGCGTTTGCTCAACTTCCACTGCCGCGCAGCGCGGTCATCCTCGTGGGAAATCGTCGGGCGCAGCTCGCCGCCGAATCCGTGCGCGCGCTTGCCGACGACATCCGCTGCCCGGTCGTAATTGCGCATCAGTTGCCCAGTTATGTCGGCGCCCTCGACTTGGTCATCGTCTGTGATGACAACCCCGGCAGCCCACTGGGTGCAGCTCTGGCTGAAGCTGATAGGCGAGGAGCAGCCACAATCGTGGTGGATCCCGGTGAAGGGCCATTGCGTGCCGCCGGTAGTCCCGATACGGTTGTGGTTCCGCGCCCGGCGATGGCGGAGTCCGCGTCCTTTACCGCCTATGTCGGTGTCATCGCCAGCGTGCTCACCGAATGTGGTGCCACCGCTCTGGCTCCGGCCGGGGTAGTCGAGGAAGTCGCCGATGTGGTGGACGCCGATATTGCGGCTTGTGCTCCGCAGCGAGATGAAACAGTTAACCCCGCGCGGCAGGTAGCGCAGTGGTTGGCAGGCCGCAGAATGCTTGCAGTGTCGACGACCTCGGCGCTGGCGCCGGTAGCGGAGCTGGCATCGTTACAGATGCTCGAGGCAGGCGTGGTCTCGGCAGCGTCGTCGATAAGCGAATTGTCTCTTAGCGTGGGCGCATTGCTCGCTGCAGAACCCCAGGAAAGCCGAGATATTTTCTATGACCCGTTCATAGATGGTGGGGATGAAGGGGCGACAGTGCTACCGTTGGGGGCGATTGTTTTAGCTGCGCCGAACAATGTGGGCCACTACCGGGACCACTACGGCGAGGCTGGATGGGCTCGTGTGGAGTGCCCTGCGCTTGATGCGGAGACTCATCATCCACTGGTTGAAGTATGTGTTACTGCAGCCAGAGTTGGTGCGATTGCGGCGTTTTCTGCGTAATCGCCGGGTGTCACCGAAGGCTTTTGGGGCTTCGGTGAGATTGGCGTGCTTGCGCCAGTAGTGACTATTAGAGGAGTGATACGGGCATGGAGCTGTTGGACCCCGTGCTGCAGTCGTACCCCTGGGGGTCTCGTACACATTTGGCGAGAATCACCGGTGCGGACGCTCCCACATCGAAGCCCTGGGCGGAACTGTGGTTTGGTGCGCATGCACTGGCATCGGCCACAGTGGCCGGCACGCCGTTGGATGAGCTCATTGCGCAGGATCCGGCGGCTGCGCTCGGATGCGCAATTGACACCGACAACGGCAGGCTGCCGTTCCTGTTGAAACTGCTCGCAGCCGATGAGCCGCTGTCGCTGCAGGCACACCCCACCTTGGCAGAAGCTCAGGAGGGATTTGCACGCGAAAATGCGGAGGGCATTCCGGCCACTGCACATTTCCGCAATTACCGGGACAATAACCACAAGCCAGAACTCATTGTCGCCCTGACTACCTTCGACGCGTTGGCCGGATTCCGCCCGGTGGAGCGCACGAAGGAGCTGCTCGCAGCGCTGGCGGTACCGGAGCTCGACCACTACATGGGACTGCTCGATGCCGCCGATGACGAGAGCGCTCTGCGGGCATTGTTTACAACGTGGTTGACGTTGCCCCAGGATGTCCTCGATGAGCTGGTCGAAGCCGTGGCTGCTAAGTGCGCGGATTACAGTGGCGAGGACGAGGAGTTCTCGCGAGTAGCCGAGACTACCTGCGAACTGGCTCGAAAGTATCCGGGGGACCCGGGAGTTCTGGGGTCGATGCTGCTTAATCGCCTTCGCTTACAGCCGGGCGAAGCCATCTACCTTGGTGCGGGACAGTTGCACGCTTACCTCAATGGCATGGGCGTGGAAATCATGGCCAACTCCGACAACGTGTTGCGCGGAGGCCTGACCTCTAAGCATGTCGATGTCGTGGAGCTACTACGCGTGCTCTCTTTCCGCCCGCTGCCAGATCCGGTGCTGCAGTCGCGGCTGACCGATGATGGCTGGAATGACTATGACGCGCCGGTGCGCGAGTTCCGCCTTCGTTCGCGGGACCTGGAGCCGGGCGAACATGTTCTGCTCGACGAAAAATCCGCCACGGTTGTGTTGTCTACCGCGGGCACGGTGGCGTTGCGTCACGACGACTCCGTGGTTGAGGTTCCCAGTGGCCATGCGGCCTGGGTTCCGGCTGTTGACGCAGTCGATATTGAGTTGACTGCGCGCCAAGGCGGGGCAACCGTCTTTGTCGCGACCGTCCCGCGGGTGGGTTAGTCCTAGTCGTTATCGAAGAGATTTCCCAGGAATCCGGAGTCCTTCGGCTTTTCCGGGATTGGGGAAATCTTGCTATTGATAGCCCCATTGCCGCCAGTGGTGTCCTTCTCCTTCGAAGGGGCCTGGTTGTTCGGCGGTGTCGGCACCTTCGGGGACGTCGGCTCGTTCGAAGGAGTTTTCTGAGGAGTCTCGGACGGAGTTGTGGTTTGCGTACCCGACTGGGACTCCGCCTGCGATGAAGGCGGCTTCGGCTCAGCTGCTGCGTCACCGTCGCCTTCCGGAAGACTGTCGTTCGGCTTTTCCGAGTTATCTTCCGGTAGCAGTGGCACCGGCTTGCTGGGCGTCGGCGAAGAAACGTCGTCAGACGTGGGCTCTGTGGTCTCCGTGGTCGTCGGAGGTGTTGATGTGGTCGACGTCGGAGTTGTCGTACTAGAGCTTGTGGAAGTCGGCGGGATATACGCCTGCGGTGGCAGGTACGGATCCTCTACAATCTCGCTGCTCGATGGCGTGGTCGGACGAGGTACCAGACTGCCAGTCGTCTCAGTCAGCGAGGAATCCGAATTCGATTCAGTGCTCTGCTGCAGCTCGGCATCACTAGGAACTGGAGGCAGCGGAGCAGAGGTCTCCATTTTCGACTGAGAGCCGGCGTTTTCCGGGTTCGCCCCCTCGGCAGCATTGCTATCGGAGCAGCCAACGAGCGAAACGCTCAGGGGAAGGGCTGCGAGCAGAAGAGCTCCAAAAGCCTTCTTCACCATGGTAGGTACTCCTTTCGTGTCATGCGTGAGGTCGCCCTGTAACGAAAAAGATAACAGTTACATTACGAGGTCTGGGAACTAACTTAACATGCCCGTTATCTTCTCTCTAGGGTGAAAATTGTGTTGAGGGGATTAAATAAGTCTCTCGCACTGTAAAAGTGGCGAAAAGTCGGGTAGAACTTCGGTAAGGCCACATGCGGTTTTCCGGCTAGCGGCGCGTGCAGACGACAGCTATTAGGTCGGCGGCCAGATTACCGTGGGCTCGTCGAAAAGCGCTCTTCGGAAAGCGCTCGTCGAAGACGAAAACTGGCAATTGGTTCGAAGCGCGAAAGGAGCGTGGCCACCTATCATGTCCATCTGGGAGACTGAGGTTTTTGGAAGCGATTCGGTCATTGAACTCTTCGATGAGGTTCAGGATCTCGACTCACAGGATCGCGTTGGTGCATTGATTGATGCTGGCCGCATTGGGGTGGATTCCGAAAGTAGCGATGAGAAGGCCTGCGCACTCGCGGCGGCTGTGATTATTGCAATTTGGAATGGTGCGCCATTTAGCGGCGGTGACATTGTGGAGGACTACAGCTTCATCCGGGAGGGAATCTCGGAGGCACACGGCAGCGAGGAGGATGCGTTGGCTATCGCCTCCGAGGTGTTCGATAGTCTTCTGGGGGAACTCAGTGAGTCTGACCAGGCGGCGCTGGAAAACTGTGTCGAAGCGGTAGAGTAATTCTCGCGTCCCCAGTAGTGATTCTTTAAGAAGAATCTCACGTCAAAGAATCTAGAGAAAGCGTTACATGTCCTCGAAGAACATTGATTTCAAGGTTGCAGACCTCTCCCTGGCTGAGGCCGGTCGTCACCAGATTCGTCTGGCCGAGCACGAGATGCCAGGCCTGATGGCCCTGCGCGAAGAGTATGCAGAGCAGCAGCCACTGGCCGGTGCCCGTATTTCCGGCTCCATTCACATGACGGTTCAAACCGCGGTGCTCATCGAGACCTTGACGGCGCTGGGCGCAGAGGTTCGCTGGGCTTCCTGCAACATCTTCTCCACCCAGGATGAGGCCGCTGCGGCTGTCGTCGTTGGGCGAGACGGCACTCCGGAGGACCCGCAGGGTGTTCCGGTTTTCGCTTGGAAGGGCGAGACGCTGGAGGAGTACTGGTGGTGCCTCGACCGCATCTTCGACTGGGGCGATGAAGATGCCAACATGATTCTGGACGACGGCGGCGACGCCACCATGGCTGTTATTAAGGGCATGGAATTCGAGGATGCTGGCCTGGTGCCGCCAGCAGAAGAGTCGGATTCGGACGAGTTTATTGCCTTCAAGGACATGCTTCGCGCCAGCCTGGAGAAGGATGCCGGCCGTTGGCACCGAATTGCAAAGTCGGTCAAGGGTGTCACAGAGGAGACCACCACTGGTGTCCACCGCCTCTACCACTTCGCAGAGCAGGGCGTGCTGCCATTCCCGGCCATGAACGTCAACGATGCGGTCACCAAGTCCAAGTTCGATAACAAGTACGGCACCCGCCACAGCCTTCTGGACGGCATCAACCGCGGTACCGACATGCTGGTTGGCGGCAAGAATGTGCTGGTTTGCGGTTACGGCGATGTGGGAAAGGGCTGCGCGGAGGCGCTGGCGGGTCAGGGCGCTCGCGTTCAGGTCACCGAGGCCGACCCGATTAACGCATTGCAGGCATTGATGGACGGTTTCGACGTCGTCGCTACTGAGAGCGTCATCGCAGATGTCGACATTGTCATCACCGCCACAGGCAACAAGGACGTCATCACTTTCGAGCACATGCAGCAGATGAAGAACCACGCGCTGCTGGGCAACATCGGCCACTTCGACAACGAGATCGACATGCATAGCCTGCACCACCGCGATGATGTCCGTCGTGTGGAGATCAAGCCGCAGGTCACCGAGTACATCTTCCCGCATGCTGACGGCGAGGAACGCTCTCTGATTGTGCTTTCCGAGGGGCGCCTGCTCAACCTGGGTAATGCCACCGGACACCCGTCCTTCGTAATGTCGACCTCCTTCGCCGACCAGACAATCGCGCAGATTGAGCTCTACTGCAACGGTGATAAGTACGACAACACTGTCCACCGTCTGCCGAAGATTCTGGATGAGAAGGTCGCTCGCATTCACGTCGAGGCACTCGGCGGTGAGCTCACCCGACTGTCCAAGGAACAGGCCGAATACATCGGCGTTGACGTCGAGGGCCCGTATAAGCCAGAGCACTACCGCTACTAGTTCTAGCCAAGGCTAGGCCGCAGCCATGTGTGCGAGGAGAAGAATTTGATTATCGCAGTCGAAGGAATCGACGGTGCTGGCAAGAACACGCTTGTCACAGCTGTTACCAATCAACTCCGAAGTCAAGGACACTCCGTTTCTTCGATGACCTTTCCGGCGTACCGGCAGACAATCTTCGCTGATTTCGCCGATCAAGCCTTGCACGGTCAGCTCGGCGACACCGCGGACTCCGCTTGGGCAATGGCACTCCTGTTCGCTCTGGACCGCAAAGAACGTCGTCAAGCGATTGTTGATGCAGCGCACGAGAACGATGTTCTGATTATCGACCGCTACGTCGCGTCCAACGCGGCCTACTCCCTGGCTCGCACACAGAATCCGGCGATCGTCGAGTGGATTGAGAAGACCGAATTCGAGGATTTCCAGCTTCCGCTTCCCGACGTTCAGGTCTGTCTGGCCACGTCGGTGGGAGTGGCAGCCGACCGCGCACGCAAGCGGGAAGCCTCTGATGTGCAGCGAACTAGGGATGCCTACGAAAAGGACTCGGGTTTGCAGGAGCGCACACTAGCGGCGTACCAAAAGTTCGCGGAGGGCTCGTGGCAGTCACCATGGCTGATGCTTACGGGGGACGATGGGGCGGACCGCCTTGTGGAATGGATCAGTGCACGCCTGCGCTAGCCACCTCAACGGGAAACTACAGAACTAGATAGCTTTACGTTTAGAATATGACGCATGAGCTCAAAAATCCTGGTTGTTGATGATGATCCGGCCATCGCCGAAATGCTCACGATGGTGATGGAGCGCGAGGGCTTCGACACAGTAGTAGTCGACGATGGCCTCGAAGCTGTCAAGGCAGCAGAGCGGGAGAATCCAGATTTGATTCTGCTGGATCTCATGTTGCCGGGCATGAGTGGTGTCGATGTCTGTCGCACTGTGCGAGAGACATCGGCGGTGCCGATCATCATGTTGACTGCGAAGACCGACACAGTCGATGTGGTCCTCGGCCTGGAATCCGGTGCGGATGACTATGTCACGAAGCCCTTTAAGCCGAAGGAGCTCGTGGCGCGCGTGCGCGCTCGGCTGCGTCGTCAAGAGGACAGCCCGAGCGAGACCCTCGAGGTCGGCGACTTGACCATCGACGTGCCCGGTCACGCCGTGTTCCGTGATGGCAAGGAGATTTCTCTGACCCCGTTGGAGTTTGACCTATTGCACACTCTTGCATCCCGTCCGAAGCAGGTCTTTTCCCGTGATGAGTTGTTGGAAAAGGTCTGGGGATATCAGCACACCTCGGATACTCGACTCGTCAACGTTCACGTTCAGCGTCTGCGCTCGAAGATCGAACTGGATCCGGAAAACCCGCAGATTGTGCTGACCGTCCGCGGTGTCGGGTACAAGACGGGTGACTAAACAAGGCCAGTCAGCTTTAGTGGGAGCCGATTCTTGCGTCGATTAATAACGAAGCTTCGAGACTTCACCAATAGGGGAGTGACCTGGGCGGTTACGCTCTGGCGCACGTCTATCCAAGCGCGCATTCTGACCTCCGTGGTGGTACTGAGCGCGATGGTGATTGCGGTACTCGGTTTCGCGTTGGCGACTATTGTTACCCAGCGGCTTATCGACGCAAAGGTTACCGCTGCCGACGAGGAAATTGACCGTGCTCGCGCAGTGGTGGAGCGGGCGATTGAGAACTCTTCGTCCAACGAGCTGCAAGCTCTGCTCAACGTGGGACGCGATGCTCTTGTGAACCGTGCAGCCGGTTCCGGTGCTGCACCACTGACAAGTTATGAACCACTGCTCGTGGCGCCGGTGCCGCGAGGCACGGTGTTGGCTTCATCGCCGATTAAGGCCGATGTTCCAGAGCGATTGCATGAAGTAGTCCGACAAGGGCAAATTGCGTATCAGGTACGCCAAGTCACTGATAACCGCGGCGACACATACTCGGCGTTAATTATCGGTAGTCCCACTTCTACTTCGGTTGATGGGCTCGAGCTCTATCTGGTCACCTCTATGGCTGCAGAGGAATCGACTATTAAGTTGGTTCGTGGTCTGCTCGCAGGTGCGACAGTAATCATCATGGCGCTTCTCGGCGGTATTACTTGGTTCTTCTCCAATCAGGTGACGACACCAGTGCGTTCCGCCGCCCAGATTGCCCAGCGCTTTGCCGACGGTCACTTGCGCGAACGCATGGTCGTGCAGGGTGAAGATGACATGGCGCGACTGGCCATGAGTTTTAACAAGATGGCCGAATCGCTGTCGACGCAGATTAGACAGCTGGAGGAATACGGCAGTCTGCAGCGACAGTTCACCTCCGATGTTTCGCATGAGTTGAGGACACCTCTGACCACGGTGCGTATGGCCGCTGATCTTATTGCGGACGGCGCTGAGGACCTCGATCCGGCGACTCGCCGCGCAGCTGAGCTGATGAATGAGGAGCTTGAGCGTTTTGAGATGCTTCTCAATGACCTGCTTGAGATCTCACGCCACGATGCCGGCGTTGCAGACCTATCCGCAGAAAAGGTCGATGTTCGTCGCTGCGTGGATGCTGCCTATCAGCAGGTAACGGTCGTGGCTAAGGAGACCGGTACGCCCATCCGCTTCCATCTGCCCGATGAACCGGTAATGGCGACAGTCGACTCGCGTCGTATCGAGCGCGTGCTACGCAATCTTATGGCCAACGCTGTTGACCACAGTGAGGGCAATCCGGTGGATGTCACCGTGCGGGCGAGCGATTCCGCGGTTTCGTTTACGGTCGTTGACCACGGTGTGGGGCTAAAGCCGGAGCAGCAGGAACTGGTGTTTAACCGTTTCTGGCGTGCTGACCCCTCGCGTGTCCGACGCACCGGCGGTACGGGACTTGGCTTGGCGATCGCACGCGAGGACGCACAATTGCACGGTGGGGAACTAGAGGCATTTGGCGTGCCGACGGTCGGTAGCTGTTTCCGTCTGACTGTGCCGCTGGAGCCCGATGCGAGCTTCGGCGAGCATCCGCTCGGACTGGAAGTTCCCCCGCTGCCCGATCAGATTCCGCACCAGCGGGAAATTGGTGCACGGGAGTTGGAATCGGAATCGAATGCACCGCAAGCCAAGAGCCAGGATCAGGGTAAGGGGCAGAGGGCTAGCGATAGCGAATCCCAACAGGCACGAGAGGAGGATAGTTAAATGACGGCGCAGCAACAGTCAAAGGCTCGTCGCGTCCTGCGTAAGACAGTGGCGCTTAGCTCGGTGATCATTTTGGGCACGGCCGCAGGATGTACCACCATTCCGCGGAACACCAGCCCCCAGGTGCTGCGTCCGTTTGAGCCGCCCCAGGTTCGTATTGAAGTTCCGCAGCCACGTCCGAATGTCAATGCAGACATTGTCCTGCGCGACTTTTTCGCCGCGGCCGCGCATCCGGTTGATGATTTTCAAGCTATGCGTGCCTTCATGACCCCGGAACTTGCGGCCAGTTGGAAACCGCAAGATAGTGCCCGCATTCTCGACGGTGTCAACCTCATCGCTCAGCGGGAAGATGGAGGATCGCGACAGTCCTTCGTTGCCCGAGGTCGCAGCGTTGGTCAATTTGGTACTGATGGTGCTTATGAGCCCCAGTCCGGTGACTATGAGGAAACCGTGGAGATGAAGCTCGGTTCGGATGGACAGTGGCGCATTTCCTCGCTGCCCGACGGTGTTGTCATGGAGCGTCAGGTATTCCTGGAAAACAATGTGCCTCGCAATGTCTATTTCCTCGACCCGGCGGGTAATCATTTGGTCACAGATCGTCGTTGGCTCTATCGTGGCGTCACCGATGGCGCGACCAATCTGTTGACAAAGCTGAAGAACGGACCATCAGCACCGCTGCGACCGGGCGTCACTACCGTGCTCAAGCCCAATGCCTCGATTGCGGTAGAAGCAGGACCTGTGTCCAACGCGGACGGTCGCAGGGTCGAAATCACCGGGTTGGGTGATGTTTCCGAGGAACTGCGTGTCATGCTCGCGGCGCAGATTATCTGGACTCTCGATTCGGCAGATTTCCGTGGTCCGTGGATTCTCATGGCCGACGGCGAACCACTGGTTGCCAGCCACGACGAGCCGTGGACGAAGGACACTGACGCAATCCAGCTCTACGACCCGAATCATCTACCGGCTGATAACGCACCGTTGCGGACGGTCGACCGCAGCGGTATCTACGAGATTGCTGACGGCCACGCTACACCTGTGGGGCGCGGCTGGACCGCCAGCGGCAGCACTGCGGTGTTTTCCGCGGCAGTGGGCGTCAACCCCAATGGCAGCGAGCTTATTGCCGCTGTGTTCCGCTCGGCCGTGGATGGTCGTGCCGGTTCGTATGACCTCGGTGAGTCCACATTGATGCTCGGCGGAATTCAAGATCAGCCGGTTCCTGTGCTGACTGGCGAGAGTCTCACCCGTCCGACATGGTCTCCAGACGCCGAGGCGGTCTGGACAGTGAAGGACGGTACAACCGTCGTACGCCTGGTTCGGCAGTCGACGTCATCTCGGATTCAGCAGGAGGAGGTTGATACCTCTGAGCTCAATCACCTTCTTGACGGCGGCGAAGGCACGGGGCGCCCGAGCGCCGGTATTTCTGAATTCCGCGTCGATTCTTCAGGCACGCAGGTAGCGATGATTATCGCTGGTGAAGTCTATATCGCCACCATCGAAAGGCATGACGATAAACCGTGGAAGTTGACGCATCCGCGCGCTCTGCCGCTACCTGAAAACGTCTCCCCGGTGTCGCTGACGTGGTCGCCGAATCAAACGGTCACGGTGGGTGGTTACAGCGGAGACACTCCGATGTGGAGTGCCTTCCCGGACGGTGCGACTAGCTCCGTTCTGCCGAAGCTCAACCTGACACCGCCAATTCCTGTAGTTACCGCGACCTCGTCGAAGCGTTACGCATTGGATGCCACCGGTGTCATGGAGCTGATCTCCAGCGAGGGGCAGCAGCAGTTCTGGCGCCAGGTTCCGGGTGCGCGCGGTCGAATGGCTCCGGTGTCTGTGGAATAAGCGCAAATCGGGGAGGGGATTAATGGCGCAGGGGAGGTCATCGCAGGAATTTCTGCGCGTGCTTTACGACGTTACCCGCGATGCAATCGGCCTCGTGATACCGGAAACCTGTCCGGTGTGCGGCTGCTCCGGGGCGCTGTGTCGCGGTTGCAAGGACGATCTTCAGCAACCTCCAGTGCGGTTTTCACCGCGGGCTTCGTTACGCGCAGCAGCGTGGACCTGCGGTCCGTACTCGGGTGCGAGGAGACATCTCATTTTGTCGGCCAAAGAACGGGGCAGTGGTGAAGCTAGACGAATCATGGGGGCCGTGTTCGCCGCTGCGGTACGAAGGCTGGCCTCTGATGGCCATATAATGCCCCCGGAAATTACCCCCGTCATTTTGATTCCCGCGCCGACAAGATCGTCATCCCGTCGACAACGGGGTGGGGACCCGGTAACAATTGCCTGCGACTTTGCTTGCAGTCAGCTCCCCTCCAGTTCGGTATTGCCCCTGGTGCGCATTGGCGGGCGCACGCGGGATTCCGCGGAGCTGGGGGCTTCTCAACGCAGACGAAATCTTTCTGGCCACATTGTGCCGCTGACGCAATTCAAGCGCGGAATTAGCGACAAGCTGCGACAACGCTGTGCGAAGGCGACAGTAATTCTGGTTGATGATGTGGCCACCACTGGTGCCACTGCAGCGGAAACCGAGTTGGTGGCAGCGTCATTGGGGATTCGCATCGACATGGTGTTGGTGCTCGCCCGGGCGTAGACGCAGGGGGTGTCGTCGGCAAGCGAAAAATAAACGAGGGGAACGTGGCATTGGTTACCCCCGGAACTGTATCCTGGGGGTGCAGAAAGACTCGTCACCGTAGACGCCGTGAGTAATCCCGCTCACGGAAGGGCGGTGGCCATACCGGGAGGTAGGTAGCAAGTGTCCACACCTGCTGACAACAACGAGGTACTCAGCCCGAACGCTCAGGTGACCATCACCGGGCGCAATGTTGAGGTTCCAGAGCACTTCGCAGATCGTGTTAAGGCGAAGCTGGCGAAGATTGAGCGCCTCGACCCGACTTTGACCTTCTTCCACGTGGAGCTCCAGCACGAGCCGAATCCGCGCCGTGCAGACCGCTCTGACCGTATTCAGATCACCGCTACTGGCAAGGGACACCTGGCTCGTGCGGAAGCGAAGGAAGATAGCTTCTACGCTGCACTGGAGTCTGCTCTGGGCAAGATGGAGCGCTCCCTGCGTAAGGTGAAGGCTCGCCGCAAGATTAGCCGTTCTGGCCACCGTGCACCGATGTCCGTCGGCGAGGCAACTGCTTCGCTGGTT
The DNA here is from genome assembly GCF_001838215.1 of Corynebacterium sp. HMSC061H03. Lineage (NCBI taxonomy): Bacteria > Bacillati > Actinomycetota > Actinomycetes > Mycobacteriales > Corynebacteriaceae > Corynebacterium > Corynebacterium sp. HMSC061H03. Next base: position 166,683 of record NZ_KV836048.1, read on the forward strand.
GCAGAGGCTGAGGCAGCGGCTCCGGAAAAGGCTGATCCGTACGAGGATCTGGTTGAGGACGTGACCCCGGGCCAGGTTGTGCGTACCAAGCAGCACTCCGCAACTCCGATGACGGTGGAAGATGCTCTGTCTGAGATGGAGCTCGTCGGTCACGACTTCTACCTCTTCGTTAACGAGGCAACCTCTCGTCCGTCCGTGGTCTACCGTCGTCACGCATACGACTACGGTCTGATTGAGCTGGCAGACGAAGACGAGAAGTAAGTCTTCACCAAAAAGAGCACGCAATACCGCGCAGAGCTGTGTATTGGTAAGTAATTGCTCACATGAGCCCGTCTTCTCTTAGAAGGGAAGGCGGGTTCGTCGTATAATCAACCGTTGCACATTAAAGTTCGACGTGAATCGGCCGGAAAGGTCCCAATTTAGTGTTTTCGCTCAGCAAGTTGCTCCGCATTGGTGAAGGCCGCGCTGTCAAGAGGCTTGGCAATATTGCAGATCAGGTCATCGCCAAGGAAGACGAGTACGCAGCTCTTTCAGACGATGAACTCCGTGCCAAGACCGAGGAGTTTAAGAAGCAGCTGGCTGACGGTGCCGATGTAGACGATTTGCTGCTGGATGCTTTCGCCACGGCGCGCGAGGCATCCTGGCGCGTGCTGGGGCAGAAGCACTACCGCGTCCAGGTTATGGGCGGTGCGGCACTGCACTTCGGCAACGTTGCCGAGATGGGGACTGGTGAAGGTAAGACCCTGACCTGTGTGCTGCCCGCATACCTCAATGCGTTGGCAGGCAAGGGTGTTCATGTCGTTACGGTTAATGACTACCTGGCTAAGCGTGACGCGGAGTGGATGGGTCGAGTCCACCGCTTCCTGGGGCTTGAGACTTCCGTGATTCTCTCTGAGCTCAGTCCGGACCAGCGTCGCAAGGCCTATGCTGCCGACATCACCTACGGCACGAACAACGAGTTCGGCTTTGACTACCTGCGCGATAACATGGCGCATTCGCTCGACGATTTGGTGCAGCGTGGGCACCACTTCGCCATCGTCGATGAGGTTGACTCGATTCTGATTGACGAGGCCCGTACCCCATTAATTATTTCCGGTCCGGCAGATGGCGATCCGCACTGGTACCTGGCGTTCTCCAAGATCGTGCCGCGTATGAAGCGCGATATTCACTACGAAGTCGATGAGCGTAAGCGCACCATCGGTATTCGTGAAGAGGGTGTTGAATTCGTTGAGGATCAGCTGGGCATTGCCAACCTGTATGCTCCGGAAAACTCTTCGCTGGTCAGTTACCTGAACAATGCCCTGAAGGCCAAGGAACTGTTCACCCGCGACAAGGATTACATTATTCGTAATGGTGAGATCCTCATTGTCGATGAGTTCACCGGTCGTGTGCTGGCAGGCCGTCGCTATAACGAGGGCATGCACCAGGCAATTGAGGCCAAGGAAGGGGTGGAGATTAAAAACGAGAACCAGACGCTGGCAACCGTCACGCTCCAGAACTACTTCCGCCTCTACGACAAGCTGTCCGGTATGACCGGTACGGCTGAGACCGAAGCGGCTGAGCTGCACCAGATTTACAAGCTGAACGTCATGGCGATCCCGCCGAATCGCCCGAAGCAGCGTGAGGATCTGCCCGACCTGATTTACAAGACGCAGGAGGCAAAGTTCGCCGCTGTTGTCGAGGACATCCGCGAATGCCATGAAAAGGGCCAGCCAGTTCTCGTTGGCACGACGTCAGTCGAGAAATCCGAGTACCTTTCCAAGCTCCTGCAGCGCGAAGGTATTCCTCACTCTGTGCTGAACGCTAAGCACCACGAGAAGGAAGCTGAGATTGTCGCAGTGGCGGGTCGGCTCGGAGGCGTTACCGTGGCAACTAACATGGCCGGTCGTGGTACTGACATCGTGCTGGGCGGTAACCCGGACATCATCGCTGACCTGAATCTGCGCTCTCGTGGTCTGGACCCGGTGGAAACTCCGGAAGAATACGAAGAGGCGTGGGACGCTGAGATTGAGCGTGTTCGTCAGCAGTCGAAGGAAGAAGCTGACAAGGTACGTGAGGCCGGTGGCCTCTACGTCCTGGGCACTGAGCGCCATGAGTCGCGCCGTATTGATAATCAGTTGCGTGGTCGTACCGGTCGTCAGGGTGACCCGGGCGTTACCCGCTTTTACCTGTCCATGCGCGATGATCTCATGGTTCGCTTCAACGGTCAGCGCATGGAAGCGCTGATGAACACTCTGAATGTCCCGGATGACGTTCCTATTGACTCCAAGGTTGTCTCCAACTCCATTAAGAGCGTTCAGGCTCAGGTGGAAAGCCAGAACTTCGAAATCCGTAAGAATGTTCTGAAGTATGACGAGGTTATGAACCAGCAGCGTAAGGTCATCTACGCTGAGCGCCGTCGCATCCTCGAAGGTGAGGATTTGAAGACTCAGGTCCGTGACATGCAGGACGACGTCGTCGATGCGTATGTCAACGGTGCCACCGCTGACGGTTACGTGGAGGATTGGGACCTCGACGAGCTGTGGAATGCCCTAGAGCAGCTCTACAGCCCGACGTTTACGGCGCAAGAGCTTATTGATGGCTCTGACTTCGGTACCCCGGGTGACCTCTCGGCCGATGAGCTGTCCAAGGCTCTGCACACGGACATCTCGGCCAGCTACGACCAGCTTGAGGATGCGGTCTCCGCAATTGGCGGCGACGACCAGATGCGCAACATCGAGCGCTTCACCATCCTGAACGTCATGGACCAGAAGTGGCGCGAGCACCTCTACGAGATGGACTACCTCAAGGAGGGCATTGGCTTGCGCGCCATGGCCCAGGCTGACCCGCTGGTGGAGTACCAGCGTGAGGGCTACGACATGTTCACCGCGATGATGGACGGCATCAAGGAAGAATCGGTTCGTCAGTTGTTCCTGATCCGTAAGCAGGTTATGCCTGCAGTGGAAAACGCCGAGGGGCAGGAGAACCAGGCTCCAGCTCTGCCAACGGAAGCTGCTGAGCAAAATCAGCAGATGACTTACTCCGGCCCCAGCGAGGACGGCAGTGCAGAGCAGCAGCGCGTGGATCAAGAGTCTGAGGGCAACCGAGCGCAGCGTCGGAAGGCGGCTCGCAAGCGCCGTCGCTAAGCACTAAAGCACACGAAACGCGGTCATGGTCCATGGCCGCGTTTTTGCTGTTCCGCGGCGGAAAGTGCCCGTGAACGCGCGAACGCGCGGACCGACACGGCAACTACCCAGGAACTCGACCTTCTTGCCGTCCGCGGAAGCGCTGGCGTGGAAGGATTGCAACGCGACACCCTTGAGGCTGGTGTTCTTCGACAGCGTGAGTATCGCAGCGTGAATAATTGGGTCGATATTGATGCGACGCAAATCGTTGACTCGCCTGCGACCCGCGATGATGTCGAAGACGCGGCGAGTAATCGTGCTAAGCTCCTGTCTCAGATTCTGCTCACAGTGCTGGACGACGTGCGGTGTTTGCGGCGTCTTTTTCGCAGCAGGAGTGGCCACGGCGGGCGGTAATGCCGTCATGACAGCGGTCCCGGTGGCAGCGGAGCATCCGCTATAGGTCGGTGCCACTTTTGCGGTTTGAGAGGCGGCGGCATTAGCTGACTGGCCGAGTTGAATTGTGTGGAGAAGCGAAAAGCCCGTTGCCGGTTCAATGGATTCCCTGCCACTGGAGCGGTACTCAGCGGCGTGCGACAGCGCGTAAGGCATCGGTGTCTGAGATTTTGGTACGTGAGACGTTGGTGCCATGGATTAATCCCCCTAAAAACTCTCCATTGGCAAGTTCCCCCTTGCTGAAGACCATTGTCCTACAAGTGCTTTAAGTGTGCAGCTTGTGAAGGGGAATTCACGGCCGGCGTGGGGGGATTGTGGAGAAGGCGCAGTCGCGAAATGGGCTGAGTGTTTCGCTGTTAATGGTCCTATCGGTTTCCGTCAAGGCCGTTCTGGTCGTCTACAAATGGGCGTAACGAACAGCCAATTAACACGCTGAACTGGAAAAAAGGCAAACGTGCAGGTCATGCGATAAACTACAGGCCATGCGCGGAATGATTATCGATTACTGTGGTGTCCTTGACGGCACGGATGAAGACCAGGCACGTTGGCGTAATTTGCTGGTAGAGGCGCGTGCAAATGGTGTTGGCCTGGCAGTCCTGTCGAATGACCCAGGTGGCCCATCGGCGGATCCGATTCGCAAGCTCGAAGATGAGGGCCTGGTAGACGCAGTTGTGCTCTCTGGTGAAATTGGCCATGAGAAGCCTTCGGCAGAGGCTTTTAATGCAGCCGCTGCGGCTATTGAACTGCCGGCACGGGACTGCGTGTTGGTAGATGATTCGATTGAGAACATCCATGCGGCCGTCTCTAACGGCATGGTGGGAGTCTTCTATCAGCAGTTCGACCGCGCAGTGGTCGAGATTGCCGGTCTACTGGGTCTCGAGGGCGAGTTCTAATGCGTGTCTATATCCCAGCGACTTTCTCCATGCTTGAGGCGCTTAAGGAGGATGAGCTCTTCCACGCCCGCGGTGGTTGGGGCTTTGCTGTCACTGAAGCGCTGCGCGATTTCTTTACTGAGGGCGATGATGAGGAACTGGCAGACGTAGCCTTTGATGAGGCTGCGCGTGCGTCGCTCCGTCTGCTCGATGCCGCAGAAGAGAAGTTCCCGCACCGTCGAGTGGTCATTTCCGTTGATGTGGAGGCGGAGCCGCAGTCGGATATGGGAGATGCCGTGGTTAAGGTCGGCGGCCCAATTTCGCTTGCCGACGTTGCAGCGCTCCACATTGATGTGGAAGAGGCGGAAAGCAAGGTTGAGGCTGCGATTGATGCCGTCGATAAGGCAGATCTCGGTGACGAGGATGCGGAGCTCACTGTCGGCGATGCGCTGGAGATCCCGCTGGCGTGGTATGACGTAGCTGAGCTCGGCATGGTGGTCGACTTCCTGTAGTAGCGCGTGCTTGGCGTTAAAGAAGGGGACTGGGTTTAGGAACCCAGCCCCTTTTTTTGTATGGCACAAGTGTTTTCAGCGGGGGTATAAAAGGCGGGATTGTTTTGTGTGGATAAGCTCCATGTCAAAGGGGGTGTTTCGCACGAGGGTGGGGGTAATGACAATTTCGCTATTTGTGTCAAAATCATTTGTTTCTCTTGACCAATAACTTACCGCTCCGTAGTCTACGTCTAAGTAACCTACGGACACGTAATGATGAATCGGGTGGGGCATGCCTGCTGATGAACAGCGTTATTGCGTGTTCGTCCGTGACAGTCAGGAGGGCCAAAAATGGGGCTTAAGACCAAAGTTTCCCGGGTATTCAAGCATTTATCCACGCCACTTTTGCCCGATGACTACACGCATTTGCTAAATCCGCTGTGGTCAAGTCGCGAGCTGCGCGGTCAGATTGAGGCCATCAATCCCACATCTCCTACTTCAGCAGAGTTGATAATCCGTCCGGGTTGGGGGATGCCAACAGACTTCAAGCCAGGCCAGTTCATCGGACTTGGCGTAGAGGTCAAGGGGAAATACCTGTGGCGTTCCTACTCGCTGACAAATGCGCCGCGGCCTCATGACGGGCTGCTGACTATCAACATCCGTGCGCTCAACGACGGCTACGTGTCCCAACACCTCGTCGCCAATGTCAAGCCGGGTACTGTCGTCCGCCTGGCTGCCCCGGCTGGGGATTTCCATCTTCCGGAGCCGCTCCCAGCCCGCATTGCGTTTGTTACCGCAGGCTCCGGCGTCACTCCGGTGATTTCGATGCTGCGTGATCTTTCAGCTCGCAATGCCTCGGTGGAAGTCGAGCACATTCACTCCTACCGCGGCGAGACAGAAGCTGTGTTTGTCACCGAACTTCGCGAGCTGGAACAGCACAGCGCCACTAGCGCGTTGAAGTATCGCCTGCATGCCCGGAATACCGAGACGCAGCCGCGGATTGACGCTGCGGCGGTTACCGACATCATTGCTGACTTTGGAGCGCTGGCATCGTCGGCAAGCGCCTATGCCTGTGGTCCGGTTGAACTGCTGAAAAACCTTGAGCCGGAGTTTCCCGGGCTGCGGACGGAACGTTTCACCGTTGACCGCTCGGCGGCGGGGGAGGTCGGCGGCACGGTGAGTTTCGGCAGCCGAGGCGATATCGACGTAGACGGTGCAACGACCATCCTGGAGGCGGCCGAGAGCGTCGGGGTTGACCTGCCGTACGGCTGTCGGATGGGAATTTGTGCGACGTGCGTGCAGCAACTCTCCGACGGCGCAGCGCGGGACATCCGCACCGGGGCGACGTTTGTGGCGGGCGAGCGGGTCCGAACGTGCGTCTGTGCGCCGGCGGGGCACGCGCGTATCGAACTGTAAGTTCGCCCCACATCTATCTCAACCTGCATTAACCAGGAGAAACTACCTAAAGGAGTTGGGACCCTTCCCATGGCAATTTCCGATATCGCATCGTATGCGCACTTGAGCGAAGAAGACGTCGCAGAGATTGGGCGTCGGTTTGCGGAAATCGAAAAGCAACACCGCGATTCGCTGGGACAGAAGGATGCTCGCTACATCCGCACGCTCATCCGCATTCAGCGCACCCTTGAGGTGACTGGTCGAGGCCTGCTGATGGTGCCGACCGCCGGCATGGCCCTGAACAAATTGGGGATGCTGCCGAAGTCGTGGAAGAACACCGCGCACTGGGGTTTCAAATGGGCGGGCGTCTCAGCGCTGGGGTTGGCAAAGATTTTGGAAAACCTCGAAATCGGACACAACACCATGCACGGTCAGTGGGACTGGATGAATGACCCCGAGATTCACTCGGCCACCTGGGAGTGGGACAATTCCTGCCCATCCAGCGGGTGGAAGCACTCCCACAACTTTGTCCACCACAAGTACACCAACGTGCTCGGTATGGACAACGATGTGGGATATGGCATTCTCCGGGTGACTCGTGACCGCCGTTGGAAGCCATCGACGCTGCTGCAGCCGGTGACAAACGTGGTGTTGGCCAGCCTTTTCCAATGGGCAGTGGCCTTCTATGACGTCGAGCTCGGGCGCGTGTTCGCCGGCAAGAAATCCTGGGATGAGGCCCGACCGCAGCTCATGGAGGTGCTCAACAAGTCGGGGCGCCAGGTGCTCAAGGACTACGTTCTCTTCCCGGCGATGGCGGGTCCGCGTTACCGTGAGGTGGCCTTTGCGAACATGATGGCCAACCTCGCCCGTAATCTTTGGGCCTACGCGGTCATCTTCTGCGGACACTTTCCGGATGATGCCGAGACTTTCACCAAGGAGCAGTACAACACCGAGGACAAGAGTGAGTGGTATTTGCGCCAAATGCTGGGCTCGGCGAACTTCCACGGTGGGCTGGCGCTGTCGGTGCTCTCAGGAAATCTGAATTACCAGATTGAGCACCACCTGTTCCCGGACATGCCGTCCAACAGGCTCGCGCAGATTTCGAAGCAGGTTCAGCAGATCTGCCGGGAATACGACCTGCCATACAACACGGGGTCGTTCCCGAAGCAGTTCTTCCAGGTCCAGCGCACGCTGCTGAAGTTGTCGCTGCCGGATCGTTTCTTAGTCGCTGACCCGGACAACGCCCCAGAGGTACGTTCGGAGGCGGCGTTCAAGAAGTATCCGCAGGTTGAAGCGGAGCTCCAGTCCAGTTCCCCGCAACGCAAGGGCTTAGCGACGGGCCTGCGAATGCTCCGCCGTCTTCGCCCAGGTGTCCGGGAAATTGTCCGGGCCTACACCGGTCGCTCGACGCACACTGCTGCGCGCGGTTAGCCCTCGGCCCGCTTGCGAACCGCAGCCGCGACTGCTGGTTCGCGGTTCCATGGCATTGATTGCTTGTGGGGGAGCCGTAGCCAGGCGCGAATCATGGTCACGGTCAGCGTCGCAGTTGCACCAGCGAGGAAGAGTGCTAAGTAAGCCGAGGAATTCTGGCCGGTGAACTCCACGGTCACGATCAGTGCGAAAAGTGGTGCTGCCATGGACGCCGACAGGAAGGCCGCCGCGCCGAGAATCGCAAAGTCGCTCAGCGGAACTGAGGGCATCAATGGCTGTACGAAGCAGCCGACGATGAAACCGCTGAGCGCGCCAAGGGCAAAGCCGGGAGTCAAGAGACCACCGACGGCACCAGAACGGAAAGTAACGAGAACCGCGACAGCTTTCGCAATCAGCAGGATGACTGCAAAACCCAGCAGCGGGCGGTCCATGAGAACTGTGGTCGCAGCGATACGGCCATTGCCCAACACTTCTGGAACCCACAGTGAAATCACACCAACCAGTGTGAATGCGAGGGGGATGGCCCAGGCAGAATGCCAGCCAGTCGGTGCTTTGTCCGACATCCGCGAGCTGAGAATGCGAAATGCGTAGCCAATGGCACCGCAGATAACACCGATGAGCAGTGCTGCCCCGAGGTTGCCCCAGCCGTCCGAGAGATTAATTGGGCTGTAGAGCGGGCTACTGCCGACCACAATGCCCGACGTCACCGTGGCAATGGCTGAACACGCCAGCACCACCATCACCGCGGTAATACTCAGCGAGCCCAGCAGAATCTCCAACGAGAAAACCGCTCCAGCCAACGGGATGTGATAAATCGCCCCCAGGCCGGCACCGGCCGCTGCTGCGACCAAAATACGGCGGTGTAGTGGATCGATGCGCAGTCGATGCGACATCTGCGAGGCCACCATTGCACCGAGCTCACGCGGGGCATTCTCGCGTCCCATGGATGCACCTGCAGCGACAGTCGCCATCTGCAAAAACACATTGACAAGAGTTGACCACACAGGCATGGGGCGGCCGTGCATGCCCGCTTCAACGCTTTCCACAGGCTTCGCCTTTGTGCGAAGAGCTGCCCAGATTGGTCCTGCAATCAGCCCCGCCAACACAATTCCGACAAAGCGCTGTAAACCAGTGGTGCCATCGGTTACGACCGCTACGTCACCCTCGTGCTGCCCGTAGACCGCGTACTCGATGCCGTGCATGATCAGCGCGAGCCCGGCAGCTCCGAGCCCCGTCGCAAGACCCACGATAAGCGTGTAGATGCACAGCCGAATCCAACTGCCGGGAGCGGGGTAGAGTCCGGAGCCCGCTTTGTCCGACTCAGCACCAGCCGCGGCTTCAGAGGGCGTCTCCACAGAATCGGTGTGGCTAGTCTCTTTCAATGTCCAGCTCCCAGTCCTCGTTGTCGCTGATGGCGCTCAACAGGCGACGCACGGCCATCGCTCGACGGTGCTGAACTCCCTCCAGCTTGTCGAGGGCGCACTCTGGATCCGCGGGCGGCCCCAAATGGGTGCAACCACGTGGGCATTCATCTGTCGCTGCCTGGATATCTGGAAACGCCGCCAGCAGCGTCTCCGGTGTCACATGAGCCAGACCAAAGGAACGAATGCCCGGGGTATCAATAATCCACGACGCCGCATCGTCATCGCTTTCCGACGGCAACATCAGCGCCACCGACTGCGTGGAGGTATGGCGGCCCTTACCCACACCACTAACTTCGCCGGTCTCACGGTTGGCTTCGGGAACAATCCGGTTGACGAGGGTCGATTTCCCCACGCCGGAATGCCCAACCAAAGCTGTCACTCGTCCTGGGGCATCGATGAGTTCTGACAGAGGAGCCAAGTCATCATTAATACCGCAGACAACGACATCCACTCCGAGTGCCGAGAACTCCCCGGCAAATTCCTCTGGGTCGGCCAGATCGGATTTAGTCAGACAGAGCACGGGGCGGACACCGCCGGCGTAGGCCGCGACCAGCGCGCGTTCGACAAAACCGGTGCGAGGTTCAGGATCGGCGACTGCGCACACAATGAGCAGCAGGCTGGCATTGGCCACGACGATGCGCTCATACGGGTCATTGTCATCGGCGGTGCGACGCAAAACCGTGCTGCGCTCTGCCAGCTTGACGATGCGGGCCAGTGTGCCCGCACGGCCGCTGACATCGCCTACGACACCGACACGGTCACCGACAACGATATTGGTGCGGCCGAGCTCGCGGGCACGCATGCATGTCACTGCAACATCAGGGTTGTTATCGAGGACTACACCCCAACGACCACGATCCTTGGTCACCACCATGCCCCAGTGGGCGTCGGCGTGGCTGGGGCGATCCTTCGTTCGTGGTCGCGACCCTTTGCCGGGTCGGATACGTACATCGGACTCGTCCCACTGCCGTCCACGCCTGCGTGCCGCCACTATTATTTCCCTGCCTCGGTTTCGTCTCCCATGCCATCGAGTCGAGCTTCGACTGATTTCTCTAACGAGCTCGGGCTGGGGGAGGCCAGGCCGAGCATCTCTAGCCAGCGCAGGTCGAAGCCAGGCATGGTCTTAGCGGTGGTACCGATGTTTTCGACTTCCACGCCCTCGGTGCGCAGGCCAACAATGGCACCGGCAGTGGCCATGCGGTGGTCGGCGTAGCTGTGCCAGAGGCCACCGTGGAGCGGAACGGGGTCAATCGCAATGCCGTCGTCAAGTTCGGTGGCGCGTCCGCCGAGACGGTTGATTTCCTCGGTGAGCGCGGCGAGACGGTTGGTCTCGTGACCACGCAGGTGCGCAATGCCCGTTAGCTCGGTGCGGGTGGTGGCAAGTGCTGCTATGGCGGCGACTGTTGGGGTCAGCTCGCCAATCTCGGACATGTCCATCGTGATACCGCGCAGCTCCGAGGGGTTCGGGCCCACGACGGTGAGGCTGGTGCGGCCACCTTCGTGACGGTTGAACGTCACGGTAGCGCCCATAGCGGTGAGGATCTCGCGGATGCGGTCGCCCGGCTGCGTGGTGTGCTCTGGCCAGTCGGGCACGGTGACGCTGCCACCGGTGACAGCCGCGGCGGCCAGGAAGGCGGCGGCGTTGGACAGATCGGGCTCGACCTGCCAAGTACGACCCATCATTTCGGTGGGGTGAATGGTGAACGTTGTGCGTGGTCCCTCAGGTGTGTCGGCCGTGGTCTCCTCGACCTGCACACCGGCCTGGCGAAGCATGTCCAGGGTCATGTCAATGTGCGGGCGGGAAGGAATCTCACCGGTCGGGCGAAGTACCAGGCCACGGCCGTAGCGCGGGGCCGACAGCAGCAGACCCGAGACGAACTGGCTCGAAGCCGAAGCGTCAATTTCCACCTCGCCGCCGATGTCTGGCAGATCTTGTTCCTGGACCGAGTCACCGAGGCGGTTGCCCTGATTCGGACCTTGCGGATTGACGGTGAAGGGAAGCCCATTGCCAGCAATGTTCACACCGAGGGTGCGCAGGGCATCCAGCACGGCCGACATGGGGCGAGCCTTGGCCTCTACGTCGCCTTCGAAAAACACCGAACCCTGCGCAAGAGCTGCGATAGGCGGCACGAAGCGCATAACCGTACCTGCGAGACCACATTCCACAACACCACCGCGGAGCATGCGTGGAGTGACGCGGAGCGTGTGGTTCGGGGCACCGGAGTATGTCGAGTCGGCACTGATGTCAGTTCCCAGGGTCTGCAGTGCGCGAATCATAAGATCGGTATCGCGAGAGCGCAGAGCACCATGGATAACCGATGGTGTGGAGGACAGCGCCGCGATGACAAGGGCACGGTTCGTAATCGACTTCGAGCCGGCAATCTGTACCGTGGCGCTAAAAGGCGGTCGACCGGATTCGGCACCGTCGACACTTACAGTAGGGGCGGACCAATTCTGATTTTGGGAACACACACAACCAATTATGGAACACTTTCACTCCATACCTCGACTAGAGGGGGAGTCAACGGCAGAATCAGTTGGTATGTGTGGTCGTTTCGTCAATTTCACAGTCGCCGAAGAACTGCTCAGCACCACGGCTGAGCTTCCCGGTTTGGCGCCCGTGCGTGCCGACGGCCCGTTGCCCACCTCCCGCTACAACATCGGCCCGACCATGCCAATAGTTGCTCTTGCCCACGAGCACCCCGGCCGCACGGGCACCATTGCCGCCACTGTGCGCTGGGGTTTAATTCCGCAGTGGGCCCGCGAATTGCCAACAACACCTTTCTTCAATGCCCGTGCGGAAACCTGGCAGTCCAAACCGACTTTCCGGGACGGCCTGCCCTGCGCAATACCCATGAACGGCTGGTATGAGTGGAAGAATCGCCAGCCCTACTTCGTCAGCTTCGGCGAGGATGCACCGCTTTTCACGGTCGCGGGGTTGTGGGCGCGCTGGGGCGATATTGTCTCAGCCACAATTCTCACCACCGACGCCGTGGGACAGCTCGCGGATCTGCATCATCGCATGCCGCGCGTGCTTGCCGACGACGAAGTCAGTGACTGGTTGGATCTCTCGGCCTGGGCAGCAAACGGAGATGTCGGTATGACCAGCGCGAAGGTGGTGGACAAGCTGACCATCCGACCGGTCAACCGCGCCGTCGGCAATGTTGCGAATGATGGGCTGCACCTGTTGGATGAGCCCGACGGTGCGGCGACCGGCCACAACGAGGAGCTGTTTTAAGGCTGTATCAGAAGGCAGGTTGCAGGAGTAGCCGCAGGTTTAGCGGGCGATGTCGGCGACCGTGGCGTCGCAAAGCGAAACCAAATCAGTGGGTGACAGTTCGATGTCCCACCCGCGGCGACCACCGGAGACGAACACCGTGTCGGCGAGAGTAGCGGTCTCATCAATGACGGTGGGGAGCTTGCGGCGACCGCCAAGCGGGGAGATGCCGCCGGGAACGTAGCCGGTGGCAAGTGACGCGTCATGGGGGTCGGCCATCGTGGCCTTGGAAGCCCCGACAGCCGCGGCGGCGGCCTTGAGGTTGAGCATTCCGGTGGCGGGGACGACGGCGATGGCCAGCCCAGTGAGTTTGCCGGATAGCTCGATAATGAGAGTTTTGAAGATGCGTTCGGGCTCGACACCGAGATGCTCTAGTAGCCAAGAGGCGGCCTCTTCGCCGAAGTTGTCGCTGCCGTGGGGGAATTGGTGAACGTGGAAGTCGATTCCGGCGTTCTGACAGACGGCGATTGCCGGGGTGGCGGCAGCGGATTTCTTGGCGGACTTCTTCGACATAATTTCCCATCGTTGCACACCAGTGCAGCTAAGCGACGAAATGCCTGGTGACGGGGGTCTGGCCGACTCGTGGGTGCGGATGTTTTAGGATAGGTAGCATGTCAGGTGATCAGACAGGAACATCGGCCATCCGGACTGATGAGTCGGATGAGGAGCTTGCGCAGCGCTTTGAGCGTGACGCCATGCCGCTTTTGGATCAGCTCTATGGAGCGGCGCTGCGGATGACGCGCAACCCCGCCGATGCCGAAGACCTGGTGCAGGAGACCTATATCAAGGCTTTTCAGGGCTTCCGCTCCTACAAACCGGGCACGAATCTGAAAGCGTGGCTCTACCGCATTCTGACGAATGCGTACATCAACAACTACCGCAAGGCGCAGCGTCGTCCTGCCGAGTACGCCACCGATGACATCACGGATTCACAGATCGCGGAAACCGCGTCGCACACTTCGATAGGGCTGCGCTCTGCTGAGGTTGAAGCGCTGGAAAAGCTTCCTGACGAGGAAATTCGTGACGCTTTGATGAGCCTCAAAGAGGACTACCGGATGGTGGTCTACTACGCCGATGTCGAGGGATTGCCCTACAAGGAAATCGCCGAAATCATGGGCACGCCCATCGGAACTGTGATGAGTCGGCTCCACCGTGGAAGAAAACAGCTCCGAGACGCGTTGCACAACGTAGCCGTGGAACGTGGATTCTTGAAAGAAGAGAAGGGAGATTCTCCGCGATGAGCCGAGAGTCGAGCCAAGATATGGAGCAGACGCCAGAGCGCGGGCACGCCTGTGAAGATGCTTTCTGTCAGGATGTCCACTCGCGCCTACACGCATTTTTGGATGGAGAGTGTGATTCGGAGGAACGCCGCTTTCTCGAGGAACACATTCACAAATGCCCTCAGTGCTTGGAAGAGTTCGGTTCCGAGCAAGCTATACGACGGCTGCTACGCCGGTGCTGCCAGCAACCTGCCCCTGAGGACCTCCGTCAGCGCATTACCACTCGGATTCGCGTGTCCTATACGCGGGTGGAGTACCGCAGGTAGCTGCTGGCGGCTAGGTTTTGGTGCGTCATCTTTTGGCGCGTATTCCTTTGATGCTTAATGCGATGTTGCGTAATACGGTAATGCGGTAATGCGTAATGGGAAAATCCCAGGTCACGGTGATGTGGCCTGGGATATTTTTGTGGAGCTATTTGTGGAGCTAAGGGGAATCGAACCCCTGACCTTCGCATTGCGAACGCGACGCTCTACCAACTGAGCTATAGCCCCATTGCTTTCGAGCAACCTAGCTGGAGCTGCTGTAAAAGCTCTGTTTTCAGACGTTACTCCGGTGGGGTTTGGGCTCCAAACTCGCTGGTAAGGTTCTGGCGGATGGTTAATCCGGAAAGCGAGGATGCGGTATCGACGAGGCATCGAAAAGGTGTTGAAAGTGACTAGGTTTATGACAAAAAATCGCGGGTGAATTCAATTCATGTGTCATAAACCTAGTCACTTTCAGACCTGCTACCCGTTGAGGTATCCGCTGGAGGCATAAAAAACTCCACCCCGTCCCTCGGTGCAATACCGAGTTGTGTCGGGGTGGAGTGAGATATCTTAGCCGGTGATGGCTAAGACTGCTGCAACTAAGGGCAACTTAGCTGTTGGGACGCTTGCCGTGGTTAGCCTTGTTCTTACGGCGGTCCTTGCGCTTACGGCCACGCTTGCTCATAGCTGGGCTCTCTTTCTATCGGGTTAAACAGGTATCAACCGGTATAGATTACACGGTGAGGGGTAAGTCTTTTAATTAGACTGCGGTGCTGGTGCGAGTGCGACGAGTGCGGCCACGGTTGCGACGGCGCTTCAGTGCGCGACGCTCGTCCTCGCTCATGCCGCCCCAGACACCTGCATCCTGGCCGGTCTCAAGTGCCCAAGCCAGGCACTGAGCAGTAACAGGGCAGCGGTTGCAAACGACCTTGGCCTTTGCAATCTGGGCCAGAGCCGGGCCGGAGTTACCGACCGGGAAGAACAGTTCCGGATCCTCTTCACGACAAACGGCCTTGTGACGCCAATCCATGACAAACTCCTAAAACATTACGAGCCCCGGGTGAGGGCAGGATTAAATTTCCTTGCGGGAAGGCAGCTCCGGAAATGGATTTCGTCAGACACGACAAATCGCCGTATCTCAACGAGGGTTGGGGTTCATTCCCGGTTGCCCAGGGGTATTAGGCATCTTGGGAGAGGCTATCTATTCCATCGTCTATGCGAATTGAAAAGTAGTGGGGTCTCACCAAAGAGTTCGTGCCTAAAAAGGCGAGACTTGCATGGTTGCACATCTAGTGAAGTGCGTGCCTGTCTCGCTGACGATTTACATGTTTTCATGACTGGGGCAGTTCGTAAAGAGCAAAATGAATAAAAGTGCCAAACCTCACAGAAAAGTGAAGTTTTGGTTAAAACGCCAGGTCAAAACTAGCCCCTTGTGGGGGCGATTTTAGTTTTGGTAATTGCAGTAGTAAGGGTGTATGGCGCATTTTTGTTGGCTTGTCAGTAAACGGACGGCGCCTAAGATAGGTTGGCTTCGGTCTTTTGGCGCGTGCTGAACAGTCGGCGGGTGCGATCCATGGCCTTTTTGGTCACCACAACGAGCAACCGCTCGTCCGCGGGGCGCGTAGCAACTTTCTTGGTGAACTGTTCCTCGGTGTAATCGTCGGCACGCGCCACAAAATTGATGGCGCCTTGCTTAACACGGATGACGAGGGAATCGCACTGATCGATGTACTCGCCGTCCAACTGGAGACGAAGTGGGGCAGTAGCGGTGAGCTCGATGCGCTGGGCGTTGTCGACGCGTCGTTCGAGGGCTTCGACGTGAAAGGAGGAACGCAGTCGGGTGAAGAAACCGGCCAAATTGGCGGCGGCGACAAGCCCCGTCACTCCCTTCAAGGAAGTAAAGCCATAAAAACCCAGGCCCCTGCGTAGTGACACCGTGGGGTTGGTGACGATGGGGAGGTCGCCGAGGAATGTCCAGGGATTGGAGTTGGACACTACGGCCATTGCGAGATCACGGCCAAATTCCTTGCCGTCGATAGCTGCGGTGATTTGTGGCGGGTTTTTGCGCAACTGGTTCCATGCGGTGAAAACTGCCGGCAAATAGCGCACAGCTTTGGCGCGGGTACCGTTTCGCCGGAGTTGTTCCATGGTGGAGATGACTTCCGCATCGATGCCGATACCGGCATTGACGACGAAGCATCGTTCCGCTGCATGTCCAACGCTGATAGTGCTGCGGGTGCGGGAGCGTAGCAGACTTGCGATGTACCACGCGGCATCTACGGGGTCGCGGGGAATACCCAACGCACCTGCCAAGACGTTGGCGCTGCCGGTGGGAATTGTTGCGATGGCAGGCAGGTCAGTGGCGGGCGGTGCGGAGAATGGATTGGAGTTCATGAGCCCATTGACAATCTCGTTAATGGTTCCGTCGCCGCCGAGGGAAATAATGACGTCATAATCGCGAACCGTTTTTCCCGCCACCATTTCCGCAGCATGGCCAGGGTAGGCGGTAAACATGGATGTCAAGCGAATCCCCTCGACCGAGCGAAGCGCCCGCACAACGCCGGGCATGCGTCGAGCAGTGTTACTGGTCGAATTCGGATTGGAGATTAGCAACGCACGCACAGGCACCAAGATTAGTGCATGAGCAGACTTGTGATGGGTGCATTGGCCGACTTGCCTCCAGGGTGTATTCATCGGTTCGCACCGGGCTAACATGTAGGGCGTGAGTAACCAGAAAAACAGCAGCAATGCGCCCAAATCGCGTACTACCGAACAGCTTGCGACAGCCGACGGGCCGATGGCCGCACCTCAGGTTGTCATGGTCGGTGCGTGGATTGGTGTCGCCGAATGTGCCCTCGGTCTGGGCTACGGAATCTTCCTTCTCATTCGTGATTTGATGGGGTACCGTGACGAGGCCGCGGTTATTTCCGGTTGGGGTACCGCGCTGTGGTTTCTTCTCATTTTCGGGGCTGTTCTCGCTGGTGCGATTATGTTGCTGCGTGGCGCCCGGTGGGGGCGCGGACCGATTATTATGCTCAACCTCTGCTTGCTGGGGGTGGCCTATTACATGTTCCGCTCGAGCGCTTTTCTGCTGGCTCTGCCGACGGCGGCAGCTTCAATTGCGGCGCTGGTCTGTATGTTTAGTCCGAAGGCAATTGACTGGGCTGCCCGCTCTTTTTAAATTTCGATGACGAACGCGTCGACTGACTCACCGCGCTGAACCAGTAGCGTGTCACCGACAACTGCAAGGCGCACGGGCAGTTCCGGCTTGTCCGCATCATTTGCATGAGTGGACTTCGCAGCTGCAGGCAACGGGAGTGTGCCGATAATTTCGAGAGTTGAGGCATTCAATACCGCGACTCCGTCAGCGACTGGCATGAAAACATGCTCCCCCCATGGAGCTGGGGTGCCTGTGGCCTCAGGAAACTCGAAATCCGGTGCCAGGGTGCTCGGACGGAAGCCAAGTAATCCACGTGGCGACCACCACGTCATGTGATGGGGAAGATCCGTTGTAAAAGGCGCACGCGGGGCATCGCCGTCGGAGTTAGCTTCCGCCGGTGCTGGGCGCAGGGTAGTCTCATCCAGCGCCAATTCAGTCAGCATCGTGCCGTCCATACGAAAAACTCGGATGCGATTGTCTGAC
This sequence comes from Corynebacterium sp. HMSC061H03, assembly GCF_001838215.1. Lineage (NCBI taxonomy): Bacteria > Bacillati > Actinomycetota > Actinomycetes > Mycobacteriales > Corynebacteriaceae > Corynebacterium > Corynebacterium sp. HMSC061H03. The sequence goes on from NZ_KV836048.1 coordinate 184,298, forward strand.
AGTACCGCCGCCGTGTCCTGGCCAATCGATACCAGCGACATATCTGCAGTTGCCGGACCAAGGTCAATATCGCTCTTGACCTCCGGCTTCCGAGATTCCTCCGGATTTGCCGCCTGCATGACCAGGCGTCCGTGACCATCGCAGTTGTTTACGACGGCCAGCAGCTCCACGCGCGTGAGCGCACTGATAATCGAACACTCCGGATGCGGCTGCATCTTCGGTTCTGGAGACGCTGGAATCTTGCCGTACTCGACTACTCGGACCAGGTCAGAGCGCCACAGCTCCAGGAATCCAGAGTCGTAGACACCCGCGTATGAGTTCGAGCGCACGGCGGCAGGGCTGTCAGCCGCAATCGATTTACGGGTCGCGACATACTGCCCCGAGTCGGGCTTGAGTGCAACGGTCTCACCGCAGCCAGCTGCCCCACGAAAAGTCGCGAAAACTTGGCCATCACTGCCTGAGAGCGCACAAAGCGGAATATCTCGTCGATAGTGCCAGCGCTCCGTGCCGTCGTTAAGCGAGATAGCACGCACGCCCCGGTCCTCAGCAACGATGAGGGAGTTGTCCATCACCAGTGGTGCCGGGGAGATGGTGTGCGTGCTTGTGCTTGTCGACGATTCGGTGGACCACACCGGCCGGAGAGTATGTGGCATTGCCTCCGGATCGTTTGCGGTCGGGGCTTGCGCGGTGCTGCTCGTCCGTACCGTGGATTCAGTGCGATCGACCTTGCGAGCCGGAGAAGCGACCCATGTCCAACCGATGACTAGCACTACGGCGATGATGAGAACTACTGATGCGATTCGATTGCGACGCAGTCGGGTCTCTGCAGTGGTGGACTCAGCGTTGGCTTGTGGTGACTGCGTCACGGTTGGAATGTCCTGTCGACGAGTGGGCGTGGCGAGAGGTGAGGTGGGGGAGTTGGCACGCGCAGCAGCCTAGCTGCGACGATGAGAATTGGAGTGGCCGTCCCGCCTTGAGCTGCGTCCTTGGCCGCGATTGCGATGATGGGACTGTGAGCGGTTGTTTCGCGGGTCTCTTCCGCCACGCCCGCGAGGTGGTCGGGAACCCAACACCGGGCGGGCTGGCCCGACCTTCTCATCGATTCCCTCGGGGATGTCTAGAGCTTCGGCGAGCTCGGGGGAGGTGGAAAACCACGTCGGAATCTCGGCCATGTCCAGGTCGAGAGCATCAGAAATAGCCTTCCACTTTGCGGTCTCATCCCAGCCGACGAGCGTAACGGCGACACCGCTGTGTCCCGCGCGGCCGGTGCGGCCGATGCGGTGGACATAGGTCATTTCGTCATCGGGCACCTGGTGGTTGATGACGTGGGTGACATCGTCGATATCGATACCGCGAGCCGCGACATCGGTTGCGACCAGGACGTCGACGTCGCCATTGCGGAACGCCGTCAGCGAGCGCTCACGTGCAGGCTGGCCCATGTCGCCGTGGACGGCGGTGACCAGGAAGCCGCGTTCGCCGAGCTGCTCAGCAACGGAGGCAGCACCACGCTTCGTACGAGCAAAAATGATGGTGCGACCACGACCGTTGGCTTGCAGGATGCGGGCAATGACCGAGACCTTATCCATCTGGTGCGATTGGAAAACAATCTGTTTAGTGGTCTCGTGGACTGCGGCCTCTTCCTCGCCTGATTCAGCGCGGATGTGCACCGGGCGATTCATAAAGGTCCGTGCGAGAGTCAGAATTGGGCCCGGCATTGTTGCCGAGAAGAGCATGGTCTGACGTTCAGTCGGCACTGCAGCCAGAATCTTCTCGATGTCCGGCAGGAAGCCCAAGTCGAGCATTTCATCGGCCTCGTCGAGAACCAAAATCTTTACGCCTGACAGCTCTAGATTATTGCGCTGGTAAAGATCGATGAGACGGCCGGGAGTACCGACGATGATGTCCACACCGCGGTCTAGCTGTTCAATCTGTTCCTCATAGGGGCGGCCACCGTAAATGGTGCACACACGCAGATTGGTTGAGTGCGCAGCGCGGGCCAAATCCTCGCCGACCTGCACACATAGCTCACGGGTGGGAACGATGATGATTGCGCGGGCAGTGCCATCCGGTTCTGGAATGCGGGCGTCATCAAAGACGCGGTCAATAAGCGGGACACCAAAACCAAGAGTTTTTCCCATGCCAGTACGGGCTTGGCCGATGATGTCCGTGCCGTCGAGTGCCAAGGGCAGCGTCAGTTCCTGGATGGCAAATGTGCGGGTGATTCCTTCGTCGGCGAGTGCGTCGCAGATTTCCGCGGCGACCCCCAATTCGACGAATGTCGGGGACTGGGACTCTGCCACGGCGACTCCTTTGCTGTTTGTAACCTCACGTGACACGACGGCTTAATCGGTCTCTCTAATCCTAGCCGCTTTGGGAATGGTTATGATGTCACCTATGGACTTCACTATTGGATTTGCAGACAATACGCGTGAGCTGAACATTGAAAACGTCGCTGGTGGTGAGGAGGTCAAGGCTGCGATCTCCCAGAAGCTGGCTGCTGGCGAAGGTGTGATTGAGCTCAGCGACGGCGCTGGTCAGGAGTACCTGATTAATGCTGCCAAGGTCGCCTACGTCCGTACCGGTAACAACGCAGACCGTAAGGTTGGCTTCTTCGCCTAATGACGCAAGAACCCTTTCTCGTACGTATTGCAAGGAGTTGGGGGTGGCGAGCCTATGCCATCCCCGTACTTGTGGTGCTCACAGTCATCATTCTCTTCGACATCTTCACTGCTGAAGATGATTCTTCAGGTTCCGGCAATGGTACCGTCGCCTCGCAGAGTGGCAATGGTCTCCCTGGCCCGGTTCCCGGTGAGGGATACGGTGATGGTTACGAGGGAGGGCAGTTGCCACCCGGTCCGGCCTTTGCCACGGAACCCTCGGGAAATTTTAAAGATGTCACCGTGGCGCATCCCCGTGTCGGGGAGGGGCGCCACAATGCGGTCAGGTATTCCGTGGAAATTGAAGACAACATTGATGTTCCTTCGATTGGTGGCGAGCGCGCCTTTGCAGAGACGGTGAACTCGATTCTGGCCGATCCACGTGGCTGGACAGCTAATCCAAATTTTTCTTTCGAGGCGGTGTCTCGTGACCAGGATCCGACGATTGTCGTGCAGCTTTCCGCGACTGGAACCGCACATCAGCTGTGCGGTAACACCTTGGGAATGGAGACCTCCTGTTACCTGTCTGGGCAGCGGGAAGGTGAGCCTGGGCGCGTGGTCGTCAGTATCGCCCGGTGGGTTCGAGGCGCCCTGCCTTTTGAGGGGGACCTGGGACTGTATCGCCAATACCTTATTAATCACGAGGTTGGTCACGGACTTGGGTACGCGGTTCACGAGCCCTGTCCGAGGGACGGCGGTATCGCGCCAATCATGATGCAGCAGACCCTGAGCGTGTCGAACAATGAACTGCACGAAATCGACAGCAGCGAGGTCTATCAGGTCGATGGCAAGACGTGTTCTGTCAACGGCTGGCCGTACCCGTTTGGGGCGGACGACGATACGGCCGCACCGACTCAGAAAGCAAGGTAGTAGCAGATTATGATCGCCACTCCTCCCGACCGGGTTTTAGAGGCCTTTGGCGCCGTGGGTGAGCCGCATCGTGCCGGGCGAGCTTGGGACAATGGCTGGGTCTACGACGATTCCATTGTCCTTTCGCCGGTACATAATTCGGCGCAGGCGCTGTGGTCTGCAAAGGTTCGCAGTGCGCTAGATGTCGATGGCGTCCGAGTGGCGAAATCCGTGCGTACCAGTGACGGCCGCTTGGTTATTGCTGGGTGGCAGGCTCGTCATTTCATTCCGGGGGGATTCGCGCCACGTGCCGATGAAACCATTGTTGCCGCTGGTCGCGTGGAAGAGTCGCTTGCCAGTATTGAACGGCCACAGTTCCTCCTCGATAAGGAGCCCGATTACTTCGTCATGTGTAATCGCGCAGCTTGGGACTCTGACCCAATCGGCATCCTCGAGCAGCTTCTCGACGCGGATAGCGTCCCCCGCGCCGATTGTGCCGAGGCTCTCACGATCTCCGGTGATCTTCTCCAGCTGCGGGCAGAGATGGTTGTGCCAACGGAGCTTCTGCAGGTCTGTCACGCAGACCTCGTCGGCACGCTGCTTTACGACGGCACGGCCGCCCCGGTTCTCACCGATATCGTGCCAGCGTGGCATGTCCGTGGTTGGACAGCTGCCTTGGCGGCAGTGGATTGTCTGTCCATGATGGGGGCTGATGAGGAGCTGCTGCGGCGCTTCGATCACCTGCCGGATTTCGGTCAGTTACTCGTTCGTGCGATGTGTTATCGACTTTTTGTCCACGCTGTTAGTCCAGAATCGCAGCCGGGTGCGTATCGCGGTCTGTTCCGCGCGACTTCGCTAGTTCGCGCGTTCGTGTCTAAGTAACGCCGGGCAGTATTTACAGGCGTTTATGGGGGGGTATTTTTCTCCCCATTTCGAATTGGTGTTCGAGTATTGGTCCGGGGGTTGTGCCACAATGGTGCACATGAACGTAGATGGAATGCCGAAGGTTCGGTTCGTCCAGGAGGAACCTCCTCGTCGTCGGCAGTGGTTGGGTACTGCGGTAGAGGCGCTCTTCCCTTCCCATAATCAGGCTCTCGTGGTAGAGAACAAGCTCGTAAACCAGCCTGTTGTGCGCGTTTTAGGCGGCCCAGGGACGGGCAAGAGTTCGCTGCTGGCAGATCTTGCGGTGGACTACATGCAGGCGGGCATTCCGGCGGACAGCATTTTGGTCGTGTCACAGTCAAAAGAGGCCGCTGCGGAATTGAGGCGGGATATTGACAGGCGTTTTGCCTCTGAAATGGGGGAAAGCGGTTCGGTCGGGGCCGGCCAAGGTGGCATGGTGCGTGCCGTGCATTCACTTGCCTATGCAGTAGTACGTGATGCCGCCGTCAGTCGGGGAGAGCCTGAACCATCGTTGACCACTGGGGCACGCCAAGATGCTGTCGTGCGGCAACTTTTGGCCGGACATGCGGAAGATGGTGGTGTGTATTGGCCAGAGCGGTTGCGCCCGGCTCTTCCATTAGTCGGTTTTTCCCGTGCAGTTCGTGACTTTCTGCTGCGCGCAGCTGAGCGGGGGATTGATGCCCCGAGGCTTCAGCAGCTCGGCGTGGACTATGGCATTGAATCGTGGTGTGCGGCTGGCAAGTTTATGGCGGAGTATCAGCAGACTATGCGGTTGGCGTGGGAGCCCAGCCTGAACGCAGCAGAGATTGTCTCTGCGGCGTTGATGGAGCTGGATGCAGACGCTCAAGCACTGGCTCGGTGGGGAAAGTCGGTGGTGCTGGTCGATGATGCTGAACACCTATCCCCGGAAGCTGCGCGCCTTGTGGATCGGTTTGTGTCGCAGGCGGCGGTAGCCGTCATTACTGGTGATGAAGATCAATCGGTATTCCACTTCCGCGGTGCTAATAATGACTATCTCCGGGGGACTGGTGAGGCCGAGTACAAGGAAATCCACTTGCAGCAGTCTTACCGCTGTAACGCTGATATAGCCGATTTAGCGAACGCAGTTTCTCAGCGCTTGCCTAAGGCTCCTGCATACCGTGGCATTGTAGGTTCAGTTGGAACACAAGAAGCTCGTGAATCCGAAGTTGGAAACAACAGCGATACCGTCGCAGCGGAAAATTCGTGTGCAGCTAAAAGTGCAGTAAAAATAGCTATTCATCCCTCTGAACGTGCACAGCGAGCCACAGTCGCGGACTACTTCCGGCGCCTTCATATTGATGAGGGGATGGCATGGAAGGATATGGCGGTCATCGTCCGGTCAGGTGCAGGGGAGTCCTCTCTGTTCCGTGCTTTGTCGCGTGCGGGTGTGCCTGTGCAGATTGACCCAACGGACATCGTGCTGAGTCATCAGCGATTGGTGCGAGCGCTGATGGTGGCGTTGCGGGCGACTATGAACCAGCTCGATGACGTGGAGTGGGACGAGTTCCTCTCCGGCCCATTGGTCAACATGGATCCGATTGTCAAAGAGCGTCTGCTGCGCGGAATCCGAAAGGCCGATCTGTTCGGCGGGGCCGCGATGACTCAACTTATCGGAATCTTGAAGGCAGGGGGACTCACAGCTGAGCAGCTGGAGCTTATTGAGTCTCTGTCGCAGCGTGAACGTCAGGCGCTGCAGGTACCGCTGGATCTGTTGAGCGCGGCGCGTGAGGCGTTGCGCGATGGTGTGGAAGCAACTTTGTGGGCAATTTGGCAGTCCACTGGTTTGGCAGACCATCTGGTGGCGGCATCGTTGCGCGGCGGTACAGCCGGAGCATCGGCTGACCGCGATTTGGATGCTGTGATGGCACTGTTCGACTTTGCTGGTGACCGTGTGGAGCTGAATCCAAAACTGACGGTTGACGGTTTTATCGCTTCCGTGGAAGAGCAGGAGCTGCCCATCGGCGCACGTGACCGTAGCGGGGTAGAGCGCGATGCCGTGCGCATTCTCTCAGCGCATGCCGCTCTGGGCAAGCAGTGGAAAGCAGTAGCAGTTGTCGGAGTCCAGGAAGGCCAGTGGCCCAGCCTCGGTGTGACTGGCTCGGTGATGAAGCAGAACGAGTTCATCGGTCTCGTCGACCACGGAATTGAGCCGCGGGAGTACATCAATTCCATGGCCGATGCGCTGGCGGAGGAACGTCGTTTGCTGCACGTCGCGGTATCACGGGCGAGCGACAGGGTACTGCTGACCGCAGTCGATTCTCCTGACGATGTTGGAGTCCCCAGTCCGTTTATTATCGAGCTCGTTGAAAAGCTCGGTAATTCGGCGACGGAGCTGGCGAACCAGTCGGAAGCCTCGTCGGCTGCGAACGGAGGCGGGGCGACGGCTAATGAAGCAAACGCCGGCAATCCGGATGTTGCAGAGGCAGAAGATGTCGCATGGGCCGGTGAAGGCCTGCCACGGGTGCTCTCTGTGGAGTCACTGCTGGCAGAACTGCGTGCAGCCGTTGTAGACGATGCGGAGACTGAGACGCGGCGTCGACAAGCTGCACGTCAACTCGCGCGTTTGGCGCAGGTTGAGGTTGCTGGCGCACATCCAGACACCTGGTGGGGGCTCCGTGCACCGTCGACGTCGAAGCCGGTAAATGACAAGAAGCCGATGAGAATCAACCCCTCCAAGGTGGAAGCAACCCTGAGTTGCCCGCTGAAGGCCATGTTGGATAAATCAGCACCGACATCGGCCATGTATCTGGGCTCTCTACTGCATCAGGCGGTAGAAGCAGTAGCCAAGGGAGTGACTGTGCCTGAGGCGCAGTCCGAGATTCGGCGTGTTTTTGGTGACCTGTCCGATGATCCGGAGTGGCGTAAGCATACTGAGGAAGAGACCTGGTTGACCGGGCTGGAGGATTGGCAGCGGTGGATTTCGACTAAGAACGATATCGGAACCGAGGTTCCGGTAAAAGTCAACATCAACGATGACATCGTGATTGTCGGACGAATCGACCGGTTGATTGAAGACGCTGATGGTGCAGTTCAAATCGTCGATATTAAAACCGGTAAGACAGCGCCCTCCGGTAAAGAAGTAGAAGGACACGCACAGCTAGCTACATATCAGCTGGCGCTGTCGAAGGGGAAGCTCGTTGAAAGCGGAGATGGGCTTGCTGTGAACAACGGCGAAGGCATTGAACAATCTGGGGCATACCTGGTATTTCCGCGAAAGTCACACAATAAGACCATTATCACTAGCCGAGAACAGTCAAAGCTCACGGAAGACAAGTTGGCTGACTGGGAGCGTCGCGTGGAGCAGGTAGCACGTGCGACGTCTGGCCCGCGTGCCTTGGCGCTCGCTGGTGATCATTGCAAATTCTGCACGCTTTCGAAGGCGTGCCCGGCAGCAGAAGGGAATCGGTAGTCATGTCGGAGGAACGAACCATCATTGATCCCGTCACCCTGTCGGAGATGATGGGGCAGGACTTCCCGCCCACCCCGCAACAAGCGGCGGTAATCGGTGCACCGATGGAACCAATGCTTGTTGTCGCCGGTGCCGGTGCTGGTAAAACAGCGACAATGGCTGCCCGTGTCGTGTGGTTGGTCGCCAACGGCTTTATCCGACCAGAAGAAGTTCTAGGTTTGACCTTCACCAGGAAGGCAGCGCGCGAGCTCGGCGTCCGTATCCGGCAACAGCTGAATGCGCTTGCTTCCTCCGCTGCATTTCGTGCACAAGCTTCACCAGAGGTATTAGCAAGCCTCGAGGTCATTGCCCCAACCACGCTTACTTACGATGCCTATGCCTCTGAAGTCGTGAGCAATTATGGTCTTTTGCTGCCGACGGAGCCGGGAGTCACCATTATGGATGGCGCGACGCAGTGGCAGTTGGCCTGGGAAACAGCTCGCAATGTGACCGAAATTGATGTCGATATTGCACCATCAACGCTGGCCAGTCGCATTCTTGAACTGGGGTCGAACATCGACTCAAACTTGTCTACCCCGCAGGCGATTCGCGAGGAAACCGAAGCGTTCATCAGCAATATTGAGCAGACCCCGCAGAAGGGTAAACGCGAGGGGCTAATTGGCGATCTACAGGGCATCGTCGATAAGCAGCGGGAGAGATTAGAGATTTTGCCGCTGGTAGAGCAGGTTCGAGCTCGGTGCAATGAAGAAAATGTCGCCACCTTCGGTATGCAGATGGCTCGGGCGGCCCGGCTAGCCACCGACTTCGCGGAAGTCGGTGAGGAGGAGCGGCGTCGCTTTAAGATCATCATGCTCGACGAATACCAGGACACGTCGCACACACAGCGGCTGTTCCTGCGTGCGCTGTTCTCCGGTGGATGTGTCACCGCTGTCGGCGATCCGATGCAGGCAATTTATGGCTGGCGAGGAGCAACTGCCGAAAACCTTGTGCAGTTTGTCAATGATTTTCCGCGGTCGGATGGGCAGCCAGCGGAGAAAAAGCAACTGACCATTTCCTGGCGAAACCCGCAGTCAGTGCTACAGCTTGCTAACGCAGTCTCCGACCGTGCTTTTGCGGGGCAGGCTCGAACGGTAGAGGCACTGGATGCCGGTCCAAAAGCAGGTCAGGGTGAAGTGCAGCTTGCTTTCACCGCAACCGGTGAGGAAGAAGTTGCATACATCGCAGACTGCATGGAGGCGCAATTACGCGAATGTGAAGCAGCTGGCAACAAGCTCGATGCCGCTATCCTGGTTCGGACAAATGCTGAATCGGCTGTCTATTTAGATGCACTGTCTGAGCGGGGTGTGCCTGCAATCATTGTGGGACTCGCTGGATTGCTGCACTTGCCCGAGGTCATGGATATCACCTCGGTGATGAAGATATTGGTCGACCCCAGTTCAGACCAGGATGCTCTGCGTCTGCTGCTCAGCCCACAGTTCAATTTGGGTGCCGCAGACGTGGAGGCACTTCGCACTCGTGTAGACCAGCTGGCAATGGCTGGTAGGGACGAGTTGGCCCGAAAGAAGGGCAACGTCGAAGAGACTTCAGACTCCTCACCGCTTTCCCAGCTTGCTCGCCAGTATGACAAGCTCGTGGAAGATGCCGAAGCAGCATCGTCCGCGGTGGGGCTGGGGCACGCCATCGCCGACCCGGATATTCGTTTTTACGACGGCACCCCGCTGGCGCGTGGCAGTGTGGAAAAAAATGGGCGGTTGGTCTGCAGCGAGTCACTGAACTACACAGATGAAGCAATGGCGCGTATCGCACAGTTGGGTGCAAGCCTACGAAAACTACGTCGGTTCTCGCTGAATAAGCCTCTGCCGGAACTGGTCGAGGACATCGCTACTGAGTTTGGAATTCGCGTAGAAGCAGCGGCTGGACAGTACGGTTCCGCTACCGCGATAACCAGGCCGACGACTGCGCATCTGGATAGGTTTGTCGATATCGCTGCGACGTATTCGCAAAATATCTCGGACGATGTGACAGGGTTTTTGAACTATCTGGAGTTCGCTGTCGAACACGATGATGGTTTGGAACGGGCACCTATGAACATGCCGGAAAACTGCGTCCAAATCATGACTATGCACAAGTCAAAGGGGTTGGAGTGGGAAACGGTTGCTGTCCCGGGCATCACCACCAGCAAGTTCGACAGAGTTGATTTGTCATCGTGGCTCACCAATTCAGTTCAGCTTCCTCCTGGTGCAATTACCCAAGTGGATCCGCTAACGGCTAGTGCAGAAACAACAGGGGATGCAACACAGCTTCCAGCAGGCGATTGGGCTCCCGTCGCTGATTCTGTCGATAGCAATGCCCCCGAACTGGACATATCAGGCGCAGATAACCAAACCGACCTCAACAAGGTGATCAAAGCATACAAGGAAGAGCTGCGAGAAGTTGAGAGGGAAGAAAAACAGCGCCTCTTCTACGTTGCCATGACTCGCTCCGCGAAAAAGCTCATTGTCACTGCAAGCAGGCGGCCTAATCCGAGCTTGAAGAAACCCACCGACGTGTCGGCAGACTTCGCAGCCATCGCCACGCAATTCAGCGACTATGTGGTGTCGTGGGCAGATGGGGAGGACCCTGAGGTAGAGGACACGGAAGTCGATCTGGACTGCGATACTGCGGTTGATGGGGTGGTCTGGCCCGTCGATACCCTGGGCAACCGCCGAGATAGTGTGCAGCGAGCAGCCGAAAGCGTCATGCGCTACATGGGTGAAGACCAGGATGAGCGCCCCATTGCAGGTGATCTGTCTGAGGTATGGGAAACGGAAACGACCATTCTCGTGGATGAAATCCTTCGAGCTAAGGCCGCGGAGATTCATCTACCAATGCCGACAAGCATGTCCACTAGCGAATACCAAGCCATGATTGCGGATCCGGTAGCGTTTGCTCGTCGGAAAGTACGCCCGGTGCCGTTTAAGCCAAACCGATTCGCGCGCCGAGGTACGGCATTCCACGCTTGGTTGGAGAATCGCTTCGGTGCACACAGTCTGCTGGACGATGAGGATCTCTTCGGGGATCAACTGGATGACTTCCTCGGCACAGAACAAGTCGCGTCCGAACGCGAACTGGAGAAATTGAAGGCAAATTTCGAGGCATCTGAGTGGGCGGACCGCACGCCAGCGCATGTAGAGGTGCCGTTTGAAATTGCCATCGGGCAGCGGCGGGTCGTCGGCCGAATCGACGCGGTGTTTAAGGACAACGGGAAGTGGAGCGTCATTGACTGGAAGACAGGCCAGATGCCGCGTGGAAAGGAACGGGAAGTAGCGGCGCTACAGCTGGCGATTTACCGCTTGGCGTGGTCGGATAGGCTGCGTGAGATGGGAGTGGAAACGGTCCCCGAAGACATTGAAGCCGGGTTCTTCTATGTTTCGGCAGGACGAACGCTAATACCAGATGAAGCGCTACTGCCAAGCAGGATAGAGTTGGACAGGAAAATGCGCGAGCTGATTGGATAATCATCTACGTATGTAACTGCCGCGTGGCCGTGGCCAGTTATCCAGGTGAAAGCAGCAGTTTGTATGCGCTATTTTTCACCGGGAGGAGTTTTCATGAAAGGCAGGCGAGGAGCGGTTGCGTAATCCAATTCGGAAATCTTCGGGATACGAAACCGGGCTTAATGATCTCCCCGGGCATGCACTGCTGGGAGTCATTGGTCTGCCTGAGTCCGCGCCGAAGAATCCTTGGCGGCTAATCATACGTCGTTTGAACTACGCCATGTTTTTGCTGCTGATTGCATCCGTCGTGGTCTACTACGACCACGACGGATACACGGAGCCTCTCACCTTCATCGATGCGGTGTATTACTCGGCTGTCAGCCTGTCAACGACGGGCTACGGTGACATCACGCCGGTGACACAGAGAGCTCGATTACTCAATATTTTGATCATTACGCCACTGCGTGTGGCCTTCCTTGCTCTCTTGGTCGGTACTACTCTGACCGTTTTGACTCAAGAGTCTCGGAAAACCCTGCAAATTCAGCGCTGGAGGAGACAGTTGCGCAACCACACCGTCGTTATCGGATACGGCACCAAGGGTCGTTCTGCCATTGCAGCTCTTCTCGCGGACGGCGTAGATCCGGCAGAAATCGTTGTCATTGATACGGACAAGGAAGCACTCGACCACGCTTCGAATCAAGGCTTGGCGACGGTGCATGGGTCGGCTACCAAATCCGATGTACTGAAGTTAGCTGGTATTCAGCGTGCCCGCTCTATAGTCGTTGCACCGAACAAAGATGACACAGCGGTGCTGGTTACATTGTCGGTCCGTGAATTGGCGCCGGGTGCCTCAATTGTGGCCTCAGTGCGTGAATCGGAAAACCGCCACTTGTTGACGCAGTCAGGTGCAGACCAAGTGGTTATTTCTTCTGAAACCGCCGGTCGGATGTTGGGGCTGGCCACAGTGACTCCTTCGGTGGTGGAGATGATGGAAGACCTCCTGAGTCCGGATGAAGGATTCTCTGTTGCAGAGAGGCTGGTCACCGAAGAGGAAATCGGTGCCAGCCCACGGCACCTCGCGGATATTGCACTTGGCGTGGTGCGTTCGGGTGAGCTGTACCGAATTGATTCACCGGAGTGTGAGTCGGTGGAGCCAGGCGACCGACTGCTGTACGTCCGCCGTGTCTACAGCAATGACGAATAGCACTCGATCAGTTTAAAAATGGGGTCTAACAACTTTTGACTTACTCAGAGGCGGATGTGAACGAGCCGGATTATCTAGCTGGGCTGGATCCAGATCAGCGCGAGGCCGCCACGGCTCCGATGGGGCCGGTGTGCATTCTTGCCGGAGCCGGTACAGGTAAGACCCGAACAATTACTCATCGCATCAAGTACCTCATTGACCAGGGGTTTGTGCAGCCGCAGAAGGTATTAGCGGTGACATTTACCTCGCGTGCAGCAGGGGAGATGCGCGACCGCCTGGCAAAGATGGGAACGCCTGGAGTCCAGGCACGTACTTTCCACTCGGCAGCACTTCGCCAGCTGCGCTACTTCTGGCCCCAAGTCGCCGGTGATATGCCCTGGCAGCTGTTGGATGACAAGAAATTCCGTGTTGTCGCCCAAGCAGTACGCCGGGTGGGCCTGGACACCTCTAAGGAAACAATCCGAGATGTCATGGGCGAGATTGAGTGGGCGAAGGCCACTCTGGCCGGTGCGGATCAGTACCAAGCCGCGCTGCGGGAGCATGGGCGCACGGCGCCGTTGTCCGCGGAAAAAATTGTCGATTGCTATCGCGCTTACGAGGACATAAAAACCACCCCGGACGGGCTATTGCTCGACTTCGACGACCTGCTCATTCACACCGCCGGTGCGATGGAGAATTCCCGTGCAGTGGCGGAGGAATTCCGCAACCAGTATCGGTGCTTCGTCGTCGATGAGTACCAGGATGTCACCCCGTTACAGCAGCGAGTTCTCAACGCCTGGCTGGGAGACCGTGACAACCTCACAGTTGTCGGGGACGCCAACCAGACGATTTACTCCTTCACAGGTGCGACTCCGCAATACCTGATGAACTTCTCTCGGGACTACCCGGAAGCCACAGTGGTCCGCCTGCAGCGGGACTACCGATCGACCCCACAGGTCGTCGAGTTGGCCAACAATGTCATCGGCCGTGCACAGGGGCGTATCGCCGGCTCGCGGCTGAAGCTGATTGGGCAGCGTGAAGACGGCCCGGAGCCGACCTTCAACCAGTACGACGATGAGCCAATGGAAGCTCGCGCGACCGCGCGCAGCATCAAGCGACTTATCGACGCGGGTACGCCGGCATCGGAGATTGCCGTTCTGTACCGCATCAACGCACAGTCCGCAGTTTTTGAGCAGGCTTTGTCCGAGGTAGGAGTCGCCTACCAGGTTCGTGGCGGGGACGGTTTCTACCAGCGTCCCGAGATCCGCGATGCCATCGCCGCACTTGTGCGAGCTTCCCGTTCCTCACGGACTGTTCCGACATTGCAGGGCACGAATCTATTGGATTTGGTTAAGCAGGTTTTCGCGGGTCTTGGCATGACTGACCAAGAGCCGGAAGGCGCTGGTGCCAGGGAACGTTGGCAGTCACTACGCGCCCTATTTGACCTGTGTAAGGACATCGTTCACGCCAACACCGAGGTCAATATCCAGGCGCTCCTCGGCCAATTGCACACTCGGCAGCAGGCCAAACATCCGCCGACGCTGGATGGCGTGACGCTGGCTAGCCTGCATGCAGCCAAGGGGCTGGAGTGGGATGCGGTGTTCCTCGTTGGGCTTACCGACGGTTCGCTGCCTATTCAACATGCGCTGAATAAATTCGACCGATCTCCTGTACAGGGGGCGGAAGCCATCGAAGAAGAGCGCCGTCTGTTCTATGTCGGCATTACTCGAGCCCGCGAACATCTGGAGCTATCTTGGTCATTGTCGCGGACAGAAGGCGGCCGCAGGTCACGTCGCCGCACACGATTCCTCGATGAACTAGACATTGATGTCTCTGACTACTCGGCTGAGTCACAGCGAAGCTCAAGGAGCACGAGTTCCCGCAGTAAGCGTCGGCCATCCAAACAGTGCAAGGGCTGCACTAAGCCATTGCACACCGATGCGGAGCGGATCTCGGGGCGCTGTGAAGAGTGCCCGGTCAGTGCGGATCCTGCACTACTGGAAGCATTGCGTGCATGGCGTCTGGAAATGTCGAGGGAAATGACCGTCCCCGCATTCGTGATCTTCTCCGACGCGACCCTTCTGGCCATTGGTGAGCAGCAGCCGACTACGCCGGAGGAACTTCTGCAAATTCCCGGAATTGGAGAAGCGAAGCTCAATCATTTCGGCGAAGGCATCTTGGGAATCGTCAATTCTTTTGTGAATTCCTAGTCAGATTCTGCTCAACACACTTCGAATTACATGAACTGCATCTGTGAGTTTCCATGACCACATACTGGGCACTGCGGGTGGGGAGCAACAGTAGTGCGGGTGATATCGAGGCTTTCCAGATCTATGCGCACCTCCGTTGCACATAGATCTGAGAGATCCGGCCGCCGCAGCTGCCCAACCAACAGCGGCACCGCTGTGTTCAGCCATTCCGGTGCGGCCACGGGTGTAAAAGTGCGAAGCTGTAGCGCAATCAGTGCCCGGACGGGGTCGCGGTCTCGTCGATAAGCTTCGAAACACATCGAGCAGGGTCCTTGACCTGGATGAACAAGCGGCCCAAGAATCAGTGATCCATCGCGGAAATGCGTGTGCAGATGCTCAATTCCACGATGAAACAGAGCGCGAACCAAGGGCATGCTCGGTACTTCCATGCCCGTGACCACCGCGAGCCCGATGTCTTCCGGCGTGGATTGAGATATTTTCAGTGTCGCATTGCGAGTGGGTGACATTGACGTCGTCCAACTACCACAGCCCGTGCGACGAAGTTCTTTTAAAAGTCCGGTGCGCAAACTGTCCCGACCGATTAGCGTAATCCTCCGCCGTGTCGGGGGTTTTTGGACCAGTGCGGCTCGGTGAAGGTCGGAGATAAGTGCGGTAATGAACTGCGGTGACAGTTTGCCGTGACTGTCAGCAAAGGCCTCGCTTAAGGTGCTACCTCTATGAGCTGCAAGAAGCGCCGAGAAGACAGGTCCCGGCGGGGTGTCATCGGAAAGCGGCAGAATCATGCTGCGCTCCGGTTCCACGCCGAACTGAATCCGCGCGCCTGGGCGCATGATAATCGGTATCTCCGGCCGCAGCGCGTAGTCCGTGGCAGGCGCTGCAAGTGTTTGTGCCGCGGATGCGTCCGAACCTATTACGCCAGCCGTACCATCCCGCCCCCGAGACGTATCCCTGTATTCCCCCATAAAAATATCTTTTACCCCGGGGCCAGGTTTTACGCAATCGCAGCGCAGAGCATATACGCTTAAAAAGCATGAGCACCAAGCGACCTGAGTACGGCCCGGATGTTGAGGTTCGGCGCTCGAAGCGCCGCCGCCGTACTGTGTCCGCCCGCGCGGAGGGAAACCGGATCATTGTCATGGTTCCGGATGATCTCAGCGCCGCTGCGGAAAAACAGCAGGTCAATGAAATTGTTGCGCGAGTGCGGAAAAAAGTTGGCAGCAACCTGGATAATTCCGAGCTGGAGCGCCGCGCACGGCTGCTCTCTCGTACGGTGCTGGAAGATCGCCCGCGGTTCGAATCAATCAAATGGGTCAAGAATATGTCGCGCAGGTGGGCATCGGTCACTGGCGGCGTCGATAGTCCTGGGCGCATTCGCATTTCGCACCGGCTTGCCGACGTCCCGGGGTACGTCCTCGACGACGTCATTGTGCACGAACTGGTGCACACTTTCGTCGACGGTGGTCATACCGAAGAGTTCTGGTATTGGGCGGCAAAAGCCCCGTACCACGAACGGGCACGGGGCTATTTAGAGGCGTATCAGCGCTGGGGAACCCAGAGCTAACTCGCTACTTATCGTCGTCGGCGTCGCCAGAATTGTCCTCGCCGGTGTCGCTGTCCTTGCCCTCAGCCGCGCGCTTTTCGGCTTCTTTGCGCAGCTGTTCTTCAAGCTCTGCGATCGGGTCGAAGTCATCGTTGTCCGAGCCGCCTAGAACCGAGTCAATAAAGGCCGCGGGTTCATCCAAATCCTCTGCCACGGGCAGGAAGTCCGGGTGATCCCAGACCTTGTCGCGGCGCTCGATGCCCACAGCGGTGGTCAGGCGGTGCCACAAGTTGGTTGCCTCACGCACCTTGGGGGAGCCGAGGTCAATGCCGGTGGCCTTCTCCAACGCCTGTTCAGCACCTTCGGTGGCGCGGCGACGACGCCAGGCTTCATCCAGTTGTGCGGCACCCGGTAGCCGCTCACCGAGGGCATCGGTGACAACCATGTCCACCCACCCTTCGACCAGTGCTAGCAGCGTCTGGAAACGAGTACGAGCATTCTCGTTACGAGAACGAATCTTCGGGCTCAGATCCATATTCTGCAGCTCGCTCATAGCTTCCTGCATACGCTGCGGATCCTGCATGTTCTCAATATCCAGACCGCGGGCGGCCTCTTCAATCGCGGAGTAGTCGATGACGATGCCGGCGGCGTACTCCTCGACAGAGGAAATCATGCGTTCAGCCAGCCATGGCACACGGTCGAAGAGACGCTGGTGGGCAGCTTCGCGGGCAGTGGCGTAGATAAACAGATCGCGCGCTGGAACCTCGAGTTCCTCCGCGAGAGCTACGAGATGCGTTGGCAGCAGTACCGCCGCACCAGTGGTGTGTAGCGGCAGTCCGAGGTCAGAGCCAGTCAGGCTCGTCTGTGCCAACTCAGCTAGCGCATTTCCTAGCTGCGTACCGAAACTCATCGAGTTCATCTGTCGCATGATGCCCAGCATCGGGCCCATCATCTCGCGAGCTTCCTCTGGAACGCCCTCGAGAGAGGCATCACTCATGCGGCTGGCGACGGGATCGACAAGGCGAGTCCATGTCGACTTGGTGTTCTCCAACCACTGCAGGCTATTCCACGCTTCTACGCGGTTGACACCAGCGGGAAGGGAGGTGACGTCGTCTAGCCACAGTTCGGCCAGGCGCAAGGAATCAGTCAGCGCCTCGCGGGCTGAGTCCTTCACTGGAGCCGGGGTGCCAAGACGGGTCCGTGCAACGCGCTCGGCCGCGTCGTAGTTGACAGGGCCAGAGTTAGACTCCTGGAATCGCTGCCCCATGCCGGAGAACATCTCGCCGAACTGGTTGAGAATATCGCCCAAGTTCGGCTGGTCCCCCTTGCCGGAGGCACCGCTGCCGGGTTGCCCGGGGCCGCCGAAACCGAAGCCACCGGCGCCGCCCATGCCGCCGAAGGGAAACCCAAAGAAACCGAAAGGACCGCCCTGGCCGCCCTGGCCGCCCTGACCGGAGTCATTGTTGCCAGCGTCGTCGCGATCGTCATCATTGTCGTTCGGACCAAAGCCAAATCCGTTAGAACTCATGCTCCCACCGTACCGGGCAATGACCCGCGTGAGTACTTAAAAGCACCACTTTATTGGCAACTTCGCGCCCAGCGAACAGACACGGACAAGATTCATCAGGTGTCCAGTAGGCAGACAGCGAGAATGTAGGGTGTTATTTGTGAATCGTCGTACCCAAACTCTTGTCGCGGGCGCTGTGCCCATCGCCGCGTTGGCAACTGTGCTTTCGCTGCCAACGCTGACAGTGCCCTATGCCGCGCAGGGGCCTGGCCCGGTCTTCGATGTCCTCAGCGATGTCGAGGGAAAGAGCATCATCTCGGTCAGCGGCAGTGCTGCGGACTCCGAACGCTCTAAGGGCACGCTGGATATGACAACCGTCGCAGTCAGGCATAACCTGACACTGCCGCAGGTCATAGGCCTGTGGTTCGATCGTGACAACGATATCGTCCCCATTGAGGCGGTATTCCCTCCGGGCCAGAGCCAGGACGAGGTGGAAGAGGAGAACAAAGCTGCATTCACCGAGTCGGAGGCCAACGCCACCTCCGCTGCGCTGGCACATCTCGGGTTGCCGATGGAAGTCACCGTCGCCTACACAGTGCCGGATAGCCCCGTTGATGGGCGACTGCATGAAGACGATGTGATTCTCGCAGTGGATGGGGTGGCAGTAAGCAAGCCTGAGCAAGTCAAGGCGATTATTGCCGGACGCAACCCGGGCGATACTGTCACGTTGAGGGTCAAGCCTGCGACCGTCGATAAGCAGAAGGTTGCTAAGAGCGAGGACTCTGACCCCGAGAAAGCCGTCGATATTTCTGTGACACTGGCGGAAAACCCGCATCAGAAGAATGCCGCGCTGCTCGGCGTCGGGATGGGGGCGCAATCCGCGGACGACACCAAGGTTGAGTACCAGCTCAGCGGCATTGGAGGTCCGTCGGCAGGTCTCATGATGACGCTCGGAGTGATCGACAAGCTGAGTCCAGGCGATCTGACCGAGGGGCAGCACCTCGCTGGCACCGGCACTATTGACGCTGCCGGCAACGTGGGCGAAATCGGTGGCATTACACACAAAATCTCGGCCGCCCGAGATGAGGGCGCCGAGATGTTCTTCGTGCCGGAAGGCAATTGCGCAGAAGCGGTGACTGCCGACCGAGGCGATATGAAGTTGGTAAAGGTCTCTGTGCTTGACGACGCGCTTGCGGCAATCGAAAAGCCGGAGACCGCGCAGACCTGCTCGTAGGTTTTGCCGTAGCCCCTACGAGCAGCTGCTAGTTTGAGCTAGTTCTTGCTGAAGGCCTCGAAGTCCTGCTGAGACTGCCATTTATCGATCTCTGCAGCCGTTGCGCGCAGCTGCGGGTCAAATTTGAGGTAGGCCTTTGTCTCGCGCGCAATGAGCCCGGACAGGACAATCAGACCGATGAGGTTCGGCAGCGCCATCAGACCGTTGAGAGCCGAGGCGACGGACCAGACGGTTTCCAGATGAGTAACAGCGCCGACGAAGACCACGCAGGTGAAGGCCGCACGGTAGAGGCCGGTGCCGCGGCGACCGACCAGGGACTCGAATGCGCGCTCACCGTAGTAGGACCAGCCCAGCATGGTGGAAAATGCGAAGAAGACAACCGACAGCGTGACAATAGTGCCACCCCAGTGGCCAGGCAGACCGCGGGAGAATGCCTCAGCAGTCAGAGCGCCAGTGTCGACGTTGCCATCCTGCCAAACACCGGTGCTGATGATAACCAGGCCGGTGAAGGACACGACGATGATGGTGTCAATGAAGGTCTGAGTCATGGAGACCAGACCCTGACGAACCGGGTGAGTAGTCGATGCGGCGGCAGCGGCGATAGCGCCGGAACCCAGGCCCGACTCGTTGGAGAACAGACCGCGGGCAACACCCATCTGCAGGGCGAGAATCAGCGTGGAGCCTGCGAACCCACCAACGGCCGCGGTGCCGGTGAAAGCATCGGTGAAGATGAGCTTAAAGGTCTCAGGCAGCGCCGAAACATTGGCGACGAGCACCCACACGGCCGCACCGATGTAGAGCACAATCATCATCGGCACAAAGCTGGCGGTGATGCGGCCAATCGACTTAATGCCGCCCATCAGAGCTGCGCCCACCAGAATGAACATGATCATGCCGGAGAGCGTCGGATCGATGTCGAAGCTGTTTTCCAGGTTCGAGGCCACGGCATTGCCCTGGGTCAGGTTGCCGATGCCAAAGGCTGCCAGCGCTGCGAAGACGCCGAAGAGAATGCCCAGTGTCTTACCAAAACCATTCGGGATGGCCTTGCGCAGGTAGTACTGCGGACCACCGGACTGTTCGCCAGCTGAATCGACCTGACGGTACTTTACACCCAGGAATGCCTCGGAGTACTTCGATGCCATACCTAGCAGGCCGGTCACCCACATCCAGAACAGCGCACCGGGGCCACCCAGACCGATCGCGGTAGCGACACCGACAATGTTGCCGACACCGACAGTCGCCGCGAGAGCCGTCGCAAGCGCCTGGTAGTTGGTGATATCTCCCTCGGCATCTTCGTCGCTACGGTCGATGAGTCCGAGGCGCAGTGCCGGGCCGAGTTTGACCAGGTGAATTGCACCCAGGCGAATGGTCAAAATGATTCCGGTGCCAATCAGCGCGGGGATCAGGAGATACGGACTCCAAATAAAACTATCCGCCGCTGAGGCAAAATCGCTGAAGCTTTCCATGCTGTGGAACTTTACTGGTAGAAAGCCTAAACCCGATCATTAAATTCTCAGAAAATGATCATTGTGCTACTAATTCGCCACAACTGGGGGTAAACACATTCCGGCGAAAGCAAAGATTATTCCGCCAATCAGTGTGAGAGCAACGTACCCACATGGCCTCCAAAAGTGTTGGTCCTTAAGGCGTACGATCTCTCCGGCGAGCGTCGACCACGTCGACAGGCCGCCGGCGAAGCCAATCATTACCGTCGCATAGGCCAGGGCAGACGTCATGCCATTGCTTATCGACGTTCCCCGCGACCACACCACAGCAGCGACACCGGCGACGAAGCAGGCAATCATATTCGCGGTCCACGTTCCGGGAAGTTTGGAATCAGCCCACTTCACCGCAAGTTCGGCCAGCGTATAGCGCAGCGCTCCACCTACAGCGGCGCCAACTGCGATAGCGAGAATGGCAGAGAGCGCCGAGGGAAAAGAACTGAGGAGATCGCCGGTCATTCCGCGACCTCCCGTGAGCACTTGGTGCCCAGCCAGTAGGCGAGAGGGCAGCACAGCAGGTGAATAAGTCCAACGCTCACAATCAGCACTACTGACGTGTCCGCCTGTGCCAACAAAAGAATGATAAATGCGGAGAAAGTGGTGAAACCGCCACAAAAGCCAGTACCGCAGAAAGCGGAAAGCCGAGGATTAGCAAACGCAATACTGCTGACCAGACCGAAGAGAAAGCAGCCCAACAAGTTGATGACAGTGGTCGAAACTGCGCTAATTCCCGAACTCACAATCGCATCGACTGCCGCGCTGAGCAGAAAGCGACTTACTGCGCCAATAGCGGCACCGCCGGCCACAACCAGGGCCATGAGAACCTGCGCTTGTCCTGCTGATGGCAGTTTCGCAGCGACAGATTCCTCATTCACGGTGAAAACGCTAGCACAGTGGCGAAAGGGGAGGTAAGCGCCGGCAATTCGGAATCTTTCACCAGGAGGTGTTCCCGTCGGCACGCGACAATCTACCTACTGCACCCTATTGCAGGGGCGAGTTTGCCTTACCGAGTGGTTCTTGCCATGCGCGCTGACCCTAAAACGGGGACACTGGGGAAGAGGAAGCGCATTTAAGTCCGGTTTCCCCATTCCGGCCGGCTCGTCGGCGGTGAAATCGGTGGTTGCGCAATTCGCCGATTCAGCAGGAGGATACCCACAATGGCTCATGAGCGCGCCGGGCAATTGGCCCAGCCATCCGACCTTATCGATGTCGCGGAACTGGTCACTGCCTACTACACAAAGCACCCGGACCCGAATAACCCCGACCAGAAGGTCGTCTTCGGTACTTCTGGTCACCGCGGTTCCTCCCTCGACGGCGCTTTCAACGAAGACCACATTCATGCCACCACCCAGGCAATCGTGGATTACCGCAAGGGCCAGGGCATTGAAGGTCCGCTCTACGTCGGTCGCGATACCCACGGCCTGTCCGAGCCGGCAATGATTTCCGCCCTCGAGGTGCTCACGGCCAACGGCGTCACCGTGATGGTTGACGCTCAGGATCGCTACACGCCGACTCCGGCCGTCAGCCACGCGATTCTGACGTACAACCGCGACGTGGAGGGAGGTCCGACGGGTAGTAGTTCCGCGCGTGCCGACGGCATCGTTATTACCCCTTCGCACAATCCGCCACGGGATGGTGGTTTTAAGTACAACCCTCCGACTGGTGGTCCGGCGGACGCGGATGCGACGGACTGGATCGCAGCCCGCGCCAATGAATACCTGGCTAAAGGCCTGGATGGGGTTAAGCGCCAGCTGGTGGATAAGGCAGGAGACCTCGTCGTAAAGCACGACTACCTCAATGCATACGTGTCGGATCTGCCGAATGTTGTCAACCTCGACGCCATCCGTGATGCCGGCGTGCATATCGGCGCTGACCCAATGGGTGGTGCGTCGGTGGATTACTGGGGCGCAATTGGCGAGGCGCATAATCTAAATCTGACTGTGGTCAATCCGCTGGTTGATGCGACCTGGCGTTTTATGACGCTGGATACAGACGGCAAGATTCGTATGGACTGCTCTTCGCCGAATGCGATGGCGTCCCTGATTGGTAACCGCGATAAGTTTGACATCTCCACCGGCAATGACGCGGACTCCGATCGCCACGGAATTGTGACACCGGACGCGGGCCTGATGAACCCGAACCACTACCTGGCCGTTGCCATTGATTACCTCTTCGCACATCGCCCGGGCTGGTCGCAGGACACCGCGGTCGGCAAGACGCTGGTGTCCTCATCGATGATCGACCGCGTCGTTGCCAACTTGGGTCGCCAGCTCGTGGAAGTACCAGTTGGCTTTAAGTGGTTCGTCCCGGGTCTGCTCGGCGGCACTATCGGCTTCGGTGGTGAAGAATCCGCCGGTGCATCGTTCCTGCGTCACGACGGCACTGTGTGGTCTACCGATAAGGACGGCATTATCCTGGACCTCCTGGCCAGCGAGATCAAGGCCGTGACCGAGAAGACTCCATCGCAGCTCTACGCAGAGCTCGCCGATAAGTACGGTGCCCCGGCTTACGCCCGCACCGATGCGGACGCAACCCGTGAGCAGAAGGCAATCTTGAAGAAGCTCTCGCCGGAGCAGGTCAAGGCCGACACCCTGGCTGGGGAGACCATCACAGCCAAACTGACCGAAGCGCCGGGTAACGGAGCTGCGATTGGTGGCCTCAAGGTGGTTACGGAGAACGCTTGGTTCGCAGCACGTCCGTCGGGCACCGAAGATAAGTACAAGATTTACGCGGAGTCCTTCAAGGGGGCGGATCACCTGGCACAGGTTCAGGCTGAGGCGCAAGACGTGGTCTCGGCAGTTCTGAACGGGTAATCGGTAGCCGTTGGGCTAGCTGTAAACAGTTAGCCTGTACTAATATTTCTGCGTATGAAGAAATTCGTAGGCGTGGTGGCCCGATTCGGCCTGGCTGCAGTTTGGTTGTACTCGGGTCTTATCAAACTGCTGAACCCGCTGGAATCGCGTCAGGCAGTGCAAGCTTATGAGCTGCTGCCGAGCGACTTGGTGCCGATGGTAGCGGTTGCGCTGCCCGCCTTCGAAGTCATCCTGGGACTCTTACTGGTATTGGGGCTTTTCTTGCGTCCGGTAGCAGTATTGTCGGGGGCGCTCTTGCTGGTGTTCATCGGAGGCATTATCTCGGCGTGGGCGCGCGGCCTGCAGATTGACTGCGGTTGCTTTGGTGGCGGTGGCTACGACGAGAACGCTGGCCCCGCTACGTATCTGACGGAAATCGCCCGAGATATAGGTTTTCTGGCCTTGGCGGTATTTGTGTACGTGTGGCCGTGGAAGAAATTTGCCATTTACGCCTAGCCCGCTGGCTAGAGAGGAAGCCTAGGGGATAGGTCAGAGGGATGGGGCCGGGTGATGGGCCTAGCGATGGGGTCTAGCAACCATTTCCGTTTTCTCAGGCACAATTGTGTCATTGGCAAGAAAACACCGCTATCGTAAGCGGTGTGAGTCAGAAGATTAAGAACCCAAATGAAAAGGGCAATGGCTTCGTCGTCGGCCTGATTGCCCTTCTTGCTGTCGTTGCAGTTGTTATCGGCGGAGTTATCTACATCGGCCGGTCGCAGCCGATTGAGGGACTTCCAGATGAGGACGTCGACTTCTCCGTCGCACTCGACGGCGATGTCATCCGGCTAAGCAAGGATGGCGCCGAAGGGGCTAAGACGGCCACAATTTTTGAGGACTTCTCGTGCCACTACTGCGCTCAGATGAGCGAAGAGGGCCACGATGATGAGCTCAAGGCGCTAAACGACGGCAAGCTTGTCGCGGAATACCGCACGCTGAACTTCCTGGATGGTCAGGAGAAGGAGCAGCGTGACGGTCACTCCACTCGCGTCTACGCGATTGCCCGCAAGATTGCTGAGACCGGTGATGCTCGCGCATATTGGAACTTCCACACAATGATGATGGCTGACCAGCAGAACTCCGTCACGTGGAGCAATGACGAGCTGGCTGACCGTCTGGAGCAGCTCGGTGTCGCTGACGAAATTGTCAGCGAAGTCCGCTCCGGCATCGACACCACCGAGGCCAAGGCAAGCGCAAACGCTAACTTCGATGACCTTGAGAAGCGCTTGGGCAAGGTTTCCTCGCCGCATGTCTTTGTCGATGGCAAGGATATTCTGGAGAACATTTCCGGTGATGGCGGACTGGGGCAGTGGGTCAAGGTGGCCCTGCGCTAGGATCCGTGCACGCTTACATGATTCATCTTCAGTTCATGTTCGGCAGATCCGCTCTGGGGTACTCGGCGAATGCGTAAAAGAGTGTTCTACATGCGGATTTGGTGATACATGACAGTGCCATGTAGCCTTTGAGGAGTCCACAGCGGAGGGTGAAAGCCACTTCGATGTTGATTCTGGGGCTATGGCGCAGCTGGTAGCGCATCACACTGGCAGTGTGGGGGTCACGGGTTCGAGTCCCGTTAGCTCCACCAGTATGAAATCCCTCGGTCGAAATGACCGGGGGTTTTCTTGTATCTGCCCTGGGTAGTGTGCTCGCCGTTTAGGGTTAAGTAGCAAAAAGTGTGTCCGCTCGGC